>JACOTZ010000014.1 GCA_016178155.1 Acidobacteriota bacterium
GACCGATTGATGCAGTTTCTGGAGTTTATTCATATGCCGTTACGTCTCCTTGACTTTGCCGAGAATTCTCACGTGGCCGGGCTGCTGTTTCTGTGGTTGTTTGCCGCAGCCGGTTGCGGCACACGTCTGGAACCGGCCGCTCCGACCAAGTCCAAGGAGGACCTGGAGATTCCAGACGCGGCACCGAGTGAGCCGTCCCACAACGAGGCCCCGCGCACCGTGACAGATAGTTTGCATCGGAAGGTCACGCTGCCACGCCGCCCGGAACGAATCGTCTCTCTGGCGCCGAAGAACACAGAAGAGTTGTTTGCCGTCGGAGCCGGAGATCGTGTCGTGGGCGTCACGAGTTATTGCAACTATCCCCCGGAATCTCGGGAGCGCGAGAAGATCGGCGGTTTTTCGAGCAAGAGCATCAGCTTGGAAAAAATTGTCTCGCTGCAGCCGGAACTGGTCGTCGCCGCCGGCAGAATTCACGAGCCGATCATCGCCGAACTTGACCGCCTTGATATTCCGGTCGTGGCACTGGGGGCCGAATCCTTTGACGAATTGTTTCGCGAATTGAAGATGCTTGGAACGCTGGTCGGTCGCGAGAAGGCGACGGGGCCTTTGATAGAACGACTGCGGAGTCGCGTTCGTGCCATCCAAGAGATTGCCGAGACCATCAAACCGGAGAAACGTGTCACGGCGTTTTACCTGACTTGGGACGAGCCTTTGACTGCGGCCGGTCCCGCCTCCTATGTGGGGCAGATGATCGAGATTTGCGGAGGAGCCAACATCATCAGCGATGCTTCATCTCAATACCCGCAAATCAGTCTGGAGGTGCTGATCGATCGCAACCCGGACGTCATTCTTGCGGCGTCCATGGGATCGATGCGACGGAGCGTGGAAAGCCTTCGCGCCAAGCCGGATTGGAGCAACCTGAAAGCGGTTCGTAACAACCGCGTGTATCTGCTCGACAGCGACCTGGTGTCGCGCTGTGGCCCGCGCCTCGTGGATGCCCTGGAAGACATGGCCCACGCACTCTATCCCGAGCGTTTTGCCGAACGTGCGGAGGCAAAGAATGCCCGGTTGCACAACCCTGAGGGAGATTCTCTGCCATGAGAAGTTCCCTCCTCTGTCTGGCCTTGCTTGCCGGATTGTTGATCGTCACGGCCGTTCTGAGTCTGGGCATTGGGGCCGTAAGGATTCCGCCGGATCGTGTCGTTGAGATACTTTTCGGCGAAGTCGAGTCCGGCATAGGGGCTACGCACAAGACCATCATTTGGGAACTGCGATTGCCGCGGATCCTGCTGGCCTGCCTCGTCGGCGCTGGTCTGGGGACAGCGGGTGCCGGCTATCAGGGATTGTTCCGCAATCCGCTGGCCGATCCGTTCGTGATTGGCGCCTCCAGCGGAGCGGCGCTAGGAGCGACACTCGTCATCGTGTCCGAGCTTGAGCCGCGCGTGGCGGGACTGGGAGCCGTTCCCGCGGCAGCACTGGCCGGCTCGCTGCTGGCGGTCGCTCTGGTCTACGTCATCGCCTCGGTGGGACGGCAGGTGTCGCTGGTGTCATTGCTATTGGCGGGTGTCGCGACCAGCAGCTTCATTGGCGCGGTCGTGTCGCTGCTGTTGTTCCTACATGACGAAAAGCTCGTTACGATTTTCGGCTGGTTGATGGGCAGTCTTTCCGGGCGCGGCTGGCCCGCGCTGCGAACGGCAGCGCCGCTGATTCTCTTCGGGAGCGGTGCGCTGTGGCTTCTCGCCAGACCCCTCGATGCGTTGACTTTCGGCGAGGAGACCGCGGCATCGCTCGGAGTTCGTCTGGGCCGGCTGAGAGGAATGATCGTCGTTGCCGCCAGCCTGGCGACTGCTGCCGGAGTCGCAGCCGGCGGGATCATCGGATTCGTTGGCCTGATTGCGCCGCATTTGGCGCGGCTCCTCGTCGGCGCGAGACACGGCGTCGTCATCCCCGCGAGTGGTTTGCTCGGTGGCCTCTTGCTGGTCATCGCCGATGACCTAGCCAGAACGGTCGCGTCCCCGGCCGAACTCCCGGTCGGCGTCGTGACAGCACTTCTTGGCAGCCCCTTCTTCCTCTGGTTGCTGAAGGCGCGGCAGCGCGAGTTGGGAGCGCCGTTATGAACGCCATGGAATCACGTGAACTCTGCTGCGGATATGGGGCGCGTCGTGTTCTCGAATCGGTCTCGCTGGCCGTGCGAGCCGGCGAGGTGTTGATTCTGCTTGGCCCCAACGGAGCGGGCAAGACGACTTTGCTTCGAGCACTGGCTCGGCTGTTGCGCCCCACTCGGGGAACGGTCTTGCTTCACGATCAGGAGATCTGGTCACAACCGGTAGGTGACGTGTCGCGGCGCCTGGCGCTGATGCCGCAAAGTGAACGCCGGGACTGGCCCTTGACTGTGGAAGAGTCAGTCTACATGGGTCGTGCGCCTCATCGGGGGTGGGTGCTCCCCTTTCGTCGTGCGGACGGAATTATCGTGGAGCAGGCCTTGCGCCACACTGGCCTGTGGGATTTGCGGGACCGTCCGATCACCGAGTTGTCGGGCGGCGAGTGGCGCCGCGTAATTCTCGCGCGGGCCTTGGCCCAGCAGGCGGACGCCTTGCTGCTTGACGAGCCCACCGCCGGTTTGGATCTGAAATATCAGGTGGAAGTTCTGCGGCTCATTCGCGGACTGGCGGCGCGAGAGCGTCTCGCCGTTGTCCTGACCCTGCACGATCTGAACCTCGCGGCAATTTACGGTGATCGCATCGCGCTGTTGTCGGAGCGCTCACTGGCGGCATGCGGCGCGCCGAAAGATGTGCTGACGGAGGAACTGATTGGACCGGCGTTCGGCGTCCCGGTGACGGTGACGCGCCATCCTGTCTATAACACGCCCTTGGTGGTTCCATTGCCCGATCTCTCATCCATCAATGGGGATAGCTGATGCCGGAACTCCCCACCCAACTGCTCGCGCTGTGGTTGGCGATCCTATTTGATCTCCTCCTGGGGGAACCGCCGAATGTTCTCCACCCGGTGGCCTGGTGCGGGTGGGTGATTTCGGCATTTCAGCGTCGGGCACCGAATAAGGGACGCGGAATTCCGTTTCTGGCCGGAGCCATATTCATGCTGATAGGCGTTGCCAGCCTCGCAGGATTCGGGCTGTTTCTCCATGTACAGTTTCGCAAACTCCCGGGTCCCTTAGGTCTGCTGGCCGAAGCGGCCGCCTTGAAGCTCAGCAAGTCGCAAGTCGCCGCCGCCACCATTGAATCGGTGAGCGAGAACGCCAGCGATGCCTTCGTTGCTCCTCTGTTGTGCTATGCGCTTGCCGGACTGCCGGGGGCTTTCGCTTACCGGTTTATCAACACGTGCGACGCAATGCTGGGTTATCGCGACCAGGAACGCGAGTGGCTCGGGAAAGCGGCCGCCCGACTCGATGATCTTGTCAACCTGCTACCGGCGAGATTGACGGCCGGATTGATCGTGGTGGGTGGAGTGGCGCTCGGCGGCAGGCCGATCCATGCCGTCCGCATCTGGTTACGCGACCGCAATCTGACGGATAGTCCGAATGCAGGCCATCCGATGAGCGCGGCAGCCGGTGTTCTGGGTGTTGAATTGGAAAAAATCGGCCATTACCGACTCGGCTGTGGGCAGCGATTACCGGCCGTCCCTGACATTGCCCGTGCAGAACGGTTGCTCTGGTGCACGGCTGTCGCGGCCATTATCGCGCTTTCGGCCTATCTTTTTGCGGCTCCGTAAGACCAATGTTGATACGACCCCGATCGGAGATACTCGCACTGTCGGAAACCGTCCATGGCGCCCTCCGTAATGCCGAACTCGAAAGCATGGGCGTCGATCCGCGTTCGATGATCGATTTCAGCGCGAATATCAATCCTTTCGGTCCCTCGCCCAAGGCCGTGGCCGCACTCGCGAAAGTTCCTTTGGATCGCTATCCCGACTGCGACGCGCTGGATTTGCGAAGAGTTTTGGCGGAGCGTCTGGACGTCTCGACGGAACATTTGATTGCCGGCAACGGCAGCGGTGAACTGCTGCAACTTTTGGGGCTGGTCTACTTGCGCCCTGAAGATACGGTGCTGATCGTCGGCCCGACCTACTCGGAATACGCAAGGATTGCCGTTGCGATGGGAGCGAGATGGCTATCCTGCCAGGCAACCGCCCAGACCGATTTCGCAGTCCCGGTCAAATCCGCGACCGAAATGCTGCGCGCTGTTCGCCCGCGCATGGCTTTTGTCTGCAATCCAAACAATCCGACCGGACAATTATTCCCGACGGCGACGATTCGCGAGTGGGCTGAGGAGCTTGATCAAACGCTTTTCATCGTTGATGAAGCATACATCGAATTCGTATCGGAGACGCAGTCGTTAGCGGGAACTGAGCATCGAAACGTCATTGTGTTGCGCTCTCTCACCAAAGCCTACAGCCTGGCGGGGCTCCGTCTCGGATACATCGTCGCCGACCCGGAAATTATCCAGCTTTTGTGCCGTGTGCGGACACCCTGGAACGTGAATGCCGCGGCACAAGCCGCGGGTGCCGCCGCAGTACAAGACAATGAGCACCAGGAGCGATCATTAATGCAACTTCACGATGCAAAGCAAACGCTCATTGCCGATCTCCGTTCTCTCGGTCTGAATCCGCTGCCATCCATGACCCCTTTTTTCTTGGTTCGTGTTGGTGACGCATGCCGAAGCCGATCGGCGCTCATACGAGCGCGAGTTCTGGTGCGAGATTGCACATCCTTTGGATTGTCGGAATTCATTCGTATTGGAACGAGGACTCCGGTAGATAATTCCAAACTGGCTGAAGCATTCGCGGGGATGCGTTCAATGGAGAATTTCTGACTGTCGCATTGTCCTGGTTCAGCGTGAACCGGAATTCCACTCGGTTGGGGTTAGCGGGTTGAAGTGGTGACGTCTGGTCACCGTGGGTGGTTTGGGTTTTGCGCATTGGTGTTGGAGTGAACGGTGAGGCAGGAAGGCCGAGCCGGACGAGACGGTCCGGCCCGGCGTTCACACCAACCCCTGGGACGGCGCTCGGGTTGCTCCCCAGCAGAGCCCTATCCTCCGCCCAGGCCGACATCGGTTGTAGCGCGCGGGCGGGCATTACGCAACCTCCCCTCGTGTTTGTCGCGCCAGGCGCCGGCGTTCCCGCGCCTCTTCGAGCTTGCGATCCCGTTCGGCGAAGATCACCGGCCCCAAATCGGCGAGGCGATCGGCCGGAGTGATGTATCCCAAAGCGCTGTGCAGCCGGACGTGATTGTAGTGCTGGATGTAATCGACGATCCGCCGGCGCGCCTCGTCGAGAGTAGCGGGACAGGCCGGCCGCAGACAGTCCCCCTTGATGGTCTTGTGAAAGCGCTCCAGCTTGCCGTTGGACTGCGGATAGTACGGACTGGTGCGGACGTGCGTGAGTCCCATGATCCGCACGAACTCCTTGAAGTCGCGGGCGATGAACTGCGGTCCGTTGTCGGAGATGATCCGCGGTTTGGCTCCGGGGACGAGCTCCAAGGCCCGTTGCACGATGGTTTCCACATCCCGTTCGGTCATGGTCTCGCGCAGTTCCCAATGGACGATGAACCGGCTGCAGCCGTCCAGAAGGCTGGTGAGGTAGTAGAACGTGCCGTCCAGGTTGAGGTAGGAGATGTCGACGTGCCAGTGCTCGTGCGGGCGCAAGGGCTGCACGAAACCGGTTCCTTTCTTCGACGGAGGCGCCCAGCGCCGGTCCAGCCGCCCGGCGGCCTTCAGAACGCGATAGGTGCTGGAGGGACTGACGGCGACAATGTCGTCGTCGAGCATCAAGAACGTCAGCCGCCGGTATCCTTCCAGGGGACGGCGGTCGTGATATTCGAGAATGGCCTGTTTCTCCCAATCTTCCAGCCAGAAGTCGCGCGGCACCGGCCCGTTGTGTTCGTTGACCTTGCCGTACCGCTTCTTCCAGTCATGGAATTTGCCGGCGCCCAGTCCCAGCCAGCCCAGCAGCCGGCGGGCCGGGAGTTCCGTGCGCTCTGTCCAGTAGCCGAGATAATCCACGATCCGGTCGCGGATATCGTGGGGAACCCAACGTCCTGTCAGAGCTCCCCATTGGCTTTTTTTGAGCGGACGTTGTCCTCCATGAGTTCGGAGATGACCTCGTTCTTCTGGACCAGCTTGGCTTCGAGTTGCTCGATGCGGCGTTCTTTGGCATCATCGGCCTGCCGCGGGCCGTTCGCGCGTTCGAACGCCTTCTCGGCCTGGGCCAGCAGTTGATTGACCCACAGGTGAATCTGAGTGGGTTGCAAGTCGAACTCATCGGCCAGGGCGGAGACCGCCTCTTTACCAGACAAGTGCCTGCGAACAATCTGGGCCTTCTGCTCGGGAGTGAAACGTCTGCGTGTGTTGGACATGGAAGAATCCTCCGGTCAGGTTATGCTAACCCAACCGGGCGGACTTTCCAGTTTCAGCGGAGGCAGGACA
>JACOTZ010000015.1 GCA_016178155.1 Acidobacteriota bacterium
CGGCACTGGGCTGCACTGGCTGCCCTGGTGGTCGTCGTCGGCTGGATTCCGCGCCTGTTCGCGGGCTTCTGGATCGATGAAGCCACCACTTTCTGGATCGCCCGCGAGGGGATCGCGAAGTCGCTCGAGCACAGCCACGAATTTCCCGGCCAATCCGTGGTGTACGGCGTCATCACCGCTCTGTTCGCAAGCGATGGACCTTACAAGGAGCTGCTGCTGCGGCTTCCCTCGGTCCTCGGAGTGGGCCTCGCAGCGTGGTTCCTTTACCGGTTTGCTGAATCGATGCTCGGACGCGGCTTCGGAGTGCTCGCGGCGGTACCGTTCCTCTGTGCCCAGACCACCGTTCAGGCGGCGTGCGACGCCCGTCCTTATGGAATTGCCCTCGCGGCGGTAATCGGTTCCACCTGGAAGCTGTACGACTGGCAGCGCACCGGCCGGCGCTCGGACCTGCTCTGGTACATCGCAGCCTCGGCCGTAGTCGGCCACATGCATCAACTTTACCCCGCGCTGTTCCTCGTCCACTTCCTCTGGCTCGTCTGCTGCCATGTGCGGCGGATCCCAGTGAAGTGGCCCGCCATCTTCACCGCCTGGGCGCTGGTGCTCGCTTCCTGGGCGCCGCTCGCGCCTCAGTTCCTGCACATGCTTGCCGCTTCCGGCAACTATAAGACCGCCTACACGCCTGAGCTGAAGCAACTGGTTTCGCACTGCATTCCGGTTTCCGTGGTGCTGGCCGCCGCGCTCACGTTGTTCGTGGTTGGCCTGCTGCATCGAAATGCTCTCCGCAAGCCGTCGGTCCCGCTCAGCCGCGAAGCCTTGTTTCTCCTCCTCGCCTGGCAATTCCTGCTACCCATCGTGTTCTTCATCGCGAGCCGCGTCCTTCACTCGCCGATCTTTGCCACGCGCTATCTTCTCTTCACCACTCCCGCGCCCTTCCTGCTGCTGGCGTGGGCGCTCGATTGCGTGTCGCTGCCGGCCTTGCGGCTGCTCGCCGGCGTCGGTATCTTCGCCGGAACGGTCGCTCACCCCATGAACCTTCTCGCGGAGTTCTCCACCGCTTCGCACGAATGGCGCGCCCCCATGGCCAAAGTTCGTGAGCTCAGCGGGCCTACTCAGGCTCCGCTGTTCGTGCGCAGCGGACTGGTGGAATCGAGCTTGGAAAACTGGCGCGAGGGAGCGCGGCCGGGCAGCTATCTGTTTGCGCCGCTGCTCGCGTATCCGGTCGGAAATCGCGTTATTCCGCTGCCCTTTTATTACGAGGATTCGCTGCCGGCATACGTGCGCACTACCGTGGACCGGTCTCCGGCCGCGCGCCGCCTCCTGCTGCTGGCCGACGCCGAATCCGATATCGCGCGCTGGATGCCCGGATTCATGAAGTCGCTCGGCTTCCGCGCGCGCGAGCACGCCGTGAATTCAATGTCGGTGTACGAGTTCACTCGCTGAGCCCGCAACTCTCCTGCGTCTGTGTCGACTGCCCACCGCCCCGCCGGCTACAACCATGGCGTATCCCGGGCGTGAAATTCCGTATTGTCAGGTGCGCCTGCCGCCGATCGTTGCGCCTTGTTCCGTTCATCGGAACATCCGCTTCCCTCACCCCCGGAACGCCCGCACGGCCTCGACCACCGCGCGCACATCCTCATCGCCGATCTCCCCGTGCATGGGCAGTGAGATCACTTCGCGCGCGGCCTGCTCGGCAACCGGGAAATCGCCGGCCTTGTACCCGAGATCGGCATAAGCGTCCTGCAGGTGCGCGGCTTGCGGGTAGTGGATAGCCGTCTGGATCCCGCGCTCCGTCAGCCATGCCCGCAGCGCATCGCGAGCCTGCGAGCGGATCGTGTAGGCGTGGTACACATGCCGCACGTACGGTGGAGCCGCCGGCGTCACCACGCCGCTCGCCGCGAGCAGCTCGTCATAGAGCGCCGCCGCCCGGCGCCGCCGCTCGTTCCAGCGCTCGAGATGCCGCAGCTTCACCTCCAGAATCGCGCCTTGCACGCCATGCATGCGGTAGTTGAAGCCGCGCAATGCGAAATGATACTTGCGGTCCTGTCCCCAGTCGCGCAGCAGCCGCACTGTCCGTGCCAGCCCGGCGTCATGGGTCGTCACCATGCCACCCTCTCCACAGGCGCCGAGGTTCTTCGTCGGGTAAAAACTGAAGCAGCCGAGCTCGCCCATCGAGCCGGCGCGGCGTCCCCGATATTCAGCCCCGTGCGCCTGCGCGGCGTCTTCGATCACGGCCAGGCGATGCCGCCGCGCGATCTCGAGGATCGCGTCCATCTCGGCCGGCTGCCCATACAGGTGGACCGGAAGAATCGCCCGGGTGCGCGGCGTGATCGCGCGCTCGATCCGGCTTGCATCCATGTTGAACGTCCGGGCGTCGATATCGACCAGCGCCGGGCGCGCGCCACAGTATAGGATTGAGGCCACGCTCGCGATAAACGTGAACGGCACCGTAATCACTTCGTCGCCCGGGCCTACGCCCGCCGCCAGCAGCGCCAGGTGCAGTGCGCTGGTGCCGGAATTCACAGCGACGGCGTGCCCGGCGCCGCAGTAGGTCGCGAAATCGCGCTCCAGCCGTTCCACCGCCGGGCCCAGAATGTAGTGGCCGTTGTCGAGCGCGTCGCGGACCGCCTCCAGCACCTCGTCGCGCACGCCCGCATATTGCGCCTGCAGATCGCTATAGGGGATCATGGATCAATACGATAGTAATCCGACCATGCCGGGTTCCCTGCGCGCTTCCCTGGTGTCGATTCTGGTTCCGCTCTACAACGAGGAGGAGTACGTCGCCGCCATCCTCTGCCGGGTGCTGAGCGCGCCGCTGCCCGAAGGCATGCAGCGCGAGATCGTGGTGGTCGACGATGCCTCCACCGACGGCTCGGCGGAGGTGGTGGAGCGCCTCGAGCAGCGGCACCCGGGCGTGATCCGGCTGATCCGGCAGGACCGCAATCGCGGCAAGGGGGCCGCCATTCGCCGCGCCGTCGCGGAGGCCCGCGGCGAGTTCTGCCTCATTCAGGACGCGGACCTCGAATACGATCCGCGTGATTACCTCAAGCTGCTCAAGCCGCTTGTCGAGGGACGCGCCGACGCCGTCTACGGCTCGCGCTTCCTCGTCTCCGGCGAGCGGCGGGTGCTGTATTACTGGCACGCTCTCGCCAACTCGCTGCTGACCGGGTTGTGCAACATGGCTGCGGACCTGAACCTCACCGACATGGAGACCTGCTATAAGGCGTTCCGCACTTCCCTGCTGAAGTCGATCCCCATCCGCAGCGACCGCTTCGGTTTCGAGCCGGAGATCACAATCAAGCTCGCTAAGCGCCAGGCGAGAGTTTACGAGACGCCGGTCAGTTACCACGGGCGCACTTACGAGGAAGGCAAGAAAATCGGACTGAAGGATGCGATCGAGGCCTTTTTCCTCATCCTGCGGTACCGGCTCTCGAGCGACATCTACGCCGATTCGGGCCAGGGCATCCTCCATACTTTCTCCGCGGCGCCCAGCTTCAACCGCTGGATGGCCGACACCATTCGCCCCTACCTGGGCAGTTCGGTGCTCGAGATCGGCGCCGGCATCGGCAATCTCACGCGCCTGCTGGCCCGCGGGCGCGAGCGATACGTCGCGACGGATATCGACCGCGAGCACCTCACCCGGCTCGGCAACCGCTTGCAGCACCGGCCGAACCTCGAGACAGCCGAGTGCGACATCGGCGCGCCCGGAGCGCTCCAACAGTTCAGCGGGCAAATGGACACGGTCGTGTGCCTCAACGTTCTCGAGCACATCCCGGATGATATGGCGGCGCTTGCGAATATGAGGTCGGCGGTGCGGCCGGGCGGCCGCGTCATCATCCTCGTGCCCGAAGGGCAGGAGATCTATGGCACCCTCGACGAAGCGCTGGAGCACTGCCGCCGCTATGCGGAATCCGAGCTGCGCGGCAAGCTCGAAAACGCGGGCTTCACGGTCGAGCGCATCGTCGCATTCAATCGCGTTTCACGGCCGGGCTGGTACGTCAATGGCAGGCTGCTCAAACGCCGCTCCATCAGCCCCTTTCAGTTGAAGCTGATCGATCGCACGGTTTGGCTATGGCGGCTCGTGGACGGCCGGCTGCCATGGAAGCCGACATCGTTGATCGCCGTGGCGCGCAAGCCTGAATAGCGATTGTTCCTGGCGCGCGCACGATGCGGTGCCGGCCGCCGGCCCGCTCTCGCGCCTATGGCCCGGCGGGCGGAGCAACCGGCTCCCAAGGCGTTTGATCGAACACGATCGCGCCGCAACCGCAGACCTCGATGCACACCGGGGAGTCGTCGTAGCCGATGCACTCCGTGCAAAGCTCCCGCCGCACGCGCACTCCCGCCGGCAGTTTGCGGATGGCCTCGTTCGGGCACGTGGCCACACAATCGCCGCAGCGGGTGCAGGTGTCGCTGATCCGGTATGCCATCTGGACCTCCCTTACGGATGTTCGAACCCGGCCGCCTGCGGGATCAGCCGCTGATAAACCCGCTCGGGAATCGCGCTGTCCCAATGGCCCGCCAGCTTGGCAAACGCCACCGTGCTGAGAAACAGTGCGGCAACGCCCAGTGCGACCGTCCGCGGCCGCACCCAGCGCCGGCCCGCGACGCCCATCCCGAGCGCACCCTCGGCGGGGCAGACCGCGATGCACTCCATGCAGGCCAGGCACTCGGCGGATCGGATCTGCACGAGCACGTCCACCGGCAGCCGCGACGGGCAAGCCTTCGCGCATTTCGCGCAGTCGATGCAAAGCTCGGGGACCCGCCGGATCCGCAGCGGGCTCGCGAGCGCCGCCAACCCCATCAGCGCGCCGTAGGGACAAACATACCGGCACCAGAGATTCTGTACGAATATCGAGCCGATCACCAGCACCCCGATCACAATCGCCGCGGCCGTTCCCATATCGCGGAAGAAATTCAGCATCTTCACGTCGGCCACCAGGCCGTAAGGAGAGGTCAGAAAGCCGTCGATCGCCGCCGCCGACATCCCGCCCACCGCGTACAGGAACAGCGCCAGCAGGATGTATTTGAGACCGCGCAGGCCGATGTCGAGCCAGCGGGGCAGCCGCCAGTTCCGCCGGAACGTTTCCCGCCCGAGCTTCCACAGGTACTCCGAGATGGTGCCCACCGGGCACAGCCACCCGCAGAATGCCTTGCGGAACAACAGCGAGGCCGCCAGGAAAGCCGCAAACAGGAACATGGCGGCTGGATGCATCACCGGCACCACCCCGCTGCTCAGAAAATACTTCAGGTTCATCATGCCCGCGATCGGCAGCCACCCCTCGATGCCCGCCGGACGGGAGATGCCCGAGACAGTGCCTCCCGGCTCAAACTGGCGCACGAAGAAGTAGAACTGCGTCCCGATCCAAAGGTTCAGCGCCAGAAACGTGAGCTGAACCGCGCGCCGGATCTGCTGGGAGCGGTCGTAATCCGTCCGCCGCACCCATTCGTCGCGGCTCTTCCTGGTCCGTGGAGGCAGTGAAACCGTGGCCATGGCAACTCACACGGCGGCTGCGGTGCTCTCCGCGCCGGAGTTGTCCGCAGCCGCCAGGCCGCACGCCCACATGGCGTCTTTGAAGTCCCGCATGACTCCAGCATGGGCCAGGGCTGCCAGAAACTCAGTGACCCAAGTCACGGGCTTGCTGCGGTCGCGCGGCCGCTTGTGAGTTCCTCCTCCGCTTCTGCCCCTCCGCCTTGCGGACGCTCACGTCCCGGCCGCCCTGACCCCGCCATCGCCGTGACCTCTTGCCAAAACAGCGATCTCCCCAGTCTATTTTGTGGATGCGCCGTCGAGGCGGCCCCCGTCTCCTCGGGCGTTCGATAGGGGAGGGAAGTGTGGAAATCATCACCCGTGAGAAACACTCGGACAACCTGCATGCAGTCGAAAGATGGCTGTCCGCGGCCGGCGGCGGAGCGCTGGCCGTGCGGGGAATCAAACGCCGTGGCGGGAGCGGTGTCGCCATGGCGCTTCTCGGCGGCGAATTGATCCGCCGCGGCCTCACCCGGCCACTACGCCTATGGCCTCGTGCCGATCGACCGCACCGCACTCATGTGCGCCCAGGCGGCCTCACCCGGCCACTCCTACGCCTATGGCCTCTTGGGCCTTGTAACCAAGCCGGCCGGCCAGGGCTCGGAACGAGCCGTCCGGCGCTACCCCATACGCCCCGAGGAATCGGTCACCTTGAATCTGCCGCGTGAGCAGGTTTACCGTTTCTGGCGTGATCTCGAGAACTTGCCGCGATTTATGAAACACCTCGATTCCGTGAGAAAGATCGACGACAAGCGGTCCACTGGTCTGCCGCCGCCCCCGGGGGAAAGCGCGTCGAGTGGGAGGCCGAGATGCATCACGACGTCCACAATGAATGGTCGGCTGGCGCTCCTTGCCCGGATCCCAGGCCGGACACACCGGGTCCGTCCATTTCGAAGACGCTCCCGGGGGGCGTGGAACGCGTGTGCATGTCTTGATGGAATACGCTCCGCCGGCGGGCGTGCTCAGCGCGCTGGCTGCCAGGCTGTGGGGCGAGGAACCCGGGCAGCAGATCAAGCACGATCTGCGCCGCTTCAAGGCCATTTTGGAGGCAGACGAGGCCCCCACGGTCGAGGGGCAGCCCCGCGGCCGGCCTGAGACCAGGAAACTGAAGACGCCGCCAACGTAAACCGGCAGGCGCTGCCGGGTGTGCATAGTCCGGCAGTCCGGCCGTGCCAGCCGCCTTACGGGGCGCGCTGGGACTTCGCATTAGAACCAGCGCAGCCGTCCACGATCGCCGGCAGCGCCAGGCAGGTCGCCGCGGCCGGCGCCCCCGCCTGCCTGCTTTCGCGGAACAATCCGCCGTTCTTCTCCGTATGAATTAGCATGACCATACCTGCATGAACTGAGGCCCGCCTGGTGTAGTGAATTCAAGTCTGGGGTCCAAAATGAACATTCCCGCCAGGAAACCGCTCCGGTTGTGGCCCGGCTTCGTCGCCGCGGTGCTGCTGTGCCTGTTGTGGTTTGTCGTTCCCATCGTGGAACCCGAAGCCATTTTCTTCGGGATGATTGGCGGATTTGTCTGCGTGTTGGCGATCCTGGTGTGGTGGCTGTTCTTCAGCCGGGCGCCCTGGTCCGAGCGCGTGGGCGCCATCGTTCTGATGATCGTCGCGATGTTCGCGACATTGCGCATCGTCCACGTGTCGATTCGGACGGGAATGATGGGGATGATGCTGCCCGTCTCCGCCATTCCGGTCCTGAGCCTCGCCCTCGTCGCCGGAGCGGCGGCCGCCCGTGGCCGTTCAGCCCGGTTCCGTCGCGCCGCGATTGTCGCGGCCATCCTGCTCCTGTGCGGAGTGTTCACGCTTCTGCGGACCGAGGGCATCAAAGGCTTCGGCTCGGAGTTGGCATGGCGTTGGACGAAGACTCCCGAGGAGCGGCTCCTGGCCCAGGCCGCCGGCGAGCCAAAACCGCCCTCCGCTCCGGCTGCAACGAAGACCGCGGCGCTCCTACCGTCACCAGCGGAGATGCCGAAGGAGCCGCTCGCGGCCCATGCCGGTGACAAGCTCCTCGGCTCTGCTCGGGGCGGGCCGGCAGCGGCACCGGCCTCTCCGGCGGCGGCGAGGACCGAACCCGCCGCGCCGGCGCCCGCGGAGACGCCGGCCGAGTGGCCGGGCTTTCGCGGACCCGGCCGCGACGGCGTCGTTCGCGGCGTGCGGATCAACCCCGACTGGTCCACTTCGCCGCCCGTCCAGATGTGGCGCCGGGCGATCGGACCGGGCTGGTCATCGTTCGCGGTTCGCGGTGACCTTCTCTACACCCAGGAGCAGCGCGGTGAGGATGAGATCGTCGCCTGCTACAAGGTATCCACGGGCGAGCCCGTGTGGAGACATCGCGACGCGGTCCGGTTCTGGGAATCCAATGGCGGGGCCGGTCCCCGCGCCACCCCGGCGCTTGACAAAGACCGCGTCTATGCATTTGGTGCGACCGGGATCCTGAACGCGCTCGACGCTGCCGGCGGCAAGGCTCTCTGGTCGCGCAACGTCGCGTCCGACACCGGCAGGAAAGTTCCGACCTGGGGCTTCGCCAGCTCACCATTGGTGGTCGGCGACGTCGTCATTGTCGCCGCCGCCGGCACGATGGCCGGCTACGACAGCGCCACCGGCAAGTTGCGCTGGCGCGGCCCCTTTCACGGCGGGAGCTACAGCTCGCCGCATCGGGCCACCATCGGCGGGGCCGTCCAGGTCCTGCTGCTGGGCGGACCGGGCGCGATCAGCGTCGCCCCGGCCACAGGCGATCTCCTCTGGGAGCATGCGTGGGCGCCCGGTCCCATCGTGCAGCCGGCTATGACTGAGGACGGCGACGTCCTGATCAACACCATCGCCGCCACCGGAGGACTCGGCCTGCGGCGCCTCGCGGTCACGCACCAGTCCGGCGGATGGACCGTGAAAGAGCGCTGGACGTCAAGTGGGCTCAAGCCGTACTTCAACGACTTCGTTGTTCATAAGGGTCATGCCTTCGGCTTCGACGGCAGCATTCTCGCGTGTATCGACCTCGAGGATGGCAAGCGCAAGTGGAAGGGCGGACGCTACGGCAACGGTCAGCTCGTTCTGCTGCATGACCAGGACTTGTTGCTGGTGCTGTCGGAGGACGGAGAGCTGGCCTTGGTCGGGGCCGGCCCGGACCAGTTCAGAGAGCTCGCGCGAGTCCCGGCGCTGGAGGGCAAAACCTGGAATCACCCGGTACTGGTCGGCAACGTCCTGCTGGTTCGCAACGGCGAGGAGATGGCCGCGTTCCGGCTTTCCCCTCCGGGGCGGTGACGGCGGTGTCCGCCGGCTCAGCACGCGTTACCCGAGCGCCATCAAAACCAGCGCAGCCGCCGCACAATCACCAGCAGCACCAGGCAGGTCGCCGCGATCATCCCGCTGATGATCAGACCGCCGTGCGGATGTTTCAGAAACGGCAAGCCCGGGACATTCATGCCATATACGCCGGAGATCACGATCGCGGGCAGCGCGATGGTGGAGAGAATCGTCAGCACCTTCATCACCTGGTTGGTGCGGTTGCTGATGCTTGACAGGTAGATATCCATCGCGCCGCTGAGCAGGTCGCGCTGCAGCTCGACCATGTCGAGGCTGCGCGCGATATGGTCGTACACATCGCGCAGAAACGGAGCCAGGTCCTTCGCGACCAGCGGCGAATCGGTGCGCAGCAAGTGCGCGGCCACGTCCCGCGTGTTCGTGAGTACGCGCCGGAGTTCAATCAGCGCGCGCTTCAGATCGAAGACCCGTTCCAAGGTCTGGGGACTGGGGGCTTCGAGCACGCGGTCTTCCAGCTCATCGATGCGTTCATTCAAGCCGTCGAGAATCGGCACGTACGAATCGACGATCCCGTCCATGATCTGGTACATGAGCTCGTCGGTCCGCCGGCCTTCCGACCGCTCGCGCACCCGGGGGATGAGCTCGCGCACGCACTTGCACTCGGTCTCCTGGACGGTGATGAAGAAGTCGGCGCCCACGAACAGGTCCAGGTCGCCGATCGAGAGCCGGTCGTCCTCTTCCATCTCCACCAGTTTGAGCACGATGAACATGTAGCCGCCCATCCACTCGACCTTCGCCGATTGGTTGCGATGCCGGCAGTCCTCAATGTGCAGAGGATGCAGTCCGTATCTCTTGCCCAACGCGTCGAGCTCGGGTGAATTCGGGTCCTCGATATCGTGCCAGATCATCTACTTAGAGGATTAGCATGCAATCGCCGTAGGAAAAAAGGCGATAGCGCTCGCGAACCGCGTGCTCATACGCGGCGAGCGTGAGCCCACGGCCGGCGAACGCGCAGACCAGGATCAGAAGGCTCGATCGCGGCAGGTGAAAATTGGTAAGCAGCCCGTCGATCGCACGGAACTGATACCCCGGATGGATGAAGAGATCGGTCTCGCCGCTCAGCCGGCCCGTGCTGTATGCCGTCTCCACGGCGCGCACGCTCGTGGTGCCCGCCGCAATACGGCGCCGCGCCGCGCGCATGGTCTCGAATGCGTCCTCGCGGATCTCGTAGATTTCGCTGTGCAGGCGCACGTCTTCGACGTTCTCAGCGTGGATCGGCTGGAAGGTGCCCAGCCCGACGTGCAGCGTCACACACGTGATCGCGGCCCCGGCCGCGCGGCACGCCTCGAGCATTTCAGGCGTGAAATGCAGGCCCGCGGTCGGCGCCGCCACCGACCCGGTTTCGCGCGCAAATACCGTTTGATAGCGCTCGCGGTCGGCCGGAGTGTCGGGACGGCGGATATAGGGCGGCAGCGGGACGTGCCCGATCTCGCTGAGCGCCGCGAGCAGGTCGCTCGCGCCCGTGAAGCGCAGCGTCCGCTGCCCGTGCTCGCCGCGCTCGAGCACCTCGGCCTCCAATCCGCCGCCGAAATTCAGCCGATCCCCCACGGCTACTTTGCGGCCCGGCCGCGCCAGTGCAACCCAGGTGAGCGCATCGCCGGCCAGCCGCAGCAGGAAGATTTCGATACGGGCGCTGCCGCGCGCGCGGGTGGCGAATAGCCGGGAAGGGAAGACGCGCGAGTCGTTGAGGATCAGGCAATCGCCGGGACGGAGGAAGCCGGGGAGGTCGCGGAACGCCCGGTCTTCCCGGCGGCGCGCGTCGCGGTGCAGCACCAGCATGCGCGAAGCGGCGCGATCGGCCAGCGGCTCCTGCGCGATCAACTCTTCGGCCAGCGGGTAATCGAAGTCGTCGATGCGCACCGAACGGTAGAATAGCAACCGTGGTGGAGCAGCCGAGCGAACACACGATGCCGGGCACGGCGCGCATCCTCGGCATTGAGTCGTCCTGTGACGAGACGGCCGCCGCCGTCGTGCAGGGTGGAGTCAATATTCTCTCCTCGGTTGTCGCGTCCCAGTTGGCCCATGCCAAGTACGGCGGGGTGGTGCCCGAGCTGGCTTCGCGGGAGCATCTGCGGGCCATCGTGCCCGTCGTGCGCGAGGCGCTCGCGCGCGCGGACGCCGGTCTCGAAGACGCGGCCGCCGTTGCGGTCACCGAGGGACCCGGCCTCGTGGGCTCGCTGCTCGTCGGCATCACCTACGCCAAAGGCCTGTGCTTCGCGCTCGGCAAGCCGCTGATCGCCGTGAACCATATCGAGGGCCACATTCACGCGGTCGTGATGGAGGCGCGGCAGTCGGGCGCGCCCGTCCGTTTTCCGGCGCTCGCGCTGGTCGTGAGCGGCGGCCACACTCACCTCTTCGAGGTTCGCGAGGGATTCGGCTATCGCCTGCTCGGCAAGACGCGCGACGACGCCGCCGGCGAGGCGTACGACAAAGTCGCGAAGCTGCTCGGCTTCGGCTATCCCGGCGGCCCCGTCATCGATCGTCTGGCCGCCCTCGGCGACCCCGATGCAGTCAGGTTCACTCTCGCCCGGATGAAGGGTAACCCCGCGGACTTCAGCTTCAGCGGCCTCAAAACCGCGGTCCTGCGCTGGGTTGAAGCCAACCCCATGGAGGAGGAGGTCGCGCGCCGCCGCGAGCGGCTCCGGCAGATCGATCATCCCGGCGTCGAGCAGTGGCTCGCGCTCACGCCGAAGCGGACCCTCGACCTGCTCGCGTCCTTTCAGAAAACCGTCATCGAGGAGCTGATGCGCCGGCTCGACGCCGCGGCCGAGCAGATCGCCGCGCGCACTATCATGATCTCCGGCGGCGTCGCCTGCAACGCCGGCCTGCGCGCCGCGGCCGCGCGCGCCCCCCTTCCCGCCCCGGTGCTGTTTCCGGCATCCGACCTTTCCACCGACAACGCCGCCATGATCGCCGCCGCCGCCTTCCCCAAGTTCGAGCGTGGCGAATTCGCCCCTCTCTCGCTCGCCGCCAAGGCCAACCTAGCGCTGGCGTAGTGCGTAGTTTGCACCCCGCGCTCGGGCCCGTGGCTGGCAGCGACCCGGACCCCATTCGGAAGATCAGCGGCGCTGCCGTAACCGGCCCGCCCCAGCCGCCTGCCATTGTGCCGCGCCTGAGTGAGTCCCGCACGAGCCTGTCTTGGAGACTCAGCGAACACGGCATGCGTGTTAGCGCCGGGATAAAACGGCGCCACACGGGCTCCCGTGGATGTTATGATGTTGCCGGCGCGTTTCAGGGCGCCGCCGTGTCCGCGGAAAGGACTGCGTCCGCCGAAGGCGATTGGGTGGCGTACTCGCAGGGATATCCGCTGTGGCACTGCGCGGCGCTCGGCAGGCGCGAGATGGCGAAGATGCTGCTCGAGCACGGAGCGAATCCGAACGTGCACGTGGACTCGAGCGGCTCGGCGGTGTA
>JACOTZ010000016.1 GCA_016178155.1 Acidobacteriota bacterium
CATGTCCACATAATGAGGCAAAACAATCCGAAATACAAGCACATTCTTGCTAATATTGCCTGTCTACACTTTTGGGTGCAAAACCGCAGTCAAACGAATGAGATTTAAGGACTTAGTTCAAAAGCCAGAGGTGAACATCCGTTATAATCAATGGCTGTTAACAGACTCGGGCACCACCAACGCGGCCGACCCGGCCTGGAGATGAGCCACTCTCGAGCACGGGGCGGTGCTGTTCCTAGGGCTGCAAGTGATCTCTGGACCGCGGCAGGTCCCGCCCTGAACGGAAGCTTACATCTTCAAGATATCCTTGGCTTAGGCGTCTCGTATGACCTCTTCGGCCCGTGAATCCGTCCTCGCCGCCGCGCTCGCTTCCGAGCGCCCGCGCTTTCGCTCGCGCCGCACCGCCGGCTTCGTGGAATCGGTGATCCGCGAGATGACCCGGCTTGCCTTGGCTCGTGGCGATGCCGTGAACCTGGCCCAGGGCTTCCCCGATTTTGCCGCGCCCGGCGTGCTCAAACGAGCCGCCGTCGATGCCATCCAGGCCGATATCAATCAGTACGCCATCACTTGGGGAGCCAAGCCGCTGCGCGACGCGATCGCCCGCAAGTACGCCCACTGGTATGGCCTCGAGCTGGATCCCGAAGCCGAGATCACCGTCTGCTGCGGCGCCACCGAGGGCATGATCGCTTCGCTCCTCGCCGTCACTAACCCCGGCGACGAGATCATCGTCTTCGAGCCTTACTACGAGAACTACCTGCCCGATACCGAGCTCTGCTCGGCCGTACGCCGCGTCGTCACCTTACATGCCCCCGCCTGGACGTTCGACCCCGTTGAGCTCCGCCGCGCCTTTAACCCGCGCACCAAGGCGGTCATCCTGAATACGCCGAATAATCCAACAGGCAAGGTTTTCTCGCGCGCCGAGCTGGAGCAGATTGCGGCGCTCGCCCGGGAGTTCGATGTGCTCGTCATCACCGACGAGATTTATGAGCACATCCTTTACGACGGCGCACGTCACGTTCCGGTGATGACCCTGCCCGGCATGCGCGAGCGCGCCGTGCTGGTGAACAGCATGAGCAAGACTTATTCGGTGACCGGCTGGCGCGTCGGCTGGGTACTCGCCGCTCCCGATCTTACAAGCTCCATTCGCAAGGTCCACGACTTCCTGACTGTCGGCGCCGCCTCCCCCTTGCAGGCCGCGGGAGCGCTGGCGCTTTCCCTCCCCGACGATTACTATGCGAGGCTGTCCGCCGATTACCAGTCCCGCCGCGACAAGATCCTCGGCGTGCTCGAGCGGGCGGGATTCCGCTGCTTCCGCCCCGCCGGCGCCTACTACGTGATGACCGCCATCTCAACTTTCGGCTTTGCCGATGACTATGCGTTCGTCCGCCACATGCTCGACCGTACCGGCGTCGCTGCCGTGCCCGGATCGAGCTTTTTCTCCAATCCCTCGGATGGCCGTGACATGGTGCGCT
This sequence comes from Acidobacteriota bacterium, assembly GCA_016178155.1. GTDB lineage: Bacteria > Acidobacteriota > Terriglobia > Bryobacterales > Bryobacteraceae > JACOTZ01. The sequence continues at coordinate 1,473 of JACOTZ010000016.1, forward strand.
TCTGTTTTTGCAAAAAAGACGAAACGCTCGAAGAGGCGGGCGCCCGGCTCGCCCGGCTCTGATATGCTCCCGAACTTCCTGGCTCCCGAGGCTACTGTGCACGCCAACGGCGAAGGCCCGCTCGTCGAGGTCGGTGAGCACGCCGGCCGGATGATCCAGCTCACGCTCGGCATTACCGCCATCGAGGAGCAGCAGGCGATCCAAATTACCGTCTGGGGCGGTCCCGACCCCGAGCACTCGATGCCGAAACCGCTGCTCGTGTTTCCGGAAAAGTTCTACACGGGATTGTCAGCGCTGTTCCTGGACCTCGCCCGCTACCCCGAAGTGCGTTTTCTACGGGTCAAGTGGAGGGTACATCGCTGGGGCCGCGGCTCGCTCACCCCGATGTTCCGGTTCTACGTCTTTGCCGAGCCGGTCTCGCTGCCGAAACCCGTCGCGGCGCCCGCCGCGCGCGGATCCAAAGGATAGCAACAAAGATCGCAAGCCGAGGACCTGATCGGTACGAGCTCCTGGGACATGCGGGGCTGGGACGAATGCCGGCCGCTCCGTAAGGTTAGGCCTTGACGAAGCGCCCGCGTGGCCGTGCCGTGCACTGTCTGCTCTTGTGGAACCCGCGCAGATGAGAAATCCGGACTACCGACCTTCCAACGTCTGCACAATCTCGGCCAGTTTCAACACGCTGTTCCAATTTCTGCATGTCCCGGACGTTCTCAGCATCTTTTCGATCAACGCCGGCGCCAGTTTTGGACGTGCCATGCCGTTGGGAAAATACACGTACGCTTCGCGGCCAAGGATCTGTAGTTCTTCAGGATCAGCCCGGATGCTGAGCACCTTCTCCCGAGCCTCGCGGCTGGGCTCACTGGCGAGAAACATGACCAGGAGCTTACTCGGATCGATGTCACGCCGCTTCGCGAATGGATTTCCTGCAATGACATTTCGCATTTCCACGGAGGTGCGAAGTAGGACATCAGGGCGAAAGCCGAAGCTCCTTTCGACGGCGTCCTCGATCCGGCTTCGAAGTCGAACCAGATCCTTTTCGCCGGTCCTGAAAACTACGTTGCCGCTCTGGATGTAGGTGCGGGGATCTTCGAGTTCGAGCGATTGATAGAGGCCCCGGAGCGCCTCCATCTTGATCATTTTGTGCCCGCCAACATTAATGCCGCGAAGCATGGAAATGACCACGGTCATAGAAAGTTCCATATCGCTGTGTCCGGGAAATGAAGGGCAGCCTTTTCGAGGGCTGCTCTCCTCTCCCCGTTTCGCCGATTCGGAACCACCCGCCAAAACCCGGACCAGCTATAGCCGGTTGATCAGGCTGGCCACGTAACCGGCGCCGAAACCGTTGTCGATGTTTACCACCGTGACGTTGCTCGCGCAACTGTTCAGCATGCCGAGCAGCGCCGCCAGCCCGTTAAAGCTCGCTCCGTAGCCGACGCTGGTCGGCACCGCAATCACGGGACAGGACACCATGCCTCCCACCGCGCTGGGTAGCGCGCCTTCCATGCCGGCGCAGACCACGCACACCCGCGCTGCCGTCAGGCGCGCGCTGTTGGAGATGAGCCGGTGAATGCCGGCGACGCCGATGTCGTAAATGGCTTCGACCTCGTTGCCCATGGTCTCGGCCGTGACCTCGGCCTCCTGCGCGACCGGCATGTCGCTCGTGCCCGCGCATACCACCGTAATCTTCCCCTTGCCGTGCACGGTGCGGTCGCGCCAGACCCGAACCGCGCCGGAAAGGGGGAAGTACTCGACTGCGGGAAATCGGGCGACGAGTCGGTCGGCGATGGCCGCGTCCACCCGCGTGATCAGGAGGTTCGGCGAGCGCGCCAGGATGCTGGCCGCGATCTCGATCACCTGATCGGGCGCTTTGCCTTTGCCGAAAACTACTTCGGGCATGCCGTGCCGCAACGCTCGATGATGGTCGACCTTCGCGAAGCCGAGGTCTTCAAACGGCATGTGCCGGAGCCGCTCGAGGGCCGAATCGACCTCTACCGCCCCCGCGCGCACGTCGTCAAGGAGTGCGCGCAACTGCTCCTGATCCATGACAGCTATTATGGCAATCGTCCGCGTGACTCAGAAATTCAATCGATCGCCCCGCCTCAGCCCGTGTCGCGCAGCCGAGCCGGCCGGCAATTCGAGCACGTACGCCGCCTCTTCTTGGCCGCCGTAATTCGGGCAGTTTTTCGCGCTCGTCTCGCGGCAGGGCGGCGTATTCGCCGAGATCTCGACAATGCGCCGGTCCAGCCCCAGCCAGATGATGTCGAGTGGCACTTTGACGTTATACATCCAATAGGGATAGCGGCCCGGGCTGCCGTGGATGAACAGCATGCCTCGGCCCTTGGGCAGCCTGTCGCGGAACATTCATGCCGCGCATCATGTCCTCGGGCTTGGTCATCACCTCGGCCTTGACGCGCGTGCCGTCGGGCAGCCCGATCAGCATGGTCCCGACTTCGTTGAGTTCGCCGTCCCCGTTGCAGGAGAGGGCAAGCGACGCGAGCGCCACCGCCGCAATCAGACGCAGGAGCATTTACTAGAATGTTACTGTCTCGCCCTCTCCATGGCTCAATCGCTCCTCAGGCGCGTCCGGCTCACGCTCGAGATGATCCGCTTCGAGCACTCGGTCTTCGCCCTGCCGTTCGCGCTCACGGGAGCGCTGCTGGCCCTGCGCGAGGATGCCTTTGCCACGCCCGCGCTCGGATGGAAGATCTTCTTCATTATCCTGGCGATGGTGGCCGCGCGCTCAGCGGCCATGGCTTTTAACCGCCTGGTCGACGCCGATGTCGACGCGCGCAACCCGCGCACCCGCATGCGCCACATTCCCGCCGGCCTTTTGACCAGGCGCTTCGCCTGGGGATTCACGATCGCGATGTCGGTGTTGTTCATCGCGTCGGCCGGCGCGCTGAACCCGCTCTGCCTGCGCCTGGCGCCGCTCGCGCTGGCCGTGGTGTTGTTCTATTCGTTCACCAAGCGCTTCACTTCCTTCTCGCATGTTGTGCTCGGGTTCGCGCTGGGCATCGCGCCCGCGGCGGCCTGGATCGCCGTGCGCGGCTCGCTTGATCCGCGCATTCTCTGGCTCACCGCCGCCGTCACCCTCTGGACCGCGGGCTTCGACATCATTTACTCGTGCCAGGATTACGACTTTGACCGGCGCGAGCGCCTGTTCAGCCTGCCGCGAACCCTGGGCATCGCCGGCGCACTCTGGGTCGCGCGCGTCTTTCATCTGGCGATGCTCGTCTGTCTCATTGCGCTCGTCCGCGGCTTCGGCCTCGGCGCGCTGGCCTATGGCGGCATCGCCGTCATCGGCGCGCTGCTGATCTATGAGCACTGGCTCGTGCGCGCCGGCGACCTGTCACGCGTGAACGCCGCGTTTTTCACCGTAAACGGCTATGTCAGCGTGCTATTCTTCTTGTTTTGGACTGCCGATATCCTCTGGCGGGGCGCGTAATTCATGACGGTAATCGTTGACGACTCGCGGCTGCGGCCCGTTCTCGCGAAGGTCGAGCGCGGCGAGCGGCTCCACCGCGAAGAGGGCCTCGCGCTCTACCGCACCTCCGACATCCTCGCTCTCGGCTACATGGCCAACCTCGTCCGCGAGCGCCTCCACGGCAATCTCACCTATTTCAATGTCAATCGCCACATTAATCCCACCGACGTCTGCGTGGCGAGCTGCCGGCTTTGCGCGTTCGGCAAGCGCGTCCGCGACCCGCGCGCCTACACCATGTCGCTCGAGCAGGTGTGGGAGACCGCCGGCCGCGGCTGGTCGGAGGCGGTGACCGAGTTCCACATCGTCGGCGGCCTGCATCCCGAGCTGAGGCTCGACTGGTATTGCCGCATGCTGCGCGGCCTCAAGGAGCGCTTCCCGCAGGTCCACCTGAAGGCCTTCACCATGGTCGAGATCGCCTACTTGGCGCAGCGCACGAGCATCCCGGTCCACGAGACGCTCGAACGCCTGATCGATGCGGGCGTCGATTCCTTGCCCGGCGGCGGCGCCGAGATCTTCTCCGAGCGCGTACGCCGGATTATCTGCGACCACAAGATTGACGGCGCCCAGTGGATCGAGGTCGCCCGCACTGCGCACCAGCTCGGGCTCAAGAGCAACTGCACTATGCTGTACGGCCATATCGAGAATGAAGAGGACCGGGTCGACCACCTCCTCAGGCTGCGCGAGCTGCAGGATGACACGCGCGGCTTCGTCACCTATATCCCGCTCGCCTTCCACCCCGACCACACGCCGCTCGAGCACATCGCGCGGACAACGGGATTTGATGACTTGAAAAATATCGCGGTGGCGCGCCTGATGCTGGACAATATCCCGCACATCAAGGCCTACTGGATCATGATGACGCCCAGGATCGCGCAGATCGCGCAGCGCTTCGGGGCGGACGACATCGACGGTACGGTGGTCGAAGAAAAGATCTACCACGACGCCGGCGCCACTACCAGCCAGTCGCTCCGTCGCGGCGAGCTGCTGCGCCTGATCCGGGAAGCCGGCCGTGAGCCTGTCGAGCGCGATACGCTTTACCGCCCCGTGCGGCGAACCGAGACCGCGTTCACCGTGCTGGTGTAGGCGCTGCAGGGAAGCCCCGCGGGCGAGTGGCGCGCGCGTTGCAGCAATAAGGATCGTAGGGTTCCGACATGAGACTTGCCCCGATTTTCAGCCTGATTCTGCTCGCCGGCGCGGCCTCGGCGCAACCCGCGGCCCAGACGCCGAAGCCCGCCACGGCGGCTAAGCCCGCACCCCCGCGGCCGGCGCTTGAGCCCGGTCTGTACGCCGTCATCCAGACATCGATGGGCGTCATCACGGCCCTGCTCTTCGAGAAAGAATCCCCGATCACGGTCAGGAACTTCGTTGACCTCGCCACCGGCCGTAAGGTATGGACTGATCCGAAGACCGGCCAGCGCGTGAAGCGGCCGCTTTATAACGGGCTGATTTGGCATCGGGTCATTCCCGGATTCATGATCCAGGGCGGCGATCCCATGGGCACGGGTATGGGCGGCACCGACGCCATCCCTGATGAATTCGACCGTTCGCTGCACTTTGACCGCCCCGGTCGCCTCGGCATGGCCAACGCCGGTCCGGGCACCGGCAGCTCGCAATTCTTCATCACCGACGTGCCCACCCCGCATCTGGACGGTCTGCACACCATTTTCGGGCAAGTGGTTGCGGGCCAGGAGGTCGTCGGGAAAATCGCGCGCGTGCCCCGCGACGACACGAATCGGCCGCGCACGCCCGTGCGCATCGTGCGGGTGACCATCAAACGCCAGGGCGCCGGCCCGCGGCCACCAAGCCCAAGCCCGCCGCCGGCAAGCCGAAACCTGCGCCCGCGTCGAAGCCGAAGCCGGCCGCCGCAAAGCCGAAAGCTTGACGTAAATACGTACCGTCGGCATCTCGACCCGAGCGCAAGCGACCGCAAAACAGGTTGCGCCTTCTGCCGCGCCCTGGCCGAGGTTCGTCACCACCACTCCCTGACGGTCGTGGCTCAGAACGCTTCCACTGATTTGACGGCACTTACTGAGCCGCGCGCGTCAGCAAGCGGTTCGAAATCCTGTCGGTGACGAACTTCGGCTGGGCCGCAGCCGCCCCCGGGCCGGCTTCCCCGGCGAAAGGAATACCCCTGCCGTATTTTGGGAAAGTGACGAATAAGCCGGTTTCCGCCGGCCGCCGAACTCAAGCCGCAGGTTCGTCCCGCAGCTCGCCTGAAAGCGGTAGCCGCCGCAGCGCCTCAGGGGACGTCCTCGAGCCTGGTCCACTGACTTTCGTCGTTGTTATTGCAGGCGTTATTTGTCTTGGTGCAAACCAGGATTCTGTTGATCGGATGAATCTCCCAGAGCGAGAAACGCTTGGGCTGCGAGGAGCCGCTGTCGGGGTCGGAATTGACGACGTGAGGGTTGTCGTAGAACAGCCCTCCTTCCACCCATACCTTCCGCTTTTGGGTCTTCACCTTCTTCAGACGCGGAATGGTCCACTTGCCAGGCCGATCCTGCGGAATCGCTTCGATGACGATGCCGTCGAACTCATCCTTGGTGGAGCTGGACGCGATTGAAATGTGAAAGTCATTATTGGCGGTCTGTTTGATATTGCAGTTGACGCTTTCCCCCGAGGTGTTCGGGTGGGGATTCCGCTTGCCAACGGAGAGGAATCCGGTAATGCGGACCAGGGTGGCTTCACCTACCGTGCCGTTGCTTACGTCGAAGCCCTGCAGCAGGGCGCGGTCATCCGCGTCGAACTCGCGCCCCTGGCTTTCTTCGAACAACTGGTCGGTCTGATCCTGCAGTGAGGCGAAGTCGGTGAAACTCATGCGGATGGGCGTGGCGCCCGCGGGCGTGCGGCGTTTGGCCACGTTTCGTAACCCGATTTTCGATTGCGGGGAAGCGCAACCGTGCTCCGGGCACGCATCCAGGTTTGCCGCACATTGTTCACCGGCGGTGATGGCTTCCTCGGGCGGCGGAGCTTCGGCCGTTATGCGGACATCATCGGCCGGGATCCAGCCGATGCCGCCCTTGGGCACGGCGACGCGCAGGAAATCATCGACGCGGCGGCCCTCGATCCAGCGCAGGCTCACGCCCGGCTCGAGGCGGCGCACGAGCTGAGAGCCAAAGCGCGGCGCCGACCGCACCGTTGTTTTGGCGGTGGTTTCGATGCGGCCGAAGCGCGCCAGGTCAGGATCCTGGGCGGCAGCAACGAATGGCGCCGCGAGCAGAATGGCGGCAGCGAGCAGAGAACGCGGGGTCATTCGACATTACCTCCGGCGGACGTTTGGGGTGCAGCGGCGGCGACTGGCGCCAGTCGGCTCGCCATCCTTGCCAGTGCGGCGCGGGCGCTGACCCGGCCAAAGCCATAGCGCGAATCCCAGTCCGTCCCGCCGGGCGGGTTGCGCCGCGCGGAAGCGATTAGCGCGTCTCGCGTTTCTGCGATCGTCAGGCGGCGGGGTGCGGCTTCAAAGAGAAGCGCGACAACGCCCGACACGTGCGGCGCGGCCATGCTGGTGCCCGAGTCGGGGAACTCGGATTGGGACTGCGATTCGGCGGCACTGACCGGATCGCCCGGAGCGCTGAGCTCGGGCTTGGAGCGTCCGTCGCGGGTGGGTCCTTCGGCGCTGAACACTGAGATGTCCCGCGTGGAGGCCCGCGGTTGGTACGAACCGACCGACAGGCTGGAGCGGCCGCAGGCAATCGAGCCGAGGGTCATCCTGGGATCGACATCGCCCTTGGCGAAAGCAGACTGGCCGGCATCATCGCGCTCGATCCACGCATCCCAGCGGAACGGGGCAGCCGCGGCCGACTTCATTTCGACGATCCAACGCCCGCTCGGCAGCTCCGGTTGCAGCACGATCTCGATCTGGTGGGCGCCGTTATTCGGATCAGCGACCCGGGAAACAATGCTGCCGGCCGGCTGCCCGCCTTTCAGAATCGGCACCGTGGCGCCCGCTGGTACAGGACCGATGCGCCTCCCGGAGGGGGTGAGCACGGTGGTTTCAATCACTCCCGCGGTGTCGTACCAGATCTCCATCTCATTGGGCGTAGCGTCGCTGGGATCGATCCGCCAGCGCAAACGCTTCACCTCCGCCGGTGCCAGAATGCCGGAAGCGTGACTCCGCTTATTGCGCGAGTTGCCCGCGGCCACCACGATCGCCCGGCCGGCCGTCTTCAGCAGTTCATCGAACGCCTGCTCCACGAGCGTACTTCCGTCATGTGGTCCGCCGTAGGTACTCAAGCTGATGTTCACCACTGCGGGCAGGCCCAGTTCATCCGCTTTGACAAAGACGTACTCGACGGCCTCCAGCAGATGGCGCGAGTTGCCGAGGGAGTCGGCGTCGCCGCCGGACAAGTGCACGAATACAATGCCGGCAGCGGGCGCCACCCCCGCATGACCGGTCGCGCGCCCGTTGCCGCAGGCGATATCGGCAACGTGCGTGCCGTGCGAGCTTGCCGCCGGTTCGTAATCGAGCTCCTGGTATGGGTTCGCGGCTGCGAGCGCAGCGTTAATCCGTGGCGCGGCGAACTCGCGCCCATATCTGAACCCTGGCGGGGATAACGGATTCTCAGTCTGGCGCTGGTCCCACAGAAACCGCAGCCGCGTATTCCCGTCCGCATTGCGGAAATTATTATGCCGGAAGTCGAAATGCTGGTCGACGATGCCTACAATCACGCCTTCTCCGGTAAGCGCCTGCGGGCTCAGATTCGCCGGGGTGGCTTCGATCTCCGGCACGGAATGGGCGAGCGCCGGGCGTACTCCCGTGGCCTTTTTCAGGCTGGCCACATTGGGGTGCCGGCGCACCTGCTCGATATCGCCAACTCGCACCCGGCCGGTGACAATAGGGCCGATTGTGCGCACAACGTGCAGTCCCTCGACACCTGCGCCGGGATCGTGTAGCCTGGCGATTACGTCCACGTATGCGTCCACATCGCCGGTGAGCAGGTGTCGCTGGAGGCGCGGATCGAGCGATGGGAGGATTTCGGCACGCTTGCCCGTGCCGATGCGACCCTGTTTGCCCTTAGCCATCGAATTTCAGCCCATGATAATGCAATTCCCCGCAAAATTCAGCGCGGAACGCAAAGAAAGTTTGGCGGGGTGCGAGTCTGCTGTCCAAACTCGCAGTCCCCACGTGGCGCGGCGACTACGGCGCGAGTTTCGGCTCCAGCAACCGCGGGCCAGTGCCGGCGCGAGCACCAGCCGGCCGTGCCGGCCGTCGCCTGCAATTACCGGTCGCCGTCCACCGGCGCCCGATCACACCCGCATGCCGCGGTCAGGCGTTCCCCTACTTCTCGAGCGGGATCTCGAAGAAGAACAGATCCTGGCCGCTCGACGCGTCCTGCAGGCCGCTGATGTAGAGCTTGGAGCCGCCGCGGGGACGGGTCTGGAAATAGAAAAAACCGTGCGCCGAGTCGCCCGGTGGGAGCATCCGGGCAGCGAACGCACGCTGCTCGATCTCCGGCGCGGCGAGCGGGTTTTTCTTCGACAGGCGAATGCCGGGGATCGGACCCGGGGGCATTTTGGGACGCCGCGGCGCTTCGAGATACGGCACATCCTTTGCGGGTGTGGCCTCGATCCGCGAGCGGTCCGCGGCGACGTAAGCCACCTGCATCCCGTCCAGCCGAATCGCATGCTTGTTGTCGTTCTGAATGATCACCAGGACCGGTAGCACGCCGTGCTTGTTGGGGTCGAGCTTGTCGAACGCGGCCTTGGTAAGCTCCTCGCGGTCATAGGGAACAGCCGCAATCGTCACCCCCTCGGTCGTCTGCCTGGTTTCGTAGGATGAGGCCTCCCCGGGCGTGAACTTCTTCGTATCCTTGCCCACCCCCTGCGCCACGGATATACTCGCGACTAGAGCCAGGTATCGGGACAGGCACTTGCGACGGAAACTCATCTTCTTCCTCTACCGCGTCTTCACCGCGATCGCCTTCCCTTTCATCGTACTGTACGTGGTGTTCCGAGGATTGCGCGACCTGCGGTATTTTCGCGCGCTCGGAGAGCGCTTCGGCCTGCTGCCGGCCTCATACCGCCGGACGGCTCCCGGCGCCATCTGGTTGCATGCGGTTTCCGTGGGCGAAGTGCTCTCGGCCGCGGCCCTGGTGCGCCGTCTGGCCGAGCGGCATACCGTCTTTCTCTCCTGTACGACGTTGACCGGCAGGGAAGTCGCCCGACAGAAACTCGGCGCGGTCTGCACGGGAATTTTCTACGCTCCCATCGACGCCGTGTTTACGGTGCGGTGCGTCCTGCGGGCGATCCGCCCGGTGCTGGTGGTCATCTTCGAGACGGAAGTCTGGCCGAATCTTTTCCGTGAGACCAAGCGGGGCGGCGCGGCGCTGCTCGTCGCCAACGGGCGCATCTCGAAACGAGCCTTGCCGCGCTACCGGCGGCTGCGCTGGTTCTTCCGAAGCGTTCTCGATCTTCCCGACCGCCTGCTGGTGCAGAGCGAGCAGGACCGCGCGCATTACCTCGAAGCTGGAGCGCCGCCGGACCGGCCGGTGCTCGCGGGCAACCTGAAGTACGACTTCGATCCCGCCGCCGCGACCCCGCCCGCCGCGCTGGCAGGCTTCTTCGGCCAGCGTGCCGGCGCGCCGGTATTGATCGCGGCCAGCACCATGGGCCCGGTCATCGAGGGCGATCCTGACGAGGATGACATCGTCATCGCTGCCTGCACGGCGCTCCGTCAGCGGCATCCGGACCTGGTGCTGCTGGTCGTGCCGCGCAAGCCCGAGCGCTTCGATGTGGTCGCGGAGAAGCTGCGGAGCGCGGGCATTGAATTCGCGCGCCGGTCCGCCATGAACGGCGGCGAACGCGCGAACGCTGTGCTGCTCGACACCATGGGCGAGTTGGGCAGCGTGTTCCGCTACGCCGGCATCGTGTTCGTCGGCGGCTCGCTGGTATCCCAGGGAGGGCACAACATCCTCGAGCCCGCATTTTTTGGCAAGCCGGTCATCGTTGGACCGCACATGCAGAATTTTGCGGCCATCGCCGAGCGCTTCGCCGCCGCCCGCGCCCTGGTGCAGATCGATGAGCCGGCGCAACTTGCCCCTGCCGTGGCGGAGCTGCTGGACGATCCCCGGCGGCGCGCCGAGCTGGGGGAACGCGCGAGACGCGCGGCCGAGGCCGAACGCGGCGCCACCGAGCGCTGCCTCGCGCATATCGAAGAACTGTACGAATCCGCGGTGCCGCTCGCCCTACCTTACGGCCCGATGAAGCCGCTGCTCTGGGCGGCCTCTAAACTGTGGGCTGCGGGCGGCCGCACCAAGCGCGACCGTGACTTCGGGCAGCGAGCGTGCCTGGCAACTCCGGTCGTCAGCATCGGGGGCCTTTCGATGGGCGGGGCGGGGAAGACGCCGTTTGTGAGCTGGCTGGCGCGGTGCCTGCGCGCGCAAGGCTTGCAGCCGGCCATCCTGACCCGCGGCTACCGGCGCAGGAGATCCGAGCCCGTCACGGTAGTGGCGTCCGGCGTCGCAACGCCGATCCAGTTGACCGGAGACGAGGCACAGATCCTCTTGCGCGATGCGCAGGCGCCGCTCGGCATTGCCCGCGAGCGCAAGCTGGCGGCCGCGATCATCGAAAACCGGTTTCGTCCGGATCTGTTTCTGCTCGATGACGGCTTTCAGCATGCGAGGTTGGCGCGCGATCTGGACATCGTCCTGATCGACGCGCTCGACCCCGTCGCCGGCGGCGCCGTTTTCCCACTTGGACGCCTGCGCGAGCCGCTCGCGGCTCTGGCCCGCGCGGGTGCGTTCGTCATCACCCGCGCCGGGCCGCGCCGGACCTATACCGGGATTCGCAACCTGCTGAAGCAGTACGCCCCCGGCGCGCCCATCTTCCTGGCACGCGTGGTTCCGCGGTTCTGGTGCGATCTCACCGGCGGCCGCCTCGATCCTCAGGCGCTCGCGGCCGCGCGCACGGCTGCGTTCTGCGGGCTTGCCCAACCGGAAGCCTTCTGGCAGACGCTCGAGGCCCTCGGCTGCGAGCCGGTCGAGCGGCACACGTTCTCCGACCACCACCGCTACAGCGAAGCAGAGCTGCGCGAGCTGGCGCGCGGCGGCGGCGTGCTGCTTACCACGGAGAAGGATCTGATGAACCTGCCCGAAGACGCGTCGCGCCTGCTCGGGGACGTGAAGCTGTACTGGCTGAAAATCGACCTCGAGGTCCAGGGCGAGACTGAGCTGATCGAAATGTTGCAAGCGGTGGTCGAATGCCGGCGCGCCCTGCGCTCGTGAATATCCTGTTTTACCTGGCGATCGCCGCCGGCGTCTACGCCTTTCTCTACTGGCACGCGCAGAAATCGGTGTATTTCCCCTCCCGATACCCGCAGGGATACTGGGATATGCAGGCGCGGATCGGCGCGCGCGACGCCGAATTGCGGTCGCAAGATGGCGTTCGCCTCCACGCGTGGTGGATCCCGAAAGACGGAGCGCCCTTCGCCACTCTGCACCTGCACGGCAATGGCGGCAACATCACGCATCGGGCGGCGCTGGCGCCCGAGATCGGGGCCGCCGGATCGTCGCTGCTGCTGCTCGACTACCGCGGCTACGGCAAGAGCGAAGGCAAGCCAGGCGAGCACGGCCTTTACGCCGACGCCGATGCCGGTTACGACTGGCTCATCGCGCGCGGCTTTTCCCCGGAGCGCATCATCGTTCACGGCGAGTCGCTCGGCACTGCCGTCGCCGTCGACTTGGCGGCGCGCCGGCCTTGCGCAGGCTTGATCCTGGAAGCGCCGTTCACGTCCGCCAAAGAAGTTGCGGGCCGTGTCCTGCCGGTGCTCGGTCCGCTGCTCATCTGGAGCTACGATTCCTTCAGCAAGATCGGCCGCGTCCGCGCTCCCATCCTCGTCATGCACGGCGACCGGGATACCGTAATCGCTCACGCGCTCGGTAAGAAGCTCTACGATGCCGCCCCCGAGCCAAAGGTCTTCTGGACCATCCCGGGCGCGGGCCACAACGACGTGCTGCCGGTGGCGGGACCCGAGTACCGGGACCGCCTGCGTCGTTTCTATGCCGCAATCGCGGGCGATGCCCGGCTCTGATTGCTTCCCCCAGGCCCGCCGGCGCCGCCTTCGATTGCCCAGCCCAGGTCTTTCCTTCGGTTTCCAGCTTGTTTCCGAGGGGCAAATCCGTTGCCGGGCAAGAGCTTGAAAAAAGCCAAAGAACCGTCGGGAACGGCCGCCGAGCGCCGTTCAACCGGGCTCGCGGGTTCCACTACTACCGCCGAAAGTTTATGGTACGGCCAACAGTACTTTTTCCAACCATCGAATCGTTCGATTTGATTGCCCCAGTCATATACTTAACATAAGCATGTAGCTTTAGTCCCTTGTTTTTCGCGGTAATATTTTGAGCCATGAAGCAGCGCCCTGTTCATTTCCTAGTCATCACCGACTGCCCGGCCACATCCGTGGAGGCGGCCGACATGGGCCGCAACTGCGGTGTGTCAACTCACGTGGTTGCGGACCTTCAGCACGGTCTGGTGCTAACCGCGGCTGTGCGGCCGGAAATCGTGCTCATCGATCTGAAACGGTCGAGTCCGGACTTGACGAATTGCATTCCGCGGTCGGTCAAGTTCGACCCCGCGCGCGAGGTCCTCTTTGCTATTCCTGAGAATTCTGCGCCCTCGCCGTCTGAAGCGATCGCCCGCGGCCGATGCGAGTCCCTCGCCCGTCCCATCTCGCCCGCAATTCTGAAAAGAAAAATCTGGCTTACGCTGGCGCAGATTGGGCCGGTCGCCGATGCGGAACCTGCCGAACCGTTTGTATTCCACGGCATGATCGGGAGCAGCAATGCGCTGCTGGAAGTTTTCTCCCGGATTCTTCGCGTGGCGCCGCACTTCGATACCTTGCTGGTCAGCGGTGAAACCGGCACCGGCAAAGAACTGACGGCGCTCGCCATTCACAATCACAGCCGCCTCTCGGGGGGGCCGCTGGTCGTCTGCAACTGCGCCGCCGTAGTCGACACGCTGTTTGAAAGCGAGTTGTTCGGCCACGTTCGCGGCGCCTTCACGGGCGCCAATCAGGACAAGCGCGGAATCGCGGAAGTGGCGGAGAACGGGACGCTCTTTCTCGACGAGGTCGGGGAAATTCCCCTGTCCGTGCAACCCAAGCTGCTGCGGTTTCTGCAGAACCGCGAGGTGCAGCGCGTCGGAAGCAGCCGCGCGCGCGAAATCTCGGTGCAGGTGATCGCCGCAACCCATCGGGACTTGCGTGTCCTGGTAAGCGAGGGCAGGTTTCGTGAAGACCTTTATTACCGGTTGGCGCCGATCTGCATCAAGCTGCCGCGGCTGGTCGATCGCCGCGAAGACCTGCCGCTGTTGTGCGCCCATTTCTTGAAAAGACTCGCCGCGCGATACGGCAAGCCGGAGGCCAGGCTGGGCAGCAGGGCGTGGGCGCTGCTTCAGCGCTACGATTGGCCCGGCAACGTTCGCGAACTCGAGAATGTACTGTCCTACGCCGCCCTGATGACGACGACGGGCATCATCGACGTAGGAGATTTTCCCGACTGGTTTTGCGGCGGAACGGAGGCCCCCCCAACCGATCCTGCCGCTCTGCTGTCGCTCGACGAGCTGGGGCGCCGGCACGCCGAACATGTGCTGGCGCACGTTGGCGGAAACCGCGCGCAGGCCGCCCGCATCCTCGGCATCAGCCGCGCCACTTTGTACCGGCTGCTGCCTGCGTAGCCCGGATTTCCCCTCAGTGCTCTCGTGGAGGCCGCCGCGACCAGGCGGGCGAAGCTGCCCGCCGCTCGCAACACCGGGAATCCTAAACCTGCGCAACGTGCTGAAGTACACCGCCTCGAGCGGTTGAGTGCGAACCGCGACCGTGAGCGGGCGGTTGTTAAGTGTTACGCGGGACGGCACAGTAGAGCGCTGAACCGGAAGCAAGCCCGCGGCTCGGGCCGGCTGGCCCGCCGGGGCTGCCTGAATGGCGCAACCCCGGCGGCCGCGGCTGCCACTGCTCAGCACTCGTCCGTCCGCTTCCGCAGCAGGACTGCCAGGGCGGCTCCGAAGACGCCGCCGAGGATCAACAGACCGAAAAACGCATAGAGAATATCCAAAAGCATTGACTTGATTCCTTTCCGTTGACAAACCCCTATGACTTGCTAGTGTGCCGTCTCGCCTGCAAAACGCGCGGCCTGTTCATTCTGAGCTGCGACCGTGAGGGAGCAGTTGTCAAAACTCGCCGCCCCTGCCGCCCGGCTTTCCCGGTCCGCTCTCCTCACCATGGCCTTCAGGAGGCGAAACACAAGCGGATCTGATGCCCGCGAGAGCCGCCGCCCAAAGGCCTGCGCACTGTCGTCTGTCGAAGCCGGCCCCGAGGCCCACCTTCTCCGAAGTCCGGCGGAGCGGTGGTGAGAATTGCGGACGAACACACTTGCTCCTTACTGCGACGCCTGATACTCGTATGGCAGACTGTTCCGGATCGGGCGTCCTGGCACGGTTCGCGCCATGAAGGGCGTGATGAACTCGACCGGATAGTTCTGGACCGTAACCACCACGCGATCGTCCGCGCTGCCCGCGTCGTAGCGGGCCACTGAGACCATGTCGCGTGTCAGGTTGAACGACGGCTGCGTGCCGCCGTTGGGCTGACCGTAGAGCACAATGTTCTGAGTCGCCGTCACGTCGTACGCATGCACGGTGCTGTACCGCAGCGCGGCCCGCACCCGCTCGCCGAGTGTCTGGTGCACGAACAGTAAATGCGAGAAATCAAGGGTCCCGATCACAATCACCGTGAAGACCAACAGCGTCAGGCTCGTCTCCACCATGACGCTGCCCTTCTCTCCGGAACCTCGCAGTCCCTTCTTGCGCGCTGGCTGCGGCGCGAGTTCCTGCGTCGGCATAGCCGCGGCCTCCCCGGCGGTTCCCCGCTGATTTTTCCTTTTCATGGCGCATACCTCCCTGAATACCTGAATTTTGCAACTGGTTTTCCCGTGAGCCGGATGGTGGTGAACACCAGGTCGATCGGGATTTCGCTGATGCTCACCTTCACCGTGTCGGGCACGCCGGAGACCACGGTCGCCGATACGTTCACCATGTCCGTCGTCAGCCCGGTCACGATCGGTTGTGTGCCCCCGGCCGGGCTGCCGTACACCACCACGTTCCGCACGGCCGCCGTAAACGCTGCCGATGGAGTCTCAGTGCTGGAGTCGTAAGCCCGAACCGACGCGTAACGCGCTCCCGCGCGCACCGCGCCCTGGAGCTTGTTGTAGTTGAACAGCGCATATCCGAACTGGAAGGTCCCGGCAAACAGCGGCAGAATCACCGCCGACGCGATCGCCAGCTCGATCATGGCATTGCCGCGTTGGTTGCGTCTCATTGCACTAACCTCGTCACAAATGCGCCGCTCGGCTCGACCCCTTTGTGCTGGCTGCCCTGCACCCAGGCGCCCAGGTACTCGGCGCAGAAAGGCCGGTTTCCGCTGTTGTCGTAACTACCGGCGGGATACAGGAAAAAGGCGCCGATTTGCACGATACGATAATCCGGATACCCGGTGTTGATGGGCGCGCCCACTACTCGCCGGCCGTTGCCGAAGCCTCGCGAAACGTAATCCGCATACGTCTCTGCGCTCGAATCGGAATCCTGGTTGACCCGGTTGATGATCGCGCTCAGCTCCGTCTGCTTGGCTCCGCCCGTCATGTCCACGGACTCGCCGATCCCGCGGTATACGGTCTGATAATCCTCTTCGATGGCGGCGCGGATAATGTCGGCGCTGCTCTCCTCGATGTAGCCCCGCTCCTCGCCCCCGCCGGCCTCGGCCAGCGTGATGATTTCCGGCACCTGGTCGCCCGGACATACGTTGAGGTTGAGCATCGGGTTGGCCGCCCAGCGCAAGGTATAACTCTGCCCGGGCACGAGTCCAAAGTGAGGAGCCTCCGTGCTGTGCGCGTAAGGCGAGAACGGGAACAGCCCCTCGCGAAAGCGCGTGGCCGGCTCCTGGCCCCCCGCCGAGTCGCCCTTGATGTTCACCGCGGCCCCCAATGAAATGAAGGCGCCGGGAACCGCCTGGCCCTCACCCTTATAGAAGAGGGACATGAAGGTCAATGCCAGCGGCGCGCTGGTCGTGACCCGGCTGTACCGGTAGCCCGCGGCACTCTGAGGATATTCCTCCCAAGGCCCGGCCGCGTCCTTGGCGAATGAGATTGCGTACGATGAGAACCTCTGCGTGTTGAAATTCCATGTGTTCATATCGCGGGCAGCCTGCTGCCGCGCCCGCGTCAGCCCGTCAATGGTTCCATCCAGTTCCATCGTGGCCGCCAGCGATGCCGCATCCGCGTACGTCTGTGCCTCGCTCTTGACCACATACATGCGTCCGACATCCACCGCCAGGCCGGCGGCTCCAATGAGGGCAACCAGGCCGGCGGCGACGGCAAGCAGCACGAATCCTTTTTTCTTGTGAGTGTGTGGCAGTGACATGCCCCCCCTAGTGCAATTGCGCCACCGCTGGGAACAGAAAAAGAGCGCACTTTCCGCTGTTCAAACCGGCAGGCCTGGGAGGCCGGTACCACCAGCGCGCCGGCTCGCCCGTCTCGAATTTGAACGGCAGCCGAGGCGCTCCGGCCCGGAACCGCATACGGGATCTCAAAAATAGACGGGCTGTTAAAAACCGGAACACATCTCCGCACGGCGCGCGCGGAGCGCGAAACCAGTGTCCGGCGCGCGGAAAGGCAAACGTACTGGTTTTCTCTTCCCAGAACTGTACTGCCGCCGCCTGCAACTCCGTATATTTCATCGCGAGCTCGCGCCAATTCCTGGATATTCGTCGGTCTCCGCGCTTGGCCGAGCCTGTCGCTGCGGCAGGCGCGCAAGGCCAGTCGCTCCACGGCCTGCCTGCAAACATGCCCACCCGCACGTACCCCGCGGCACTTGGGCGCCCCAGCGGGGCGACGGATTCCATCGCGCTTACGGTACGCCCACGCGGCCGCACCCGGTCCCCCGGCCGGCTTGCCCGGCGAAGGAAATACGTTGGTTCCCCGCGGCGCCGGCCGGTATACAGAAAACGGAGGAGTACGGCTTCCCCTACGAATGGGGACCGCGGCCGTCAAAAATGCGGGGTTGGACGGCGGCACTGCTGGTTTTGCTTGCGGCCAATCTCGCCCACTTTTATAATCGAATCATCCGGAAATGAACGATTATTCCTGTCCAGAGTGCAGATCAATGCGCATTTCGGCGGTCGACGCCCGCGGCTGGTTCGGCATGGTCGGCGAGCTGGTGTCTGGTCTGCATTGCCGCTGCCGTGATTGCGGCGCGCGATTCCGGCGCGGCTTCGGCATGTTTGCGAATCTGCTGTACGCTAAGTGCCCCAGGTGCTACGGGCTGACCCTCACCAAGTGGGATCTTGCTCACTACAATCCCCCGGGTCACTGGCGCGTGCTGCTGAAGATGGGAGCCAAGGCCAAGCGCTGCAACCGCTGCCGCTGCAACTTTGTGAGCCTGCGTCCGGCGAAAACCATGCGCCGCCCATCGCCCGTGCAAGTCCCGGCGGCATAACGTCGCCTCGCGACAATGCCGCTGAACGGCGCCGTCCCGCCGGGTCAGGGAGCCGGCCAGCCTCGAACACCCTCGCTCCGAGCCCCTACAGTTTGATCTTGAGCAGCTTCGACGCGTTCTGATGCAGGATCTTGCGCCTGATCGCTGGCGTCGGCGCGAGCCGCCGTACCTGCGCGATCTGCTTCGCGCCGAGGCACTTGTCGCTGCCCGCCTGGCGGTCGTTGCAGTCGCTGCCGAACAGAAGCTTGTCCTGGTGCCGTTTCAGGAACTCGCGCGCATGGTCTTCGTCGCGGCCAAGCGCGTTCACGCCCGAGCCGGCCGCGAGATCGCCATACATATTGGCATAGTCGGACAGCAGCCGGTCCGTGATACCGCCCGGCACGACCTTGGTCTTCGGGTACATCACCGTCTGGTCGTGGTTCTTGTCGATATTGCCCCACCACGTCTGCGCGTGACCGATGAAATTCACCCGCGGGTGCCGCTCCAGCACCTTGTGGAAGCGCTCGATCCCGGTGTTGTATTTCCCGTGCTCGAAATGCAGCAGCACCGGCACGTTGAACTCGCGGGCGATGGTGGCGACCAAATCAATGTGCGAGGAGTCGCACTCCACCGGAAACTTCTGCTCGCCGATTCCGAGCGCGCCCATCTTGAGGTACTTCTCCAGCACTTCCCTGGTTTCCGGGATGTCGGGCAGCTCGTTGGCGAAGTAGACGTACTCTTTCGGGTACTGTCGCGCCAGCGCGACCACGCTGTCGTTCCCGAAGGCCTGCGCCGCCAGCCCGTAGCGCCGGCCCGCGGGCAGCAGCACCGTCCGGGTGACGCCCATCTCGCGCTGGTGCTTCACTAGCTCAGCGTCGCTCCGGCCGGAGTAGTTCGTGTGCTGGTGAATGTCGATGATGATCTCGCGCGCCTGCGCGTGAAGCGCCGCGCCCGTGGCTGCCAGCAGAAATTCTCGTCGGTTCACAGTGCCTCCACTTGGATAAATGGCTGCTCGCCCCGCTCGATCTCGATCGGGTTGCGCAGCGGCCGGCCGAAGCCGGTCAGCTCGATCTGCATGATATCGCCGTTCGCCAGCTCCACTCCCTCACCGAAGCTGAACGCGTCGGCGCCGAAGAAATGAATGTGCACGTCGCCGGGACGCCGATGTTCCGGGTACTTGAAATGATGGTGCTCCAGGTTGGCAAGCGTGTGGCACATGTTCCCCTCGCCCGTCGAGAACGGCTTGTCCCACACTATCTCCTCGCCTCGAAGGATGCGCACGCGGCCTTCGAGCGCGCCCGCAAAGGCGTCGCCCGCCACCAGCTCGGGACCGATGGCGCAGGTGCGCAGCTTCGAGGGCGCCAGGTACAGGTAATTGACACGTTCCATCCGGTGGTCGGAGAACTCGTTCCCGATCGCGAACCCGGCGCGCCGCGGCCGCCCCTGCCGGTCGATCACATACAGGCCCGCGACCTCGGACTCCTCGCCGCCGTCTTCGGCGAACGCCGGCGTCACCAGTGGATCGCCGTGGGCGCGCAGGATCGTGCCGCTGCCCTTGTAGAACCATTCCGGTTGCACGCCGGCGCAGCCCGGGGTAGGCCGCCCGCCCTCGGCGCCCATCTCGTACATCCGCAGGCTGTCCGTCACGCTGCCCTTCTGCGCAGCCTCGTGCATGGCGTCACGGTTGCGGGCGCTGCCGTTGTGCGTCAGACCCGTACCCGACACCAGGCAGCGCGCCGGCTCCTCGGGATGGTCGAGCGCAGGCAGCAGCCGCCAGTCGGACTCGCCGGCGTAGACCGCATCGTATTCCATCGCCGCCTTCTCCAGGTGATCTTCCGCCTCGCTCGCCAGCGAGTGCCCGTGCTCGATGGCCGCGAGCGCCAGCCGGTACACCGAGCCGAACGAACGCAGGAAACGCAGAGAATCGCCATCGACCATGGCGATCCGCCGTCCCACTTGCGGATGTCGAAGCTGTACCAGTCTCATCCGGGGTGAAACGGTAGTATAGCTCCTAAGAAACTCGGGAACACGCCCCGATGCGCGGCGACCGCGACTCGAGTTTCCGACTCGGGCGACCGCGGCCTGCCCCGCGGTTAGCGGCTGACCCGCGACGGCTATACTGGGCAAAGAAAAAGCGAATTGAGCCCGATGTCCGACCTCAAGGAACAGCTCGCGCTGCTGCGCCGCCGCATCGATCGGATTAACAGGAAGTACGAGGATCCCTGGGCCGCACCCGCGTCTCCTGTGCGTCCGGCTTCCGAGCGCAACCCGGCTCGCTACTGCATCGAGGAGTGGTGGAGCGGCGAGCAGGTCGAGACCGCGCACGGCTGCCACTTCGAGAGCGAGCGGCTCTACGAGCGGCATCGCCGGCACGGCAGCATGGACTTCGCCTCCCTGCACGACCTCGGAGACGATCTCCTCCATGCCATCTCCGAGGGCTCGGTTGCGGCTTCGCACTGCACCCGCTGGGCCTTCCTCGATACGGAAACCACCGGACTCGCCGGCGGATCGGGGACCTACGCGTTCCTGATCGGCGTGGGCAGGATCACCCCCGAGGGCTTCCGCGTGCGTCAGTTCTTCATGCGCGATCTCGGCGAGGAAGCCAGCCTGCTCGATCGCCTTGCCGCGCACCTCGAGGAGTTTGACACCCTGATCACCTACAACGGCAGAACGTACGACCAGCCGCTGCTCGAGACGCGCTACCGTATGGCCCGGCGCCGCCCACCCTTCGGGCGGCTGCAGCACCTCGATCTGCTGTTTGGCGCGCGCCGCTTGTGGAAGCTGCGCTTCGAAAGCTGCCGTCTCGTCGACCTGGAAAATCAGATCCTTGGAGTCGAGCGCGAAGGCGACCTGCCGGGCGAGATGATCCCCTACGTCTACTTCGAGTACTTGCGCACGCGCGAGGCCTTCCGCGTGGCCCCTATCCTGCATCACAACATGCTCGACATCGTCACCCTCGCCTGCCTGACTGCGATCGTGCCGCAGGCCTTTCAGTCGCCCGCCGAGGCGCCCCTCGCGCACGGCGCCGAAATGGTTGGGCTCGCGCGCTGGCTGCGCGCCGAGAAGCCGGAAGCTGCCCTCGAGCTCTTACGTCGCGCGGTTCACACCGGCCTGCGCGATGACCTCTTGTTCCGCACACTCTGGGACATTGCGCTGCTGGAAAAGAAGCTCGGCCGCGCCGCCGCGGCGATCGCGGGCTTCTGCGAGCTGGCCGCCTGCCGCAACCCCTTCCGGCTGCAAGCGCTCGAGGAACTGGCGAAGCACTATGAACATCGGGAACGCAACTACTCGATGGCGCTGGAGATGACCCGCACCGCGCTCGATCTCGCCGACTCCGACCAGCTCCGCGCGCGCCAGGCTCGGCTCGAGAAGCGCGTCGCCCGAAGCGCGGCCATGGGGCGTCTGCTTTAGCCCGCGTCGCGCATCCCGCTCCCTGACGCGCGCGGCCCGGAACTCTTCATTCCGAGCCGAACGCGGTTCTCATCAAGGGGGGACCACTCTGACATATTTGCTGCTCAGCGCTTCACACTCGCTGGCGACAGTGGCGAAGCCCCTGCGCGGCAAGCGTCCGTCAGCGACCCGCAAATTGTCGCAGCGCCTACGGCTTGTCGTAGCGAATCGGCACGGTCCTGGCGGGCGGGCGCTCGAAATCGCGCTGCGGCAACTCTCGGCGCTTTGGCGGATGACGATGGATGTTTTCATCCTGCTGAGAGGCGCCTGGGTTCCGCTCCTGCGACTTGTCCACACGCTGGCCCTCTCCCAGGTCCCACCACACCGTCGATTCGGCGGCGTACTTTGCCACCACGTCCATCAGCGCGTGCACATTGACCGCTTCCTCCTTGCTGAAGCGCCGGTCCTCGCCCTTGAAGTGCATGAGAGCCGTATCCATGTCGATTTCGTACAATTGCTTGTTGCCGAGATGGAAGTCACCTTTGCCGTCCAACGTTCCCACGGAAACCGTCCAGGTGAGCTTGTGCTTCACCGGATCCCAGGTAACAGCCTCGAGACGGCGAGCCTTGCCGTCTTCGCTCTCGGCGGCCGGGCGCGCCGGCTGCTGCCCGCAAGCAGTCGCCGCGAACGCCAGAAGCAGCCAGGCGCTTGTCAGATAATAATGAATCCTGTTCATGTATCGGTCTCCCGGCCGGCCGCCCGGCCAGCCCTTATCTTGGTTTATCGGCCACAGCCCCTGCGGGCTGCACCTCGCCTCGGTGGGCAGCACTTCAGGGGCCAGCCACTAAGCGATTGATTCCTAGGGGCCGATTTCGCCGGCCGTCCTACGTTCGCCGGAATAAATGCGCTGCCGCGCGAAACTTCTTCCGGAAAGCCAGCGCACCATCTTTTCATTTCGAAATGTGATTCATCCTGCACGTTCGGAAACCTCGCACATTCCCCAGTGTGCGTCCGCACGCCGCGACTGTAAGGGAGCCGTTGCCAAATATGCAGCCCGGGACACCACACTAACCGAGGTTCGTCACCACCACTCCTGAAGGTCGTGGCTCAGAACGCTTCCGCTGATTTGACGGCACTTACTGAGCCGCGCGCGTCAGCAAGCGGTTCGAAATCCTGTCGGTGACGAACTTTGGCTAATGCCGCGCGCTCGAGTCCCCCGATTTCGCGCGAACGCGTCTGCCCCGCCGCCAAACCGCAAGCCCGACTCCTGCGGCCGCGCACCCGTCCGCCAATTTCTTCCGGCAGGAGGTCGCCACAAAGAAAAAAAGCCCGCCCCTTGCGGAGCGGGCCCATCAATCGGTTACGTGGCCGGAGGATTAGTAATCCATCTCCGGACCATGGCCGCCCGGTGAAGGTGCCGGCTTCCTCTCCGGAATCTCGGCCACCATGGCTTCGGTGGTCAGCATGAGCGCCGCGATCGAGCTGGCGTTCTGCAGCGCTGTGCGCGTGACCTTGGTCGGGTCGATCACGCCCGCCTTCACCAGGTCTTCAAACTGGCCGTTGGCCGCGTTGAAACCGTAGTTCGGTTCACTCTGACCCTTGATTTGCCCGACGACTACCGCGCCCTCGAACCCGGCATTGCCGGCAATCTGGCGCAGCGGCTCTTCGCAGGCCCGGCGGACGATGTTGACGCCGATCTGCTCGTCCTCTTCCGACTTGAGACTCTCGAGCGCCGCCCAGCCGCGCAGCAGAGCCACCCCGCCGCCCGGCACGATGCCCTCTTCCACCGCCGCGCGCGTCGCGTGCAGCGCATCTTCGACGCGGGCCTTCTTCTCCTTCATCTCGGTCTCGGTGGCCGCGCCCACCTTGATCACCGCAACGCCGCCCGCCAGCTTCGCCAGCCGCTCCTGCAGCTTCTCGCGATCGTAGTCCGAGGTCGTCTCCTCGATCTGCGCCCGCAACTGCTTGATCCGGCCTTCAATGCTCTTCTGCGAGCCCGCGCCGTCCACGATCGTGGTATTGTCCTTGTCCACCACTACGCGCTTGGCCCGGCCCATGTCGTCCAGGCGTACGCCTTCCAGCTTGATGCCGGTCTCCTCCATGATGGCCTTGCCGCCCGTGAGAATGCCGATGTCCTCGAGCATCGCTTTGCGGCGATCACCGAAGCCCGGGGCCTTCACGGCGCAGCAGTTGAGAGTGCCGCGCAGCTTATTCACCACCAGCGTGGCCAGCGCCTCGCCCTCCGCTTCCTCGGCGATGATGAGCAGCGGCCGGCCGCCCCGCGCCACCTGCTCAAGCAGCGGCAGCAGGTCCTTCATGTTGCTGATCTTCTTTTCGTGGATCAGGATGTATGGCTCCTCGAGAACCGCCTCCATCCGGTCCGGGTCGGTGATGAAGTACGGGCTCAGGTAGCCGCGATCGAACTGCATGCCGTCCACCGTCTGCAGTTCGGTGGTCATCGTCTTCGCCTCTTCCACCGTGATCACGCCATCTTTGCCGACCTTCTTCATCGCCTCGGCAATGATGTTGCCGATCGTCGCATCACCGTTGGCGGAAATCGTGCCGACCTGCGCGATCATATCGCCGGATACCGGCTTCGAGAGCTTCTTCACTTCTTCGACCACGACCTCGACGGCCTTCTCGATCCCTCGCTTTAGCGCCATCGGGTTTGCGCCCGCGGCCACCGCCTTCACGCCCTCGCGGAAGATCGACTGCGCCAGGATGGTCGCGGTCGTGGTGCCGTCACCGGCTACGTCCGAGGTCTTCGAGGCAACCTCGCGCACCATCTGCGCGCCCATGTTCTCGAGCGGGTCCTTCAGCTCAATCTCTTTGGCGACCGTGACGCCGTCCTTGGTGATCGTCGGCCCGCCGAACTTCTTCTCCAGGACCACATTGCGGCCCTTGGGACCGAGCGTGACCTTTACGGCGTCCGCCAACTGGTTCACGCCACGCAGAATCGCCTGGCGGGAATTTTCGCTGTATACAATCTGCTTTGCTGGCATATCAATCCTTCTCCTGTGTTGGAAACGTTCTCCATCCCGCGTGCCTGGCCCGGAAACGCCTGCGAGCCTGGGCCCGCGGCGCCGTCAGCACGCCCGGAGCTTTACGCCTTTGCCTTCCGGCCGGCGCCGTTCAGCACGCCGAGGATTTCGTCCTCGCGCATGATCACGTACTCCTCGCCGTCAATCTTGATTTCGCTTCCCGAGTACTTGCCAAAGAGCACGCGGTCGCCAACCTGCACGTCAAGCGTCACGACCTTGCCGTCTTCCAGACGCTTGCCCTTGCCAACGGCGACCACTTCGCCTTCCTGCGGCTTCTCCTTGGCGGTATCCGGAATGATGATTCCGCCCAGGGTCTGTTCCTGCGTCTCTTCGATGCGCTTCACCACGACCCGGTCATAGAGCGGTCGAATCTTCATACAACCAAACCTCCAGTCAAAAACCTGTGAATTGAATGTGGATTCTCGGCGCCGCCCGGACTGGGCTCCGCCGCCCAATATTATTAGCACACTCGAGGGAAGAGTGACAAGTACAAATTGCAAGTGATTGTAATCGCAACTACTTACAATCTATTAACAGACGTTAATTTAAGGCGCCAATCCGCCCCGGCACGGATCGTCCCGGCGGCTGAGAAGCTCCTGATTGTGCCCCGCCTGCTCATCCCCGCTCTACTGAGGCGCTGAGTCACGAAAGCGGCCTGCGCCACGGCAAGCTTAGAACCGCGTCACTTCCGTGAAGTGAAACTCGTGAACCTTCATGCCCGGAACCACCATGTCGATCGCCTCTTCGCCGGAGGCGCGCACGCTTTCCGACATGGCTTCCACGTGGTTCAACAGCTCGACCACGCTCTGATTGAAGCGGAAGTTCTTCAGTCCGCCGGCGATTTCTCCGTTCTCGATTAGGAAGGTGCCATCCCGCGTCATGCCCGTCATGATCTTGTCATACGGCTCGACCTCGCGGATGTACCACAGCCGGGTGACGAGAATGCCGCGCTCCACGCCCGCAACCAGCTCGTCCAAAGTTGCCCGGCCGCCGGCCATCACGATGTTCACAGGCGCCTCCCCAACCTCGTTGGGCAGCGGGAAACCGTGGCCGGTCGGCTCGACGCCCGTGCGGCTGGCCGCGGCGCGCGACCACGCGACTTCCTTGGGGATCCCCCTTTCCACCAATGCCAGCATGCGGCGAGGCACGCCTTCGCCATCGAACGGGGCCCCGGTCTGGAGCGGGCAATCGGCATGGTCCCAGATGCTGATGGTTTCGCCGAACAGCTTTTGGCCCAGCCGCTCGTTGAGGAAGCTGCGCTGGTCGTGCAGCGCGGTGCCGCTGAAATCGGGGAAGATCTGGCCGACCAGGTCGAGTACGGCGGCCGGCTCGAGCACCACGGTATAGCGTCCGGGCTCGAGCTCTCTCGGGTTCGCCGACAGCTTTGCCTTTCGCGCGGCGCGGCGCGCGAGCGCCACCGGGTCGACATCCTCATGAACGGTCGAGGACGCTTTCGCCCAGCCGGAGCTGTCAGGCCCCATCGCGGTGATCGAGCACTGGGTCAACGTCTCGTGGTAGTAGCGGTAAACGCCCCGGCTGTTCAGGACGGCCTCCGCGTGGTGGTTGACCGAATAGATGCCGGCGGCGGTCTGGCCCTCGGATTCGACACGGCGGATCGCCTCGCCCACGGAGCGCGCCCGCTCGGCCGGCCCGCAACGCGCCGCGGACTCCGCGTAGCGCGCCGTGTCCACGTTGGCATCGTCCTCGTATAGCGGCTGCAGGTCGGGATCGGGCTCGCTCGATTTGGTGAGCAGGACGGCCTGCTCGACTACGTCCGCGATGCCTTCCGCATCGAGGCGGTTGGTGGTGGCGCGGGCGGTGCGGTGGTCGAGAACGGCTCGCACCGAGAGAAAGCTCGCGCGTTCCGCCACGTTCTGATGAATCTCGTTGTTCGCGAAGCGGGTGAGGGCTTCGTTCGAGGCGGTGAGCGTCACCTCGATCTCGGCGGCTCCCTGCCGCGCGGCGGAGCGTGCGGCCGCCTCGAACAGTTCCTGACAGCGTCGCCGCGGGAGGAGGTCGGTCTCGATCATGGCGTCAGTCCAGTTGGGCGCTGCCGATTTTGATGTTGCGGAAGCGCGCGGGGCTGGCGCCGTGGCCTGTGCCCATCACCTGCTCGGGTTGCCCTTTGCCGCAGTTCGGAACGCCCCAAAGAGTCCAGTGTTCGGCACCGGCGATGGCGGCGCACGCATTCCAGAATTCCGTCGACACGCCGCTGTAGGTCGGGTTCTTCAGCATGCGGACACGCTTGCCGTTTCGCATCTCCCAGCCGATTTCACAGCCGAACTGAAAGTTGTACCGCTTATCGTCAATCGACCAGCTCCGGTTCGTCTCCATGTAGATGCCGTGGTCCGCGCCAAAGACCTCTGCGATCGACTGCGCGCCGGGCAGCAGACTGACGTTGGTCATGCGGATGAGCGGGAGCCGGGCCCAGCCATCCGCCCGCATGGTACCGTTCGATCGCGGCGCGCCCACCACCGCCGCCGTCTCGCGCGACGTCATGTAGCCCGTGAAGCGGCCGTCGCTGATGATCGGCGTCGATTGAGCGGGCACGCCCTCGTCGTCGAACGCAAACGTGCCAAGGCCTGGTCCATGGCTGAGGCGCGCATCGCAGACTACGTTGACGATCTCGGAGCCGTAGCCCAGCGAATTGAGCTTATCGAGCGTGAGAAAGCTCATCCCGGCATAATTGGCTTCCGATCCGAGAACGCGGTCGAGCTCGATCGGGTGCCCGATCGATTCATGAATCTGGAGCCCGAGCTGGCTGGAATCGAGAATGAGGTCGAAGACGCCCTCGGGGCAGGGGTCTGCGCGATGCAGCGCGACAGCCTCGTCGGCCACGCGCGGGGCATGCTCGAGCAGGCGCAGCTCGTTCACCAGCTCGTAGCCCTTGAGCTGGTGCTGCCCGCCGAAGGAGTTCGGGTAAGAGCGCTTCTGGATGTCGCCGTCCTGAAACGAATACGCCGCATAGCCGGCGCCCGTCGTGGTGCGGGTCTGGGTGATGCGGCTGCCTTCCGACGACACCAAATACTGGCGCTTGCGGCTGAAGCCGAGGCTCGACTCGGCGAGCGTCACCGCGGGATTGCGGCGGAGCTCGGCGTCGATTTTGAGGAGAAGGTCGAGATTCGACGAAACCGAGGTGGAGAAAGGATCGATCTCGCACGGCGAGATCCATTCGGCGACGTGCGGAGCTTCCGGGGCGAGCCGGGCGTCCTTTTTCTTCACCGTCGCGCTGGCGCGCGCGATCTCGACGGCCAGGCCGGCAGCCCGCTCGAGGCCCGCGGCCGTGAGATCGTCGGTGGCGGCGAAGCCCCAGCTTCCGTCGCGCAGCACACGAATCGCGATGCCCGCCGACGCGAGAGTGGATGCAACCGCGACCTTGCCGTTCTTGACCGCCACGTGGCGCTCGCGAATGTCCTCGGCGCGGGCGTCCGCGTACGGCACCCCCGTCCGCAGGGCAAAATCGAGAGCACGCGTGGCAAGATCCAGCATGTCCTTCATGGTAGCGGGGTGACGTTGCGCCGCCGCGAACCTGCGCACCAGGGCCTCAACGGCGCAACCCAAAAGGTGCAGCGCGGCTCCCTTCGTACTGCCTATCGGCCGCTCGCAGCGTTCTACGCGCCATGATAACCGGAGGTCCGGCTCTAATGTGCCGCCTCAATTGCGCACACGGATTCCCACGATCACAGCCCAGGATGGAGACTTCCGAGCCCCGGCTCAAAACTGAATACTTCCGGGCCCCGGCTCAGGATCGACCCCTTTCGAGCCGCGCGCGTATCGGCGAACGCGCGAAGAGTCTACAGTGCCGCTCGGTATCCAAGACCCTACCTGTGAACCGGAAATGACGTTCAACGCCCAGCCTGAAACAGGGCCACAACCGCGCCCTGCGGGTCGGCAACCACAGACCAGCGCCCGACGCCTTCCATGCTCGTGGGACCCATGTAGACCTTCGCGCCCGCCTCCTTTGCCCTCGCGGTCGACGCGTCACAGTCCTGCACCAGAAGGTACAGTTGCCAGTGGGGCGGTGCGTTGGGATTGCCGGCGGGCGGAATGCCGCCGATGTATTCGTCACCATTCTTGATGTGCAGGTAGCCGGAGTTGTCCTCACCGGCCTCTGCCCGCCAGCCGAACAGCGCCTGATAGAACTGCACCGCGCCCTCCTGGGCGGGTGTCATGAGATCAGCCCAGCAGAACGTCCCCGGCACTTCCTTGATCCCGGTGCCCCGGTGCTTCCTGGGCTGCCAGATCGCAAAGACCGCGCCCGACGGATCCTGCAAAACCGCCATGCGTCCCAACTCCATCACGTCGAAAGGTGGAGCCACCACTTTGCCTCCCGCCGGCACGACTTTCGCCGCGCTCTCGTCCGCGTCGGCCACGGCAACATAGGGCAGCCAGTGCGGCGGCACACCCTGCGCCCGCATGGCCGGCCTCAGCGTGTAGCAACCCGCGGTGTCGCGCCCCTGCAGGCTGAAGATCGTATAGACTTCGTCGGGGCCGATGGCCGAGTCCTTCGCGCTCCAGCCAAGCAGCGACCCGTAGAATTCCTTGGCTGCATTCTGGTCCGTGGTGCCGAGTTCGAACCAGCAAAACGATCCGCGTGGATGAGACTGTTCGTTCGCCATATGTCGCCAGTATAGGCGCCAGTGCCCGCTGCCGCATCGGCCCCATACCGCTTAGACCGCCCAGCCGGCCGTGAAGGAGCGTCGCCGGTTCAGCGCCAGTTCCACATCACCACGGGATTCGGTGGGCGGGCGTCACCGCAGTTGATCAGGAACCGCCCATCGGGCGCGATATCGTACGGATGAAACCAACTGAGCCCCTCCATGACTGACCCTTTCAGGCCTGTCTTGCGTCAGAATGCTCTGCTGAAAATTCAGCACTTGCTTCCGAGCCGCGCGCGTCAGCAAGCGGTCTACGCGACGGCACACCGGGCCGCGCCCATCCACGGCAGTGCTCGCGATCCGCCCATCTTCCCGCTGCGCGTCGCCGGGCCTCGCTGAGAAGCCCATCAGCGTGTCGGGTAAAATCAGAGAAATGCGACTCGCCGGGGCAGTGCTTGTGGCCCTAGGCGCCCTGGCGTGGGGTTCGGAGCTCGAACAGGCTCGCGACCGCCAGGACCGCGCCGCGCTCAAGAAGACAGTCGAACAGCTCGCAGCCGTGGCGGCCAAGTCGCCCGGCGATGCCGCGGGGCACTACCGGCTCGCGCTCGCTTCTTCCTACCTGGCCGAGGTCGCAATCGAGCAGCGTGACAAGGCCGAAGCGGCGCAGGCCGCCGAGCGCGGCATCCAGGCAGCCGAACGGGCCGTGGCCCTCGATCCTCGTAAAGCCGAGCACCACCGCATCCTCGGTACGCTCTGCGGGCAGATCATCCCCGCGAACGTGCTGCGCGGACTGCGCTACGGCCGCTGCGCCCGCGAGCAGGTGGACAAGGCGATCGAGCTGGCGCCGCAATCCGAGCTCGGCTATCTCAGCCGCGCTGTGGGCAACTACTACCTGCCCCCCGCCTTCGGTGGCGGAGTCGAACCCGCCCTGCGCGACCTGCGCAAAGCCCTCGAGCTCAACCCGCGCTCCGCCGAGGCGCACCTGTGGATGGGCATCGTGCTGCGCAAGGCAAATCGCAATGCCGAAGCGCGCCAGGCGCTCGCGCGATCGCTCGAGCTCAACCCGAACCGCGTCTGGGCGAAACAGCAGTTGGATAAGACGCCGGCTCAATGAACGGCACTGTCATGGAAGCTGCGCCGCAGACGCCAGCGATCCGCGGCTTCGCGACTCGTGCGCAGCTCCTGGCGATCGTGCTCGTCGCGCTCGGCTTTGCCGCGATCAGCTACTTCTGGTTCCCGGGCCATACCATCCTGCAGTCGGACGTGCAGGTCTACCTGCCCATCCTCGAACGGTTGTGGGATCCGGCCGCCCTCGCGAAGGACATCATGGCCTCGCGGCCCCACGTGACCTGGACCATATACGACGAGGTCGCGATTGCACTGCGCTGGATTACCGGTTTGGGCTTCGAGCCCGTGCTGCTGTTCCAGCAGTTCGTCTATCGGGCGGTTTTCTTCCTCGGGTTCGTGCTCGTGGCGGCGGCTTGCGGACTGTCGCGCTGGCACTCGGTGCTGGTTGCCGCTATAGCATCCCTCGGTGCTACCATCGCCGGACCGGCGGTGCTCACGGTCGAGTACGAGCCGAATCCGCGCGGCTTTGCGTTGCCTTTCCTGGCGCTGTCGCTCGGGTTGCTGGCGCAGGCGCGTTACGGGTGGGCGGCGCTGGCGGGCGGGGTCGCTCTGCTGTTCCATCCGCCGACCGCGGCGGCATACGTGGTCCTGTTTGCGGCGGTGCTCGGGACCTCGCGGCGCTTCCGCGCCCTGCTGCCGCTCGCCGGCTGCGTCGCCGTCCTCCTCTTGTTTGCCGCTCTCCAAACCGGCGTCACGGAAGGGCAGGATCTGTTCGGCCGCATTGATCCCGCACTCGAGAAGCTGCAGCGGCTGCGTGGCGGCTACAACTACGTTTCGATCTGGATCGGGCGCTGGTGGCGGCACTATGCGCTGCTACTGGCCGCCGCCTTTCTCGCGTATTGGCGCATTCGGCAAGCGACTCCGCCGATGCTGCGAGTGTTCTTTGTCGGCCTGCCGCTGATCGGCGTCCTTAGCCTGCCGTTCTCCTACCTGCTGCTCGAGCGGGCGAAGCTCTTCGTCATCCCGCAGTTCCAGCCGGGACGCTACCTGCTGTTCGTCGTGTTGTTCGTGGTAGTGCTCTCCTCCATCGCGGCCGTCCGGGCGGCGCAGGCGCGCCGCACCGCCGAGAGCGTGTTTTTCTTCCTGATGGCTCTGCTGCCGCCGTTCACGCCGGCGGTGCTGGACCTGCTTTTCCCGCGAAGCTCGAGCCCGCTCGTCTGGAAACGGCTCGCGCTTGCCTCCGGGCTCGCCCTCGCTGCCGCCGTCGCGGTCCGCTTGAGCGCGCTGCGCCCGCGCTGGGCGCCGGCGGTGATTTTGCTGGCAGCCCTGCTGCCGCACGCGGTCATCAAACCCCTCGGGCAGGTCCGCAACTACCCGGTCCTCCATAGCGCCGAGCTGAACGCGCTGTCACAGTGGGCCGCGTCCTCCACTCCCCGCGACGCGGTGTTCGTTTTCGCCGATGCCGGCCAGGCGCTCGAGCCCGGCGTCTTTCGCGCCCGCTCGCTCCGCGCCGTCTACGTCGACTGGAAGGCCGGCGGGCAGGTCAATTTTCAGCGCGCCTTCGCGCGCGAGTGGTGGCGCCGCTGGCAGTCAGTCGAAAAAGTCCAGCCGCTCGAGCGCTACCGCGAGCTCGGCATCGACTACGTAGTCTTTCAGAAACAGCAGCGCCCCGCCGGCGTGCAGCCTGTGTACGCCAACCAGAAATTCGGCGTCTATAAGCCCTGAACCCTGCGCCGCCTGCGCCGCGGCCCGTCCCCTGGCCGGCTCGCCCGTTGGGCACCGATTGCGCGCGACCGCAAACTTGCTGAGCCGCTCGTGACCCCGGCTCTTGCGAACAGCGATCTCCTTACCGCCTGCGGCCGCCGGCCTGCGCACGGACTCGATGCTCCGGCGCCGTGTAGGCCATGCCTCCGGTTATGCCTGCCCGTGAATCCGCTTCACGTGCGGCTCAGGTTGATGCCGAGCTTCTTCAGTTCTTCGGCGTAATAGCGCCGGTGCAGGAGGTCCCATTCTTCCGTGCCTTCCGGGATCTCGCGCTTCTGCGTCTTGATCTTGGCGCGGGAGGCGCGGTCCACCTTCTCCTCGAGCGTCAGCAGCTCGGTCATCGCCCCCACTAACTGCAACCGCACCTCGTTCGGATCACGCCGCAGCCGGAAGCTGCGCGACTTTCGCATCGCGCTCACCAGCTTGTGGGAGATGTCCGTCACCTTGTCGCGCGAGAGCTTCATCTGGTCGCCCGTGTCGCGCCCCGAGGCGCGCACGATCTTGCGCTGCGCCACCAGCGTGTGCTTGATGCGCCGGAACATCTCCTGGTAGCTCACGCCCTCGCGCCGCATGTAATCGCTATACTCGCTCAGGATCTCCCGCACCTCGTCATTGAGCCGGTCCTCGGCGGAGAGTTCCTCGAAGATGACCTCGTTGATTTGTTCGGCAGCTGACTGGGGGTCGGTGACCTCAATGGCGTGAGGCGTCAGTTTCTGTACAAGCTGGCGGGACAGGTATGAGACGAACTCACGGGCAAGCAGCATCCGGTGGCGGTGAAACTCTCCTCTTTCAATCGTACACGGAACGTCCATCCGACCCGCCGCGGGTGCCGTGCACCCTCGTGCACCCTCTGCTGCGGCTCGCCTAACCGCCTCTGTTTCGTTGCCAGAGGACCACACTTGGGTAAACGAGCAGGAAGGCAGGTGCCCTGGGCATTAGCCGGCCCGGTTCCGGTGAGCCGCTACCTTCCGGCCGTATCTGGATCTATCAGATACGGCCGAACTGCGGTATACGTCTGTCAGGAACTATGGTGGTGATAGCGCCCTGGATACGCTCGAATTCCGGTAAGTGGAGTGCAGTCCAGAACGGGACCGCTTCAGATGACCGAAGGGGTGCAGACTGCGATTGTGAGAACGATTACGCTCCTGTGTCTCGCCCTCATGCCAGTTCTGGCACAAGAGGTGACATGGCTGGGGGCTCATTCCGGCCGGATAATCCGTGACGCTGAAGGCAATTGGTTGATCGTCGACAAGGTCGAACAAGCCGCTGGGAATTCCGACCTGCGCGTTCAGAAGCTCACTCCGGACTTGCAAACGACTCTGTGGAAGCGCTTGGTTGGCGGGAGCGGCTCAGAAGAAGTCGTCAGTTTGCTGTCCGATTCTTCCGGGGCCTTGCTTGTTCTGGGAAACACCTCATCGAAAGATTTTCCTGTCACGGAAGGCGTACTTGCGGCAACCCCGCCATCCGACCCGGGAAGCGCTTTCCTGGTGAAGCTCGACTCTGCCGGAAATCTCGGTTTCAGCACGTACCTCAACGATGGAAACAGCACACGCGGAGAGAAGTTATTGCAGGTATCAGGCGATCACATTGTGCTCGCTCTCACCGGACGCTTATGGCAAGTTGATCTCCACGGTACACGCGTGATGGCTGAGACAGCGTCGCAGTGGATTGGCGGACCAATGGTGCTCGACAACTACGGCAAGCTCTGGGTGGGTGGCACTAGTTGGTCAGACGATCTCCCTGTGACGCCTGGCGCCTTTCAGATGGCGCGCCAGAGCGGCGCTTGCTACACACCAACGGGTCCCGGTGCTTGTCCCACCGGGTTCGTGATGCGCCTCGACTCCGATGGTGACTTCCCTACAACCCCGGGTTCGTTTCAGCCGAGCGTCGGGCCTCGCGGCTTTTCCCCGTGGTTCACCGGCCGTCCGCTCCGTCCAAGCACACCCTTTGTTGTACGCCTGACCCGCGACCTCGACCGTCTGGTTTACGGAACGTATCTGGCCGGCTCGCGCGCGGAAAGAGCAACTTGGCTATCGATGGATCGACTTGGACGAGCGGTAATCGCCGGAGAGACCGTGTCCTGGGACTTTCCAGGAACGGGTGCATTTGCGAAGCCCTGTGGGCCTCACACGTTTGAGTGCCGATGGCGCGAGCCTCGATGGGTCGGCGATCCTGTCCAGTTCGTCTATAGGTGTTCCCGACGTTGATCACAACAGCAGCATCGTTGTCCCGACTAGCAGAGGATTAGTTGATGTATCACTCGACCACGTAGACAAGCCCGTCATTGCTTGCGCCGTCAATGGAGCGAACTTTCAGGCAGAAGATGTTGTTGCACCCCAACAATTGGTCACGTTATTCGGAGCGGGAATCCCGTCCAATGCTCGCCTGTTGTTTGACGGCCTTCCGGCTGAGTTGCTTTACCTCTCGCCCGACCAGATCAACGCAGTAGTCCCGGCGGAGGTTCGAGGTCGGGAGTCGACCGAAATGTCGGTGGAAGTGGGTGGCGTCTACTCGACCGTTCGGGTATTCGAAGTTCGCCCGGCCAATCCTACAATCAAGGTTTTCGTTCGGGCTGATGGAACGCTCGAAAACCGGGGCAACCCACTGGCGGATGTGCGGCTGGAAAGCGGCGACCAGAACAGTACCGAACATCCGGCACGACGCGGTGAGACCGTAGAGGTCTATGCGACGGGGCTGGATCTCACCAGCCCTGTCGACGTCTTTATACCGGATCTGCAACCGTCGCCAGCTGAAGCGCTTTCAATCGAAGGCACTGCGGCCGGTGTGCAGAAAATGCGCGTCAGAATTCCAGCAGGAGTCAACTCAGGCGTAGTGCCGATAGCGATTCAAAATGGCGATCGGCGCACAATGGACAACGCCGGCTTCGTTTGGGTCGAGTGACAGGCCTGTCCTTTCCATTTTCGCAGGAGAGTTGAACGGAACGCACCACCGAATATGGTTCGGTAGTCTTCAGGCGTCATCGCGTAACGTTGAATCGGGACCTGGCAGACGATGTTCCGCATCCGTGCGCATGTTCCGGAAGCAGGACTCTCCAGGCCTTCAGCCGGCACTGTCGGTGCGAGGCAAACGCAATACTGATTGACAAGCATACGATGAAAGAGAACAGATGGCATGCGCAACGCAAGCAAGGTCCTGCTGATCGCAGCCGTTGGGCTAATTGCGATCACGGGATTGCAGCCGGCCCAGCCGGTACCCAAGCACTGATAAGTCCTGCCTGCCTATGGGCGGCCGGGCGCCTACCTCGATCCGAGTGGTCGCGTCGGCGCCGTATCCGCCGTACGCCGCTGAGCGCAGATCGGGGATATAGCCCGGCCACACGCCGCCGCTCGAAAACGTATAGCCGTAGAAAAACGCGTGCCGCACGTCCGCCTGCTGCTTCCACATGATCTGCAGCTTGTGCATCAGCTCGCCCGAAGTTGCGGCGATGGCGATGTCGCGTCCGATCAGCACGGTTGTGATCCCGACGTCGATTGTTTTGGTCTTGTTCCAACGTTCCGTGAATTTGATGACATCTCTCTTGTGGCGAATCTCCCCGGCCTCGATGGCCTGGACCTCCCGCCGTGCCCTCAGGACGTTCGCCGCCAGCAACTCGCCCATCTTGGTCGAGACGGCGAAGTCCTGCTCTTCATTGCCGCTGCGCCCCTGGAACAGCGGGTTGATATCGCCCGCGCCGCCCTGCACGAACATGACCTGTGTGCCGGGCATTTCGGCTTCCACCCTGGCCTGCATGACACCGGGATAATCCGCCGAATACTTGCAGCTCTTGGGCCCGAGCACAACCGCGTGCGCCGCATAGTGCACCAGCAGCGCGCGCGTCGCGCCTTGGTCGTCTTCAATCGCCAGCAGCATGAATTCCGGGTCGACCGGCCCGTAGGGGACGCGCTCCAAATTATCGAAAAGCGCCCGGGAGCGGCCGTCGTCCCGCGGCAGCAGGCGGTTGTAGCCGAGCTGGATCGAGCCGTGGCCGGCGCCCAGCCGCGCCGGAAACATCGCCGAAGCGGCTTCGCTCAACGCGCCCAGCACCTTGCGCTCGAGTTCGTCGCGGTAGAGCGATTCGACCGCTGGGTCCAGCGGAAACAACGGTCCCGAGTGCGTGTGCGATGCCGCCAGCAGCAGCACCGGGATGTTCAGCTTCTCCGCCGCCTGCGCGCGCAGCCGGTCGGACACGATGCTGCCCAGATCGAGCGTGACAATCGCCATGCGGCTGTCGCCCCAGGCGAGCACAACCGCCTTCGCGTACAGCGGATCGTGCGCCCCTTCCCCCTGGCACTTGCGCCCGGCGTAGCCGTACATCGGCATTGGGCCGCCAGGCGTGATCTCGACCCGGGCGACGCCGGCGCGCAAACCGGTATCGGCGGCCAGTAGCGCGGGCGCCAGGCAGGCGGCCGCGGCACAAATCGCAGCTCTCATATGGGCTGCAGTATACAACGGCGGGCCGGCGTCGGCCCTGTGTGCGCGCCGTGACGACGGGTGCGCGACGCCGACCCATATTTATGGTAATATGGGTTCCCATATGAGGACCACGATCGATCTGCCGGACGAGCTGCTGATCGCGGCCAAGAAGAGGGCGGCC
The DNA here is from genome assembly GCA_016178155.1 of Acidobacteriota bacterium. Lineage (GTDB taxonomy): Bacteria > Acidobacteriota > Terriglobia > Bryobacterales > Bryobacteraceae > JACOTZ01. The sequence goes on from JACOTZ010000016.1 coordinate 37,863, forward strand.
GAGACCCGGGTCACCCTGCGGGAGATCTTCGAGCGTGGCCTTCGCCGCGAGCTCCAGCAACCACGCCGCGCTGCCCTCTCCCGCCGTCGCCCCATTCGTTGGGTGACGGCTAAGCCTAAGTTCTTCGGCCCGATTGAAACAAGTCTAGGGACAGCAACAGGTTAGTGAATTTCCGGGAACTGCCTACTGCCTACGGAGCGGGTGTTTATTTCAGTCGCAGGGGGACTCGTAAGAGATCGAAGGCACGCTG
>JACOTZ010000017.1 GCA_016178155.1 Acidobacteriota bacterium
CGGTGTGCGACAGAAACGCCGTGCCCGCGGCATTCACCGCATCGAGCAGCCGCCGGTTCTGCTCGTCCGTGCCGCGATAACGGAAGCAGATCAGCGACAGGGGCACGGGCGCGACCACTTCGAAGCGTGCGTCGGCGCCAATCTCCGCGGCCAGCTCCCGCGCCCACGCGACATGACTGCGAATCACCGCCACCATGCCGTTGCGCCCGAAGTAGCGCAGCACGAACCAGAGCTTGAGCGACCGGAAGCGCCGCCCCAGCGCCACTCCGTAGTCCATATAGTTCAGCGCCGCCGCATCCTCGGCGCTGCGCAGGTATTCGGGAACCAGCGAGAACGCGCGCCGCAATACATCCGGCCGGCTGGTATAGAGGACGCTGCAGTCGATCGGAGTAAACAGCCATTTGTGCGGGTTCACCACCAGCGAGTGCGCCCGCTCCGCGCCCTGGAGAATATGGCGCAACTCGGGCACGATGGCGGCCGCGCCCCCGAAAGCGGCGTCAATGTGCACCCAGGCGCCGCATCGCTCTGCCACCTCGAGGCAGGGCAATACGGGATCGATACTCGTGGTCGAAGTCGTGCCCACGGTCGGCACAATGCAGCATGGCTGCTTGCCCGCCCGCACATCCTGCTCGATTACCCGCTCGAGCAGCTCCGGTTGCATCCGGAATTCGTTGTCCGTCGGGATCTTGCGTACGTTGTCCTGGCCGAAGCCCGCCGCAATCGCGCCCTTTTCGACGGATGAGTGCGCCTGCTCAGAGGTGTAGACCACCAGGTTTTGCGGCATGCCCTCGGTGTGTGACTCGGGACAGACGAACTCCCTTGCCGCGATGAGCGCGTGCAGCGTGCTCACCGAAGCAGTGTCGTGGATGATCCCGAACGCCGGTTGCGGCAGACCGAGCCACTGCCGCAGCCAGTCGAGCGCAACCTGCTCCAGTTCGGTAGCCGCGGGACACGACTTCCAAACCATGCCATTGACATTGAGCGCGGCCGCGAGCGCCTCCGCCAGAATCCCGGGGGCTGCCGCCGAGACGGAAAAATAGGCGTGGAAGCGCGGGTGGTTCCAGTGCGTGACGTGCGGCACGACCAGCTCGCGAAAATCATCGAGAATGCGTTGGAACGGCTCCCCCTCCTCGGGTCCCGCGCCCGGAAGCGCCGCTCGCAGCCCGCCCGGCCGCACATCTGGAAGCACCGGGTAGTCGCGGATGTGCGCGAGGTAGTCTGCGATCCAGTCGACGACTTCGTGTCCGGCCCGCCGGAATTCTTCCGGTGGCATGTCCTGCCCTGGTTGCGAGACGCCGCCGCGCAAGGAGCGCTCGCCATGGCCGGCCCGTTGCTCGGGTGTGGGGTGAGACGTTTTGGACATGCGGTTACCTCGTCCAGGCGGAAGCAGCCGCGTTTGCCGGCTCGCGCAGTGTGACGGCGCCGGTCGCCTCCATCTTGCGGGCGGCATCCGCCGGAAGCTGCCAGTTACGGTCAAACAGGCCCTCGGCGATTACGTTGTCGAGGCCTCCCTTGAACAGGATGAAATCGGGCAGGCTCTGCAGCGCGGAGAAGGGTACCGGGAGAAAGGGTAGGCCAGGACGGCGGGCCTGGTCGGCCTGGGTCCACCAAGGCAGGCCCGAGTTGATGACGGCATATCGCTCTCCCGTCGAGACGATGAACACGAGCCCGTAATCGGCCGCGCCCGCATTCAAGTGCAAGGGCAGCCGCTCGGCCAGTTGCGCGATCAGGCTGTTCGTCTCCTTGCTCCCGAACAGGATCAGGTTTGAGGTCTTGAGATCGCTCTCGCGCACGTCTTTGTCGGCCAGCACACGGAAATTCAGCAGCAGCCGCGAGCGCGGCGTCGACCATTCCGAAGCCGCCACAGCCTGCGCGCGCCGCGCGCGCAACTCTTCGGCCGATGGCGATCCGGAAGTCCCATAGACGTAAATGTGGCGTGCCGAAACGGCGGCCGGGATGGGGCCCTCCTGGCCCGGACGCTTTTCGCTGCTGCCATGAACGTAGGGCTTCAGCATCCAGCCGGAAGCTCCTCGTGACAGCGAAATGGTTCCCCGCCCGCGCGTCTGCAGGGGCGTGCCATCCATCACAACGGTCAATGACCGGGCCGGAGCAAACCGCGGATGATCGCGCAGCGCCAGCGTGACTCCGTCGATTCCCGTGGTCCGTACGGTTAGCCGGTTGGCTGCGGAGAATTCCGCGTCCACGGTCGCCAGGGCGCCTGGCGTCAGGCCGTCGATCCGGACCCAGTACGCGGAGTTGTACTGATAGCTCCGGGTGGAAAAGCGCACCCGTTCCGGATGCCGCACCCGCCGGAAGTTCGCGAACCAGTCGAAAATCGCGCCATCTTTGTAGGCGTGATCCCAGGCATTGTGCCGCACCGCCGGATAGCCGACGTACTCCGAGCGCACACCAGCGTCGAGGAAGGCTTGCTGCCAGGCCCGCGTGTCGGCGGCTTTGACCACGGGGTCCAGCTCGCCCTGGAACAGCTTCACCGGGACGTTCAGGGCGTTGCCTGCCAGCTCGCGCCAGTTCTCGGTCGCGGGACAGACGGGAGCGATTGCCGCCCAAAGGTCGGGCCGCGTCAAGCCCAGCCACAGTGTGCCGCCGCCTCCCATGGACAGCCCGGTGAGATAGATGCGGTCCGGATCGATTGCGAAGCGGCTCTGAACGTCGGCGAGCACGTCGTAGACGTCTTTCTCCGCGATGCCCTGGTAACCCAGGGTCCCGCGCGCCAGCGGACTCGCCACCAGGAAGTCGATCTCGCGCAGTGGAGGAAAATAGCGGCTTGCTTCAATGTCCGTCTCACCCAGGCGGTTGCCCCTGCCGAACAGGCGGCGCAAATTCAGCCGGTGATTCGACGAGGCGCCGTGCAGGCTGATCACCAGCGGGTACTTCCTCACGGGCGTATAGTTGCGGGGAATGTAGAGGGCGTACGGCTGCTCGGAATCGTCGACGTCGGAAAAGAACGTGAGGACCTGGGGGCCGGGCCGATATGGCTGCGAGATCCCCGTGGCCGCGGCCAGACAGCTAATTAGCAGAAGTTTGCGCAACCGCGCACTCCTTCTGCACGACCTTGAGCCACGGCCCGAACCATTCGCGAAACTCGGCGAGCGCCTGCTCCTTTTTGTAGGATAAGGCAGTCGCGTGAGCGCCGACCTTGAGCCGCCGCGCCGCCACGGCTTCCCGAATGGCGATGGGGACAGGGAATGGCGCCGCCGCCGCCAGAAACTGCTCGAGCCGCGCCGCGAGCGTCTGCGCGGGAGCGGGGGAGCCGGCCTGCAGCGCGCGATTCAGCGCCAGCATCAGCTCGGGCACTGCGCAGGCAGCGGCGGAGAGCGAAGCCCCCGCGCGCGCCTCGACGAACAGGCCGTCGTGACCGCAGAGGACGTTACCCTGGGCTATCGTTCGGAACGCGTCGAAGGCCGGCCAGTCGCCTCCGGAATCGATCAGACCCGCAAACCGCCGGCCGTTGAGAAGCGCTGCGGCAGTGTCGGGCGCGATCGGGTTGCTGAATGCCGGCGCGTTGTAAAGCAGCACTGGCACGCGCGCCTCCACCTCCTGGGCAAACGCCGTGTAGAAAGCGAGAATGTCGGCCTGATCATAGCGGAAAAAGTGCGGGGGCGCCAGCAGCAGCGCGGCGCAGTTGGCTGCCATGGCGGCTTCCGCGAGCCGGACCGCGCCGTCGAGCGTCGAATGCGACACGTTGACCAACAGCGGAGCCCGGCTGCGCTTTACCGCCAGGCCCATCACGCGAATACGTTCCTCCACCGGAAAGTGCACGAACTCGCCGGCGCTGGCCATGAGCACGATGCCGGCCACCCGCTGCGCGCCCAGGAAGTCGATCAGCTCCCAGGTGGACGCCAGATCGATCGCATCGAGGCGTTGCCGCCGGGGGGTCACGGCGGAAACGTACACGCCTTCAAACTTCACGCGACGCTGCCCCTCGAACCCTCGAGCAGCGTGTGCTTAGCACCGCGCGAGGAGCGGCCCGTTATACAATGCCTCCGAGGCTTTCCCACGATGAGTAACAACTCGAATGATATCTCCCGGCGTTCCTTTCTGCAGAGGTCGTCGGGCGCGGGCACGGTGGCCGCTGCGACCGCGTTCACCATCGTCCGGCCCCAGCTTGTGCGGGGCTGGGCCGGCGAGAAGCTGAAGGCTGGACTGATCGGCTGCGGCGGCCGCGGCACGGCAGCCGTCGGCAACCTGCTTGAAGGCACCGAGAACACGGAGTTGGTCGCCATGGGGGACATCTTCGAAGACAAGCTCGAGACCTCGCTGCGGCGGCTGCGCGAGGGGCGGCAGACTGCCAAGTACGCCGACCGCATTCAGGTGGCCCCCGACAAGCGCTTCGTCGGCTTCGACGCCTTCAAAAAGGTGCTGGCCTCCGATGTGGATATCGTGATGCTGTGCACGCCCCCCGGCTATCGCCCGATGCACTTTGAGGCCGCCATCGCGGCGAAGAAACACGTGTTCTGCGAGAAGCCTTTCGGGACCGACCCGGTAGGCGTCCGCCGTTTCATGGAAGCCGCAAAAAAGTCACAGGAGCTGAAGCTGACCGTCATGTCGGGCGCGCAGCGCCACTTCCAGAAGGAGTACCAGCAGACCGTCGAAAAGATCAAGAACGGCGCCATCGGCGATGTCGTCGCCACTTATGCGTACTGGGTCGGGACGCCCGTGATCCAGCAACCGAAGGGGCGCGACCCCAAGTGGGGCGACATGGAGTGGCAGCACCGCAACTGGTACTCGCACGTATGGATTTGCGGCGACCAGGTGGTCGAGCAGCACCTGCACAACATCGACGTGATCTGCTGGGTCATGGGCACGCATCCCGACAAGGTGGTCGCGACCGGCGGCGCGGTCTGGCGTCCCAAAGACGAAATCCACGGCAATATCTACGATCACATCAGCGCCGACTTCACGTTCGCCAACGGCGTGCAGATGTCGAGCTATTGCCGGCAGTTTCCGCGGGGCCTGTACACCAACGTCAGCGAGCGCGTGGTCGGGACAAAAGGCTCGAGCAACTGCCGTGACCTGGGCGAGCGTGGAATCAATCCCTATGTCCAGGAGCACACGGACATGGTGAAGAGCATCCGCGGCGACGGTCCTTACATCAACCACGCCATGCCGGTCGCCGAAAGCACCCTGACCTGCATCATGGCCCGCGAATCGGCCTACTCCGGCCAGATGATCACCTGGGACCAGATCATGAACTCCAAACTCGACCTGATGCCCAAGGAGTTTGACTACAAGCTCAAGATGGATGTGCCGCCGCTACCGGTTCCGGGGCAGTACAAATTCGTCTGAGGCGGTCCGTCAGCGTTCCGGCACAGAATGCGGTCGCCGGCGGTAACTGGTTGGATTCGCCTGTTCGGCCGTTTCCACGCCGGAAAGCAGTCTCCCGCCTTGGGGAAGCGCGTCGCCGGCGCACTGAACGCCCCGGGCGGCTCCGCATTGCTTCTGAATTGTGCCTTTGTTACTGCAGCACAGGCGTGACCGGCTGGCGCAGCAACCGTGCGGCAACGCGGGACACCAGTCGTCGCGGATCGAGCAGGTGCTGCGGGCGAAAGGAGCGCAGCGACCAGCGGAACCCCGGCTCGAACTCGACGCCTAGGAAATACCCGATCTCCCGATATACGCAATAGCACACCTTCCCCTGGAGGTTCCCCTTCGGATAGCTGATGCGCAACACGGTGTTGAGCGGGACCGGCAGATCCACCTGGACGCAGGCACCCGACATCGAAATATCTTCGAGGTTAGCGATGGCGCGGCGAGTCCTACCCGATTTGTCCTTCCATTGGACATCGACGAGATCGGCGCATAGGAGTCGGGTTTCTACCCGCCTATTGTGCATACACCCGTTTTATCGGCCTCGGATCGGCTGGCTATTAGCTAACTTCTCTGTATGGAATCACCCTAGGACTTTGTGAGGCAGCCCCTATGATGATATGCATATTGCCCGCTTCCTAGAACTTTCTGCATGAACTAGTCCCGTTTGTCATCGCCGTAGTAGGGCAGATCAGAGCAAAGGACGCCGTCCGGGCTGAACCTCGGGCAGTTGCCCCGTTGCCCAGCCGCGACGGAGCGCGAGTGCGGGCCGGCGCCTGTGCCGACCCAGGTTGATCGAGGTCAGATCCGGTTAAAGACCTCGATCGCCTTCGTCAGCGATCGCTGCTGTCGAATAAACGGCACCATGCGGCTTTCGCGATCGTCAATCTCCTGCGCCCGTTTCAGGACCGCCTGCTCGAATTTGCGCGGCACGCGCACCACGCCATCTTCGCCCGCAACGATAATGTCGCCGGGCTGCACGGTCACGCCCGCGCACGCCACCGGCATCTGGCTTGCAACGCTGGCCCAGCGGCCCACCGAACTCGCAGGCGCCACGCTCCGGCTGTAAGCGGGCAGGCCGAGCGCCCGAATCTCAGCCAGGTCGCGCAGCCCGCCGTCGATAATCGCCCCCGCGAGGCCGCGAGCTTTGGCGGCGGTCGCCATGAGGCCGCCCATGCCGGCCACATCGAGCCCGTTTTCAACGACGATCACGGCCACCTCGCCCGGCTTGGCATTGTCGATCATGCCGACCGAGTGCTTTGCGCTCAGCGCGGGCGTCGCCTTGTCGGGCGTGGTGGCTCGCAACTGGGCCGTGGCCGCCCTCCCCACGATCTGGCCCGCAATCCGCGGGCGCATATCGTACGACATGAACCCCCGCTGGCCTACGACCTGGTCGACCGCATCGGCCACCGAAGCGACGGTCGACTTGCGAAAGCCGTCGAGCAACCGCTGTTCAGAGACGGTGCTGGGCGACGGAGTCACCGGGGGCGCCGTTTGTTGGAAGGCCACAATGATCGAGGCCGCCGCGGCGGCCCAGCACACAAGAATTACACGTCCTAGGTTCATGATTACCAGAATTATTCCACACGAGCGCGGAGCCGGGATACCTGTCGGGCGGCCACTCCGCCCGCGCGATGCGGCTGGCCAGGGGGTGAAAACCAACGAGCCGGCTCCTGACGCCCCGGCGGCGTCGAGCGCCGGCCTGCGAGCACATGTGGCAACGGTGTGCCTCAAGGCCCGGTATCCTGGAGCTTCGGATGAAAATCACCGCCAAGTCCCCCTGCCGCGTCGATATGGCCGGCGGCACGCTCGATATCTGGCCGCTCTACCTCTTCCATGCCAATGCCGTCACGGTCAATTTCGCGGTCGACCGCTACACTTCCTGCGAGCTCGTGCCCCGCCGCGATCGCAAGATCGTCCTGCGCTCGGAGGATCAGCACGCAGAAGAGAGCTTCGATTCCTTTGCAGCGCTCGCGTCCGCGACAAAATACAGGCTGCCGCTGCTCGCGTGCGTGGTCCGCTTTTTCCAGCCCGATGCCGGTCTCGATCTCCGCACCCATTCCGAAGCGCCCGCCGGCGCGGGCATTTCCGGATCCTCGTCGCTCATCATTACCATCTGCAGCGCTCTCAATCGGCTCCTGGGCGCCGGCTATCACCTCGAGAAGCTTCGGGAGATCGCGCAGAACATCGAGGCGCAGATTATCCGCGTGCCCACCGGCTGCCAGGACTATTACCCGGCAATGTACGGCGGCGTCAGCGCCATCGAACTCAAAGCATCGGGCATCCACCGCAAAGCCATCGCCATCGATCTCGCGGATTTCGAAGAACGCATCGTCCTCACCTACACCGGCGTGCCCCGCAATTCCGGCATCAATAACTGGGAGGTCACAAAGGCCCACATCGACGGCGACAAGGCCGTGCACCGCAACTTCGACCGTATTGCCGCCATCGCTCACGCCATGCGCGGCGCTGTCGAGAGGTCCGACTGGAAAGAGGCAGGCCGGCTTCTGCGCGAGGAGTGGTCGCACCGGCGCAAGAATGCTCCCGGCATCACAACTCCGCTGATCGATCGCCTGGTCGAGGTCACGCGGCGCGCCGGCGCCGTGGGGGCGAAAGTCTGCGGCGCGGGCGGGGGCGGCTGTGTCTTCTTTCTTGTCGAGCGCGGTGCCAAGGAGCGCGTAGCGCGCCTCATCGAGCAGGAGGGCGCGGAAGTGCTGCCTGTCAAGGTCGCTCCACGCGGCGTTCGGGTCGCCCTCGCCCGCTGAAGAGCGCCGTATGTCACTCCGCGTTGCCGGCCTGCATTTCTCACTGCGATCGTCGCGAGACGGCGGGCAGGCGCCGCATACACGGCGGGCAGAGATCATCCCCCGGCAGTGCACTCCTCCGCGTGTCGAGGACGGCGGCCCCGCGCAACTCAGGAGCTGCCGCCCCAGCCGCGGCAAAACGCTGGTGAGAAATGCGGGCTAAGCTGCTCGGCATCGTTCTAAAGCTCGGCTTATACATTTTCATCGCGATCATCGGGCTGTTACTGTTCCCTGTCATCCTGGCCCCCTTGGCCGGCTATCTCGTCACCGCCGCGCTGGGCACGTTCGCGGCGGCGGCGGTCGCCAACGCGGTTGTCGTTCGCATTTTCGATCGCGGCACGCTGGCCGACATCGGCCTTCACTGGACCGCGGGCTCCCTGCGCAATCTCGGTTTCGGTGTGCTGGGCGGCGTGGGCGCCGCGCTCGCCGTCCTCGGAGTCGCGCTTGCCGCCGGCGCCGCCGAGATGCAGCGCGACCCCAGTCAGCCCGCGAGCCTTCCGGCGTTCCTCTTTGTGACTGCGCTTCTGCTGTTCGGCGCGATCGGTGAAGAGATGCTCTTCCGCGGCTATGGCTTCCAGTTGCTCGTCTATAGGATGGGCCCGTTCGCGACCATCCTGCCGGTCAGCGTGCTCTTTGCCCTGGCCCATGCCGCGAACATGAACGCTTCCGCTCTCGGCCTTGCAAACACCTTCGGCTACGGAGTCGTGCTGGGGTTCGCCTTCGTGCGGGCGGGCGATCTCTGGCTGCCGATCGGCATCCATTTTGGTTGGAACTGGATGCTCCCGCTGTTCGGCGTGCCCCTCAGCGGGTTTAAAATGGGTGTGACGGGATTTGCGATGCGCTGGAAAGTCGGCGCGCTATGGAGCGGCGGAGATTATGGACCCGAAGCAAGCCTGCTTACATCGGCCGTGCTTGTCGCCCTCCTCGTGTATCTGGTCAAGGCGCCCATCCGGTTTCACGAGCCGGTGCTGGCGTCGATGCGGCCCGAGGCTCCCGGCGCTTAGGAAGTACATGGATGTCATCACTCGTTGAGCAGCCGCGGGCCGGACGGCGGGCGGCCGGCCTGCCCGGCGGGACCGGACCCTGGCTCGCGCCGGCGGCTCCGGTTGGTCGGCACAACTGGGGTCGATCGAGCGTGCTCCTTGCCATCCTGGCGAGCCTGTTTGCCCTTCCCGGCTTCCCGGCTGAAAAGCTTACGGACGAACAGCGCATCGAGCTGATTCGCGGCCTGACCGCCGAGTACGCCACCGCAAAAGTCTTTCTGCCGCGTTCCAAAAAGCCGCTGCCGATTGAACTGAACGGAAGCTACGACAAGAAGGCCTGGGAGGAGGTTGGCCGCGAGCTCGGGCCCGCCGCTCGCACTGGCGACCTCGTGCAAGTCACGAAGGTGTCGCTGGACGATGATCGCATCGTCTTCGAGATCAACGGCGGCATCAAAGGCGGCCGCAAGTGGTACGAGCGAATCGAGGTCGGCATGGGCACGCGCACTACGCCCATTGGCGGCATCAATAACTCTCCCGCGCCCGGCGGCACCACTGTCGCGCTTCTCTTTCACAAGAAGCTGCCGCCCCTGGAGTCCGCGGAAATCAAGAAGATGCTCGCTCCGGTTCTGGATTTTGAGAAACGGTCCGCGACCGAGCATTACATCGAAACGCTGCCGCCGGAGATCCAGGCCGCGGTCAAGGAGAAACGCGCCGTCGAGGGCATGAATCGCGATCAGGTGATTCTCGCGCTGGGTAAGCCGCGCCAGAAACATCGCGAAATGCACGAAGGCGAGGAGCTCGAGGACTGGATTTACGGCCTGCCGCCCGGCAAGGTCACGTTCGTCACCTTTCATGGAAGCAAAGTGGTTCGCGTGAAGGAGGCCTACGCCGGCCTGGGCGGCCAAACCCTGCCGCCGATGAAGCCTCAGTAAGCTGCTGCCGGCTGAACTTCGTCGCCGTGAATTCCCGGCGCGCGCGGCGCGGCTGATATCATGAGATTTCAAACCATCCTACAAGGAGCAATCCCTACATGGCGATCAAGGTAGGTATCAACGGCTTCGGCCGTATCGGCAGAAATGTGGTCCGGGCCGGCCTTCATGATCCGGAAATCGAATTTGTTGCGGCGAACGATCTTACGGATACCAGGACCCTTGCCCACCTGCTGAAGTACGATTCAACCCTGGGACTCCTCCGTGAGGATATCCGCGCCGGAGGCGACACCATCCACGTCGGCGACGACAAGATCAAAATCTTCGCCATTAAGGATCCCGCCGAGATCGACTGGAACTCGCTCGGCGTCCAGGTGGTGGTCGAATCCACCGGGAAGTTCACCGACGCCAACAAGGCCAAGGCTCACCTGCGCGGCACGGTGAAGAAGGTCATCATTTCCGCGCCGGCAACGAACGAAGATGTCACGGTCGTGCTCGGAGTGAACGACAACATGTACGACCCCGCCAAGCACAACGTGGTCTCGAATGCCTCCTGCACCACGAACTGCCTCGCGCCGGTGGTCAAGGTGCTGCACGAGAGCTTCGGGATCCAGAAGGGCTCGATGACGACCGTGCACAGCTACACGAACGACCAGCCCGTGCTCGATTTCCCGCACAAGGATCTCCGCCGCGCCCGCGCTGCCGCCGTCAACATGATTCCCACGTCCACCGGCGCCGCCAAAGCCATCGGCCTGGTCCTGCCCGAGCTCAAAGGCAAGCTCGACGGCTACGCCATGCGTGTGCCCACGCCCAACGTCTCCGTCGTTGACCTCGTGGCGGTGGTGTCCCGCCCAACCTCCGCGGAGGATGTGAACAAGGCGTTGCGATCGGCCGCCGAAAACGGGCTGAAGGGCATCCTCGCCTACACCACGGACCCGGTCGTGTCCTCGGATATGCAGCAGAACCCCAACAGTTCCATCGTCGACGCGGGTTTGACCAAGGTGATGGACGGGAACCTGGTGAAGGTCGTTGCCTGGTACGACAACGAATGGGGCTACTCCTGCCGCATCGTCGATCTGATCAAATTCCTGGCGAAGAAGGGGCTGTAAAGCACGGCGCATCGGTTCTTACTCGATCGAATTGTGCGATGCGGTCGCCCCAGGCGACCAGCGGTAATACACCGCACCAAATCGTGGGCGGCGATTCGTGGGAAGGTCACCGGCAGCAGGCGTTCCCACGACTCGGCGACTACACGTCAACTTGGATTGCTTCCTAGTGGCCGACGATCCAACCAATTTCCGGTAAACCGAATTTCACTTCCGTCTCACCGGCCATGAATGATGCGCCGATCGCGGCTTCCAACAGCAACTAGCGCAAGTGCGATCAGCGGAACACAGAAGGTTTTCCTCGTTGCTTTCTTCCCGTGAGCCACTCTAGAAGAAAATCGGTGGTTGACACAGTGTACTTTGTATAATAAAGTTAGACTTCTGTAGGCACCTCATGTGTTGGGCAAGAGGGTGCTGAGCCTGAGGTGCCGATGTTGACAGGAGGGAACATGGCGAAGAGCCGGACCCCGACTTGGCTCTGGTTGATCCTCGTGCCCGTCGCGCTGCTACTCGTGGCGATTCCGGGGATGTGGGTGTACATGAGCACCACTGCGCCGGTCCTGCACCCGAACCCGCAGGAGGTGCCTTCGGTAACGTATTCGGCACCGTTGCCAAAGTCAGCCGGTGCCGTGGAGCAGGCGCGGCAGATCGTCCGTGCGCGTCTCACCGAGGAGAACCTGCCGGGAGTTTCGGTGGCGGTCGGTATCGGTGGTGACATTGTGTGGGCGGAAGGGTTCGGGTTTGCGGATCTCAAGACCAGCGTGCCCGTCACACCGACTCACCGGTTCAGGATCGGAACCGCTTCTACAGTGCTCACCTCGGCTGCGGCCGGCCTGCTGCTGGAGGATGGCCGTCTGAAGCTCGACGACGAGATTCAGACGTACGTGCCTGCATTCCCCAAGAAACAGTGGCCCGTAACACTGCGCGAGTTGATGGGACATACGGCTGGTGTCATCCCCGACGGCGGTGACGAGGGGCCACTTTTTACGAAGCACTGCGAGCGGCCGCTGGAAGCGCTGCCGCACTTCGCGGAAAATTCGCTACTGTTCGAGCCTGGGACCCAGTACCGCTATTCGGACTACGGCTGGATCCTTGCGAGCGCGGCCGTCGAAGCCGCCGCGGACCAGCCATTCCTCACGTTCATGCGGGAGCGGATCTTCGATCCGCTGGGGATGCGCAACACCATCCCCGACTCCGCGGCCGTCGAAGCCGACGATGACCACCCGTTGTTCAATTTCATCCGGGAGCGGATCTTCGATCCGCGGACGACGCGCGAGACCATCCCTGACTCCGCGAAGAGGCCCATGCAGGATCGTGTGACGCCCTACTTCCCGAGGTTCTCATCGGATCCCAACTACGGCCTGCACCTGATGCGCCCCCTCGATTTTTCCTGCCACGCGGGATCCAGCGGATTTCTCTCCACTCCGTCCGACCTGGTGCGCTTCGGCATGGCGATCAACAGCGGCAAGCTTCTGCAGCCCGCCACCGTTCAATTGCTCCAGAGGTCGCAGCGGCTGGCCTCGGGCAAGAACACGGGTTACGGTCTTGGCTGGGACATCGAGACCGTCACTCTGGCGGGGGAACAAACGCGCGTGGCCGGCCACGACGGCGAGTTGCTGGGCGGGATGGCGGCGTCTCTCATGACGTTTCCCGAGCACGGGATGGTCGTGTCCATCACGTCGAACATCTCCTACGCGGACACGTTCTCCCTTGGCGTGAAAATCGCGGAGGCCTTCGTCCAACAGGGGAAAAGTCCAGCGACTAAGTGACGCGCCGAACGCGGTTAGTCGGCCGGGCGATGGTTGGAGCCGCGACCGCTCGGAGAACGGCGTTCCATGAAAATGGCTTCTCCTGTGAAAGCGGACCGCTACTGATCACGCGCCATCCGAAAGTGTGGTGGCAGCAAGTTCGGGATATGAAAGTCAAGCGTCGATCTCCCACAATGCGGTTTTGAGGCAATTTCCGAATAGGCGACTCCTCGTCAATTTGGATTTCTTGACGCCCGTATCACGGGACTCACCTGCGCACCCGGCGCTTCCTCCTGCCGGCAATTCGAGCGTATCGCTTCGAAACCATGCTTGGTGCCGCTCCATGGCTCTCATCGTTTCCGTGAGGGGATGAGTAGCCTGAGCCATTTTCTCGATGGCTTTTAATGTCGGATCGTCAAACCTTAGATCCTGCATCTTCTTGAGTAGCTTTTCGTCTGCCATGCGGCCTCCGTGCCGTCCGTCAATGTCATCTCAATTGTCGGTTTCCCGTACAACCAATGTTTCCTGTCCGTTCTCTTTATTCTGCTTTCGTTGCGTGGCGCGGCCGTTCGGTCCGCGGTTGCCGGACACAAGGGTTTACGGATACCCTCGGGCCAAAAACATTTTCTATTTCTATTGTCATAAAAATAGGGACGGGCTGCTGCTTTACGCCGGCACGTACCGCTTAACATCGATGCTCCGGGCATGCTCCCGCGTCTTCGCGACGTCATATGCAAGCTGCATGCGCAGCAGGTGGTCCATTTCGGGGCCGAAGGCTTTTTCAATGCGCAAGGCCATGTCCGGCGTGAGCGCGGCCTTGCCGTGGAGCAGGTCCGACAGCGTCGCGCGGCGAACTTTGAGAATTTCGGCCGCCTTCTTTACGGTCAGGCCCAGCTCCTCGATGATCTCGGTTCTGATCAGGTCGCCCGGATGGGGCGGGTTTTTCATCGGCATCTTGCGCCTCCTTAGTGGTAATCGATCAGGTCGATATCGTCGGCGGTGCTCGTCTTCTCGTCATAGGTGAATATCAGCCGCCAGTTCCCCGAGACGGTCAGGCTCCAGAAGCCCTTCAGGTCGCCCTTGAGCGGATGCAGTTTCCAGCCCGAAAACCGGCCGACTTGGGCAAGGCTGTCCGCCGTTTCAAGCGCGAACAGGAGCTTGCACAGCTTGTCGGCCATCGCGCCGGGCACACCTTTGGCGTTGTCGTCGTCATGCAGCGCCTTAAGCCCTTTGTGGCGAAACCGGCCGAATTGCACGTCAGCGCCGTCCTTCATTATGTACGGTGGGACCGTACACGGTCAAGCCCTTCCTCCGTCGGAAAGCGGGAAACCCTGAAGCAGCGTGTCGTTGGCGAATCGGCTTCGCCAACCACTCCTGTGTCCAGAAACTGGGTTGTAGGAAGTTCACTCCTGGCCGACGCACGCCTCGTCAACTTGACGCAAAACCTGAAAAAACCGGCCAATCAGTTTGCTCCAAAATTTCAGTCTAAGCGACCTAGAATCAAACAGATTGGCCGGTTTTTCCGCGTTTATCTGGCCCGCTCTGTGCACGCGCCACATTCCAAACAAGTTAACGCCGCGCGGGCATCATGATTGGCCAGATAAACGCCCATTGCTGAGATCTGTCAGCTCACCGGAATAGACTCTCACGAACGTCTGGCACCCGAGGAGTCTCGTTCCCGGAAACAAGCCGTCCCCGGACGCGCGGCTACTTCAGCTCGTTAAGCGCTTCCGTCAGCTCGATGCGCGTTCCCCAGGGGTCGGTCAGAAATGCGAGCGGCAGGCCCGGCGGTCCCATCTCGACCGCCACCCCGGCCGCTTTGAGGTTGTCGCAAAAGGCATTCAGCCCGCGCACTTCGAAGCCGATATGGTCGAGCGCGCGGCCGCGCGTCGGCGCCGTCGCCCGATCAGCGGGGTTCCAGGACAGGTTCACGCCCGGCAGATCGGCGGCCTTGAAGCGGCCCCGCATTCCCGGCACCGCGCCGAAGGTCTTCGCGTACCAGGCTCTCATCTCCTCAATCTGCGGCGTGGCAAAGTGAATGTGGTGGTGCTTGATCGGGATGTCCATGGTTGTGTCCTCGGTGAATTCCACGCGCACGTTGTCGGGGAACATCGCGAACATCTGATGCGTCGCCGGCATCTCGCGCTCAATGCGCACACCGGCGGCCACGAGTTTCGCCTTGGTGCCGGCCAGGTCGCGCACCAGGAATCCGAAGTGATTCACGATCGAGCCGTCCGTGCCGCCGCTGGATGTGGCTTGGCGGAAACCGACCATCACCCCGGGAAACATCGCGAGTTCGACCGGCCCGAGCTTGACCGGCTTCCCGCCTAAGACATCAATCCATAGCTTTCTGTGAGCGTCGGGGTCGGGCGTGAAGATGTGGAGATGGCCCATCGACACTCCCATCCCATTCGGCGGCACGATCTGGGCCAGCAAGGGGGCCGCAAGAACCACAATCATCAGTTGCTTCATCCCGGAAATTATGGCACGGGGCGCTTGAGCATTCGGTGCGAAGGCGACGGGCTTCGATTCAGCGACATCCTCACCGTTCGGCCGCGAGGAACGCGGCGGCCCGCCAATGCCTTAATCCGGTCCCAGCCCGGAGCCCAGCTCGGCGACTGAAACTCACCGCCGGCAAACGCTCTCGACCGCGACGATCGTCTCCAGGACGGCGATGTCTCTGATGGCGGCGGGCTCGACCGCGAGCGGGTTCCTTTCGAGAATTACCAGGTCCGCAATCTTGCCCGGGTGAATCGCGCCCCGGGACTCCTCGTCGAATGTTTGCCACGCGGCCGCCGAGGTCACACTGCGCAGCGCCGGCACGACCGCAATCCGCTCCTCCGCCAGGCAGCACATCCGCACTGCGAACCGTGAGCTCGCGGGAGTACGTCCCGGATACGACGTTTTGATCATCCGCGCCGGCGGCACGGCCGCGCGGATCCTGGCTCAAAAGGGCGCCAACCGTCGTCCGGCCGTGGAAGTTATGCCTTGGAGGCGGCCCCGCGATGGAACTCGCGCAGCCGCGGCGCTTCGACCTCGCGCTCCCATGCGGCGAGCTTGTTCCGCAACTCAGCGGCAAGCTCAGGCTTTGACGCCAGCAGATCCGTTTTTTCCTCGGGATCGCGCGCGAGATCGAACAAACCCTCCTCTGCGTCCTCGCGCACGTACTTCAGATCGCCGTCCCGAACCGCCCACCGGATGCGCTGCGCCCGCTTCGCGCGCCAGAACAGTGTCCGCCCAAACCGCTGGCGCTCGCCGCTCAGCGCGGGAAGCAGGTCCACGCCGTCGAGCCGCCGCCCGGCTGGCGGAGCGGCGCCGGCCGCGGCCAGAAAAGTGGGCGCCAGGTCCATGGTAATCGCGACCTGATCGCAGGTTGCCCCCGCGCGGAATACCTTCGGCCAGCGCATGAGCATCGGCACGCGGATGCCGCCTTCCCAGACCGAGCCCTTGCGCCCGCGGAACGGCGCATTTCGCGCCAACTGGTGGCCGCCATTGTCGCTGATGAAGACCACCAGCGTATTCTCCGTCCGCGGCATGCGATCGAGCTGCTGGAGCACGCACCCGACGTTTTCGTCGAGCCGCTGCACCATCCGGACATAGGTGGCACGGTCGCCCTTCCCCCACGTGTCCGCGGTCAGCTTCTTGCCGGCGTCTCCCGGACCCTGAAATGGAGCGTGCGGCGCCGTAAAGGGCAGATAGAGGAAATATGGATTCTGCCGCGGACGCTGCAGCCATGCAATCGCCCGGTTCGCCAGCAGGTCGGTGATGTAGCCGCTCTGCTCGACGCGTTTGTCATTGTGGTACAGTACCGGCGTCCCGTCCGGCTCGACGTGCCGGAAGTAGTCCGTCGAGCCTCCCAGAACCCCGAAGTACTCGTCAAAACCGTGCCGCATCGGGCGGAATTTCTCGCCATACCCGAGGTGCCACTTGCCCATGCAAGCCGTGTCATAGCCGGCGGTCTTCAACATGTGCGCGATGCTCGTCTCCTCCGCCGGTAGTCCGAGTTCGCCCCGTTTGGCCAGCCAATCGGCTTCGTCGTAGCGGCCCACGTTGCCGATGCCGATCGCGCACTCCAGACCGCCGACGCGCTGCTGATAGCGGCCGGTCATCAGCGCTGATCGCGTCGGGCTGCACTCCGGTCCATTCGAATAGGACTGCGTAAAACGGACGCCTTGCTCGCCGATGCGATCGATATTAGGGGTGCGGATATCCGGGCACCCGTACGCCGATAGATCGCTCGCCCCCAAATCATCGCTGACGATAAGCACGACATTCGGACGCACCTGCTGCGCGCCCACGAGCGGCGCCGCGCCCAGCGCCGAGGCCGCGCGCAGCCACCCGCGCCGTGTCAGTTTCGGGCTGGCCGCGATCGCCGGAGTCATTCTTAGCTACCTGTCCAGAAACGAAAGGCCTCCGCGCCCTCGATCCGGTGCGGGCCTTCGAACTCGCGAACCGCGCTTTTTCCGCAATCCCGAGCTTCTCGCATACGGTCCGCATGCGCGGGAACTCGGGGTAGCGTCCCGCGGACGCACCGCATCTCATTCAACCGGAGTCTGCCGGGCTTCATGCAAAGTTGATCAGAGTATAGCAATGTTTAACCGATTTCCCGCGTGTGGCTGCCGGGTTGTTCGCCAAAGCACTGCCGCTTCGAATCCCTGTGCTAAAGTAGCGGTGCACGCCCTCGGGTTGCGGGCAAGACTTCGGGTGCCAGCGCTTACCCCCATGCTGCCGGCGCAGAAATTGCAAAATACCAGCATCACCCTGATTGCAATCGCTTCCGGTATTGCCTTGCTCTATTACGGGCGGCTGCTCTGCATTACCCTGATCATCTCGATTCTGCTCGCTTTCATTCTCGAACCGTTCGTCGGGTTCTTCCTGCGTCTGCGGCTGCCGCGCTCGGTGGCGAGCTTCGTCGTGTGCAGCATTGCGCTGCTCCTGGTCTATTTGGCCGGTCTCGGCGTGTACGTGCAGGTGGCGGTCCTCTCGGATGAACTGCCCATGTACAGCCAGCGCATCAACGAGCTGGTCGATCGCGTCGCCGAGCGCATCGAAAAGATGGAGCAATCGATGTACCGGACGCTGGTGCCGAAACGGTTTCAGCAAAAAGAGGAGGTAATCCAACCTCAGGAGGTACAACCGGCGCAGCCCCGGGCGCGACGGCGGCCGGCGCCGCCCCCGCCGCCCCAGCCCGCCCCGGTGCAGGAGGTCCGCATCCGCCCTGAGAGGGTCTCTCTGGTCGCGTACGTCTACAGCTACGTGAGCTCGTTCTACAACGTGCTGTTGATGGTTTCTTTCGTGCCCTTCCTGGTTTATTTCATGCTGAGCTGGCGGGACCACATCCGCAAAACCTACCTGTCGATCTTCCAGGGCACGGATCGCGTTGTCGCCGGCAAGAGCTGGCACAGCATCGCCACCATGGCGCGCGCCTACGTGTTCGGCAACTTTATTCTCGGCGTGCTGCTGACGCTGATCAGCTCGATCGTGTTCTGGTCCTGGCATCTCCCGTACTGGATGCTGGTGGCGCCGCTGAGCGGGTTCCTGAATCTGGTGCCCTACATCGGTGCGCCGCTGGCGATTATCCCGCCTCTCCTGGCCGCGCTCGTCGTGTACGACACCATGACGCCCTACCTGATCATCGCGGCGACGGTTGCCTTCTTGCATCTGCTCGCGCTGAACCTGCTGTACCCGCTTATCGTCGGCGCCCGCGTCCATCTGAACCCCCTGGCCGTCACGGTGGCGCTGATGTTCTGGGGCACCATCTGGGGCGCCATCGGACTTATCCTGGCGATTCCGATCACGGCCGCTGCCAAGGCTGTATTGGACAACATCGAAAGCCTGCAGCCCTACGGCCGCATGCTCGGGGACTGATTGACCTGCTGAGGCAGGCACGCCCGGCCCCGGTGATACAATCGAGAAAGCACTCCAGGAAAGAGGACCCACCTAGCATGAAAGCCGGGATTCACCCCGCTTATAACGAAGTGAAAGTCGTATGCGCCTGCGGCAGTACCTTTGTCACCCGCTCGGCGCACAAGGGCGACATCCGCGTGGAAATCTGTTCGAGCTGCCATCCGTTCTTCACGGGCCGCCAGAAGCTGATGGACACGGAGGGCCGTGTCGATCGCTTCCAAAAGAAATACGGAAAGGTCACATCGCGCAAGCAGAAGAAAGCCGAAGAGGCACAGCCGGTCAAAAGCTGACCGCCCGAAGGCCGTCAGCTTACTTGCGCGACTCGTGCATTCTGCGTTCCCGCTCCTGCCGGAATCGTTCGTACTCGGGCTTTTGCCTCTCTGTCAGGAGGGCTCGGATGCGCTCGGTCTGGTACTCCCGAATCTGCCGCACTTCCGGATCGTATTTCTGGCGGAGCGCTTCGAACTTTGCCCGCGTGTCGTCGAGAACACCCTGAAGCTGCTGAACCTGTGTGTCGTCGAGTTGCAACCGCGTGCGCAGTTCCTGCACGTACTTGCGCCGGTATTCCTCAGGGCTGCCATGCGTGTGGCGTCCTCGAGCGCTGACGGCGTTCACGGTGTACAGCCGATAGCCGAAGGCGCCGACGACGATGCCGCTCAGAAACACAGCCAGCATCCAGATTGCAACCGAAATACCGGGCCTGGTCATAGGGAACCGCCGGGCGGGACCTCCATTGCGGCCACCCCGGCCTGTTCATCGAGCAGGTCCACATAGGTTGCAGAATACACGGTTGAGGCCGACCTCTGCGGCTGCCACAGAAGCAGAGACATGATCAGGCAGCAGGCCGCAGCGGCGGTGACGAATAGGCGCCCCAAGCGTCCAAAGACATAGGTCACCCGCTGCTGCGCCTCGATGCGTGTCCAGAGTTGCGGCATAAAGTTGGCGCTCGGTTCCGGATCCGGCACGGCGGCCCGGTAGGCGGCCCATAGGGGGTCCAGCTCGTCCGCCGGCGGCTGATCCTGCCGGCGCGGGTCGAACTTGGGATCTGCTTGCATGTTACTCCTGCTTCACTTTCACGGGTGCGCCTTCCCGCGATGCGGCGAAGGCACGCAGAACGCGCTGCCTCGCCCGGAACAATCTGACCTTTAAAGCATTCTCGTTCACTTGGTAAATCTTTTCAAGCTCCTTCAACGAGAGTCCCTCAACCTCTTTCAGGGTCAGCAGTAACCTGTCCTCGGCTGACACCGCCTGCAACAACGATTGTACGAACTCGCGGACGTTCGCCTTATACTCCTCCTCGCCGCGGACACGCCCCCCGGCGGCGGCGTCCGCGCGAAGTACCTGCTGCTCGGACAAGTCCGACATCCTCGACTCGCTACGCCGCTTCTGCTTCCGCAGGTAATCATAGGCCGCATTGACGGTCAGCCGGTACAACCACGGCTCGAACACCTCCGGGGTGCGCAACTGATCGAGCGAATAGTAGAGCCGGACGAAAACCTCCTGCGCCACATCCTCCACATCTTCAGGCCGCCCGATCAGGCGGGAGATCGTCCCGAAAATACGTTTGCGGTACGCCGAAACCACCTGGTTGAAGGCGGCGTCATCTCCAGCCCGGGCGTTTTCGATCAGCGCAAAGTCCACCAGCATGCGTTCACGTGCTGCCGGCTACCAGCATAGGCGCTCCGGCAAGTAACTAGGTTACAAGGCTTTGGAGGGAAAGGTCGAGTTCTGACTCAGGCGGTTAGACGCGCCAGGCGCCTGTTTGTCACGACCTTGCCGCCGGAGGTGCCGTGTCATCATCCTCACCGGACCGGGGAGTACAATGCCATCTGTACGCCGGGCAGCGGGCAGGGGCCTCGCGACCTCTTGGCTTCATCCGTACGCTGGGAAAACGAAAGCGAGCTGACCACCTCCTCCCAGTGGGCACCTCTCAGACCCTCCCCGGGCGTCAGCCCAA
>JACOTZ010000018.1 GCA_016178155.1 Acidobacteriota bacterium
CGACCTTCAGAAACGGTTCAGCGACGCCTCCACCCCCACCCGCCAGGCTCTCCTGTTCCGCGCCGACTGCTATGACCAGGGCGTCCTCATGAAGGCCTCCGCCTACGATGCCCGTGTCGATTTGGCTTTGTTTCGCACTCTGCGCAGCCTCGGCCAACTGCCGCCCGATCCGGACTGGAGCGAACCCACAAATGCTTCCGCATCCCGGCCGCCCAATGACAACGCACCGCCCCCGGAGCTCCCAACTGCCATCGATTCAGCAGATTGGCAGCCCTCGCCCAAATCTGCGGAACGAACCCATTCCCAAAATCGGACACCTGAGCCGCCCCAACATCCCGCCGTCGATGCCACAGCTTCACCACCTGCACCGGAATCCGCAGAACGCGGCGCCACCCAGGCGGAATTGCCAGGCGCAGGGCAAGGGCCCAAAATACGCGGCTGCAAGGACGCCGCCTGGACACGGACTCGAAAGTGCGCTCAGGACCGGTGGCGTCGTACACGCACCCAGCGCGCAGCCCCCGGGCGCAGCCGCGCCGCAAGACGCGTCAAGCCCGCCTGCCTCCGGGCTGGCGAATCCGTGGCGCCATCGCTTTTCGCCACGTCGAGAACGCGTCTCGCAGGCGCGCAGTCACATCCGGATGCTGCCCGGACAGGTCATTCTGCTCGCCGCGATCCTTCTCCAGGTCGTAGAGCTCGATCTTGCCGCGATTGTCCACGAGCTTCCAGCGGCCGATGCGCGCGGCGCGGCGGCCCTCGTCGCCGTCCCAGAACAGCGATTCATGCAGCGGCGCCGTGGTCTTTCCGAGCACAGCCGGGAGCATGTCCCTACCGTCGTATACGCGATCCTTCGGCAGCGGCACACCGGCTGCCGCGCAAGCGGTGGGCAGCACGTCAAACGTCATCACCTGCTCGTGCGAGACGATGTTCCGCGGCAGCCGGTCCGGCCAGCTCATCATGAACGGCACGCGGATGCCTCCCTCGTAGACGCTGTGCTTGTAATCGCGCAAAGGACCGTTGTTCGCCAGGTTGTTGCGCGCGCCCCCGTTGTCCGAGAAAAACAGGATGAGTGTGCTGCTGTCGAGGCCGTGCCGCTCGATCGCCTCGAGCACGTGGCCTACCGCGCGGTCCATGTGGTCGAGCATCGCGAGATAGGTGTCACGTTTGGCGTTGCCCGTGTCGTGCTTGCGGATGTCCTGCTCGGGCGCCTGCAGCGGGAAATGGACGGCGTTGAAGGGCAGGTACAGGAAGAACGGACGCGTGCGGTGGCGGTCGATGAACGACACCGCCTCGCGCCCGAGATTATCGGTGAGATAGCCGGTGTCGTCGATGACCTGGTCGTTGCGATAGATCGAATTGTGCGGCTCCCCGCGCCGGAGATTGAAGTAATCGTGCGCGCCGTGGCCGAGGAAGCCATAGAATTCGTCGAAGCCCCGCCTGCGCGGGTGGTATGGCGGCTCGATGCCGAGGTGCCACTTGCCGAACGCGCCGGTGGCATAGCCCTGCCGGCGCAGCAGGTCGGCGATCGTGATCTCGGAGAGCGGCAGCCCGGCCCGTGAGTCCGAAGCCGTGTAGAAGCCGAAACGCTGCTGGTAGCGCCCGGTCATGACGGCCGCCCGCGTCGGCGCGCAAACGTACGCGCCGGCATAGCCATTGCTAAACCGGACGCCGCGACTTGCGAGCCGGTCCAGGTTCGGCGTCTTGACTTCGGGCTTGTGGTCGTAGCAGCTCAGGTCGCCGTAGCCCTGGTCATCCGAGACGATGACCACGATGTTCGGCCGGGACCGTCGCCCCGGGCGGGTCTGCGCGGACATCACGCCGCCGGCGAGGGCCCCGAGACAGGCGCGGCGCGAAAGCGAATCGTTCATTGTTGTTGTGATCTCCCGGCAGGCCGCGCCTTCCCGAGCAGCGCTTTCAGCTCGCGGACATGCGACGCGTAATCGGAATCCGATGCGAGGTTGCGGTATTCGTGCGGATCCTGGTTGTGATCGTAGAGCTCGATACCGAGTCGGCCTTCGTCCCACTCGGTATAGCGGAATCGCGCGGTCTGGATCGAGCGGCCGAGCCTGCCGCTGCGGGTGACCACGGAATAAGCCGGCCGGGCCCAGGGGGCTTCGACATTCGCGAGCAGTGAAGCGATGCTGCGGCCCTCGAGACCCGCGGGCTGGCGCAGGCCAACCATCTCGGTGACTGTCGGGTACAGATCGATCAGCTCGACAGGCCGTGAACACGCAGCGCCGCGATTTTCCATCCCCGGCGCGGCGATGATCAGCGGAACGCGGATCGAACGGTCGAACAGAGTGACCTTGTTCCACCAGCCGTGCTCGCCCAGGTGCAGGCCGTGATCGCTGAAGAAGATCACGACCGTGTTGCGAGCCGCGGGCGAGCGGTCGAGCGCATCGAGCACCTTGCCGAGCTGCGCATCCATGAAGGAGATGCAGGCGTAGTAGGCGCGGCGGAACTCCCGCCCCTCGAGCGCGCCGAGATTATGGCGAACGGGCGGGTAGGCCGCCGGCGGAATGTCGGCCTCATCATCGGCCGGACCGGGGGGTCCCGCAATCCGGTCCAGCGGATACGGCTCGAAGTATTTTTTGGGCGCGATGTATTGGTCGTGCGGCTTGCGCAGTCCGACGGCGACGAAGAACGGCCAGTCGCGCTTCTCCCCGAGCAGGCGGACGGCTTCCGCGGCGATGAGGCCGTCCGGCTGATCTTCGTCGCCGCCCTCGGCGGCGCGCCACTCGAAAAACGCGAACTTGCCCCCGGTCAGATTCCGTCCCTCGCCCGTGCGGCCCAGGCTGGAGGCAGGCCGGGGGTTGAGACTAACGTCCCAGTCCTCGGGACCGTCCATGCCGTCGTGGTAGATCTTCCCGACACGCGCGGTGAAGTAGCCGTTGCGGCGCAGATACTCGGGCAGGAAGAGCGCATCATCCTTGAGATGCGTGCGCGGATTGGTGCGGTTATCGAAGATGCCGGTGGTCTCCGGATAACGCCCGCTGAGCAGGGAGGTGCGCGACGGGTTGCACACCGGGTACTGGCAGAAAGCGCGGTCAAACCGCACGCCGCGCCGGGCGAGCCGGTCGATGTTGGGCGTGCGGACCATGGCGTGGCCGTAACAGCCAATGTCCGTATTGAGATCGTCGACCGCGACGAGCAGGAGATTCGGTTTCGCGCGCTGCTGCCCGAGCAGCAGCCGCGGCGCCGCCATTGCGAACGGCAGGGCGAGACGCGCGCGGGCCGTGATCTGGTGCGTTCCCTTCAATCCCATATGCGGCCTGAAACGGATAGTGTATCGGACACCTTGCGAACCAGCAGCGCCGAGCGCCCCTGAACATCTCTGGCGCGGCGCTCACGGCGGGCACAGATGTACGGGTTCACGGTTGCAACACGGCAGCGTCCCGCGCCGCTCATCGGCTCGGATAGCGCGACTGCCAGCCCTTCGCGTCCCACCAGAGAATGCGGTTGAGCGTCTGCTCCGGGACGTCGTCCGGCTCGGACCAGTTCATCGCCAGCGACTGGCGGGCGGCCCAGAGACGGCGGCCCTTCAGCGCGGTGAGCGGCGGGTTCATCTCGTCGAGCGCCACCTTGGGCGGAAGCGCTTCATAGGGCCGCCTGTCCGTCTCCGTGGTAAAAGCGCTGGTCATCGCGCGCGCACTCGCCAGCACGCGCGTGCGCGGCGCAATGCGGAAGATGTCCTGGATGGTTCGGACCATGCTCGAGTGGTTGTAGTGGTTCGAATCGGTCACGCCGCGGCGGATATACGGCCCGATGGCGAGCGCGACGGTACGGTGACCGTCCACGTGGTCCAGCCCGTTCTGCGCGTCGTCTTCGACCACCAGGATCAGACTCTTCGCCCAGAACCGTGACTTCGACACCGCCTCCACCACCCGGCCGAGCGCGAAATCGTTATCCGCGACCATGGCCCGCGGCGTGGGTGAGCCCGGCCGCGTGCCGCTGGTGTGGTCGCTGTTCAGGGTCATGATCAGCAACTGCGGCAGCTTGCCGGCTTTCTCGAATTCGCTGAAGGCCTGCAGAAAAGCCGCGGCACGGATCTGGTCGGGGATGCTGGTGGAACTGTTGGGATAGCGCGGCTCGATGTACTTCTGCAGGGCCGGCACACCGCTGCGCGAGCCCACGGCCGCCTGCCATTTGCCCTCTTTGTAAAGGCGCCAGTATTCGCTCCAGGGCAGGATTTCCCGTTCGTCCATATCCACCGCGCTGCGCGTCTTCGCGTCCCAGCGCGCCGGCAGGCAGAACTCGCCGTAGATGCGCAGATCGAGCGGACGCGAGGCGCCCTGCCAGAAGAAGCCGGTGGGCGAAACCGTGAGCGCGTCGGCCATGTTCCAGGCGTAGCCGCGCGGCGCGGCGGCGAACGCGCGCTCGACGTAGTCGCTCACGAAGCCCTGCATGAGCCATTGGTGGCCGTCAAAGCTGATCGCGCCGCCGGTATGGAAATTGTCGAGCAGGACGTAGCGCTCCGCGAGCGCGTGGTGGTTCGGCGTTATCTCGCGGCCGTACATGACGAGCTTGGGCTCGCCGTTGCCGCGCGCGATGTCGCCGAACACCTGGTCATAGGTGCGGTTCTCCTTGACGATGAAAAAGACGTGCTCGATGCCGAGCTGCCAGAGCTTCTCCACACCGCCGGCGGGCTCGAACCGGGGCGTGTTGGAAGCGATGACCTCGCGTGTCGCCGCCGAGAGCTGGGCGTGGCTGAGCGCGGGGATCTGCGACAGCGTGCCGATGTATTGTTTCGAGTTAAACGTGCCGCTCTTGTCCGCCGTGTTGCCGGTGCCCTTGATGTTGATGACGCGAAGACTGCCCTTTTCGTCCATCTCGAGCGCGGACGGGAACCAGCCGGTTGGAATCGCACCCGCCAGCCGCCATTTGCCGCCGTCGGGCATGAACACGGCGACCGAGTTATTGCCGCCACAGCCGGCGTAAAGACGTCCGCCGTCCGGTGCCCACATCACCGAAGCCGGTTGGCTGCCCAAGCCTTTCGCGGGCGCCGGATAAGTCGGTACGGCGAGGTCGCTCCGGACCAGGGTGGCCGTGTCGATCAGAGAGATGGAGTCGGAGTGCGCGTTGGCTACGGCGAGCGCCTTCTCGTCGGGGCTGAGAGCGAGAATCGCCGGCGCCAGCCCCACCGCGATCTCCCGCGTTTCGAAGGTTCTCGCATCGATGATGGTCAGCGTGCCCGAGGTGGTGGCGCCGCTGTCCGGGTCGGCGACGACCAGCGACCCGCTGCTCGGGGCGACCTCGTCCTCCGCCGTGGGGCGGCGGCCCGCCCGGTTGGAGACGAAGATGCGGCCTTGCTTCGCGGCCACTGCGACATCAAACGGCGCCATGCCGATGGGCACTTCCCGGATCAGCTTCCGTTCTGCCGTGTCGATCACCGCGAGCGAGTTATTGCGGCTGAGCGCCACGTAAGCTCGGGCGCCGTCGGCGGAGAAGGCGATGCCGGCGGGAACGGGATGGCCGGGCAGCGGAATCGCCGTGGTGCGCTCGACCTTCCCCAGTGCCGAGATCTCCACGACAAGCAGGCTGTCGGGGCCGTTGCGGGCCGTCTGGCTTGCCCACAACTCGCGGTCCCCGGGGCGCCAGGCGAGCCCCGTATAGGATGTCGGCTCCGTGCGCACCACCGCCAGCTCGGCGCCCGTGGTGGCGTCGGCGAGGTGTATGGAGCGCGTGTTCAGGATTGCTAGCTGCGTCTTCCGCGAGTTGAACGCGAGGTCAACGGGCCGCCCGGGAATCTGCAGCTGATCGCCCCACGGGCGCAAAAGCTGATTCGTGGACAGCACATAGAAGTCGCCGGGCTGGCGCCCCATTGCCACCGCCGACTTGAGTAGTGGAAAAACCTCGGTCTGGCGTGCAACGACGGCGGCGGCAACGAGAGCGAGTGCGGTAAGCAGGAGAACCGGTCGTTTCATGTACTGAGCGGATTATACGAAATCGTGTTCGCAGCCGCGCTTGACCGGCCGCGCCCAGCGCAAACACCCAACCGCGCAGCCGCGGCGCTCCCACCGGGCTCGCGGTCGCGGCGCGGCAAACGGGCTGCAAATACGATGCGCGAGCCGGCCGGGGCCGTGCCGCGATCCTGAAATTTTATAATTGAGACGTGCAGAGGACTGCCGGCGGGCCGACCGAGCGAACCCTCTTGCAGCACATCAGCCGCCTCCCCCACGCACGCGCTACTTTCAAGCAGCTCGTCCGCGAATTCGGGGCCCGCGGCGGCGCCCGCGAGCAGATGGAAGAGATGCTCCAGCGGCTCGCCGATCGCGGCGATCTGGTCGAGTTGCGCTCCGGGCACTACGTGGCGGCGCGGCACAGCCGCGAGTACACAGTTGGCCGGCTGCGGGTTCACCGCGACGGCTACGGGTTCCTGATCTCCGACCATCCCGTCGAGGGCGTGAAAGGCGACGTATTTCTGCCGCCGGACGTCGTGCAGCGCGCCATGCATGGCGACCGCCTGGTCGTGCGGATTACGCGCATCGATGAGGCCGGGCGCGCCGAGGGCGAGATCCTGCGCATCCTCAAGCGCGCGCACATGACCGTGGTCGGCGAGTTCCGGGTCCGCAAGGACGGCAACTTCGTCCGCCCGCACGACGAGCGCATCCAGGACTGGATCGAGATCCCGGACGGCATGGAGCTTCCGCCGTCGCACGAGAGCCCTCACCGTGTGGGCGTGAAGGCGGTGGCGGTCGATCGCCCCGAGGACCTCGACGGCATGATCGTGAACGTCGAGATCCTGGAATATCCCGCGGGCGGCGAGAGCGCCGCCGGCCGCGTCATCGAGGTGCTGGGATATCCCGACGACTTCGGGATTGACGTCGAGATCGTCATTCGCAAGCACCATATTCCGCGGGAATTTCCGGAGGAGGCGCTGGATCAGGCGCGGCGCATCCCCTCCACCATTCCCCCGGCCGAGATTGCGCGGCGGCGCGATTTCCGCGGGCTGGACGTGGTCACGATCGACGGCGAGACCGCCCGCGACTTCGACGACGCCGTCTGGGTCGAGCGGCTGCCGAACGGCAATTACGCGCTGCAGGTGCACATCGCCGACGTCAGCTACTATGTGCGTCCGGGCAGCCCCATCGACCTCGAGGCGGCCCTGCGCGGCACCAGCGTCTACTTCCCGGACCGCGCCGTGCCCATGCTGCCGGTCGAGCTTTCGACCGACATCTGCTCGCTGCGGCCGCACGTGGACCGGCTGGTGCTCTCGGCCCTGCTCGAGATCGACCACCGCGGCGGTATCGTGTCGCAGGAGTTCGCCCGCGGCATCATTCGCAGCGCCGGGCGCATGACCTACACGAACGTGCACGAGATTCTCGAGGGCGACGCGGAGCAGCGCGAGCGCTATGCGCCTCTGGTGGACCGCTTCGAGCTCATGCGAGAGCTGGCTTTGGTTCTCAATCGCATGCGGGCGCGGCGCGGCTCCATCGATTTCGATCTGCCCGAGCCGGTGATCGAGTTTGACCTGTCGGGCGAAATGGTCGGAGTGGTGCGCGCGCCGCGGAACATCGCGCACCGCATCATCGAGGAGTTTATGCTCGCGGCCAACGAGGCCGTGGCCTCGCATCTGGAAACCGCGGATCTGCCGATGGTGTACCGCATCCACGAGCCGCCCGATCCGAAGCGCATCCTGGATTTCGAGACGCTGGCGGCCACTTTCGGTTATTCGATGGGCATCGGGGGCGTGCCGGTAAAACGCTTCCGCAACGTCGATCGGACCCGCGACGGGCGCAAGGCTCGGAAAGATATCACCCTGGCGGACGAGACCCTGACCGTCTCGCCGCGCGCGTACCAGAAGCTGATCGCACAACTGCAGGGCAAGCCCGAGGAGCGCATCCTCACTTACCTCATGCTGCGCTCGCTCAAGCAGGCGCGCTATAGCGAGGAGAATCGCCGGCACTACGCGCTGGCCGCTCCCAGCTACACGCATTTCACGTCCCCCATCCGGCGCTACCCGGACCTGGTCGTGCATCGCATCCTGTCCGGCTACCTGGACGGCGAGCGCGCGGCATTGCATGAGGAGGAGCTGCGGGTAATCGCCGAGGAGTCTTCCCTCACCGAGCGGCGCGCCGACGAGGCCGAACGCGAGCTGGTCGAGTGGAAGAAGGCCAGGTTCATGGAACAGCGCGTGGGCGAGGAGTTCGAGGCGCTGGTGATCAGCACCTCGAAGTATGGCTTATTTGTCGAGCTGCAGGAGATATTCATCGAAGGGCTGGTGCCGATCGATACCCTGCCGGGGGATTCCTATCGTTACCACGAGAATACGCGCAAGATCATCGGCGAGCGCTCGCGGCGCGAGTTCTCGATCGGCGGCCGCGTGCGCGTGATCCTCGACCGCGTGGAAGCGGTCGAACGCAAACTGCAGTTCTCCATCGTGGAGGAGACACCACCGCGGGCGAGGCGGCGGCAGAAATCGCGCCGCTGATTATTTGCGCCGGAACATGAGTGTCTTATCGATGCTGCGCCCGTCCGAGATCTTGCCCTGGACCTGAAGCGTCATCTGCCGGCCGTCGGGTGAGAGCGTGCGAATCCACTGGCCGCGCACATTTCCGCCTTCCTCGTTTTGGGCGACCCACTCGGTGACCATGCGGTTGCCGTCGAGGGTGGTCTTCGACTGGTGCTTGTAAGGTCCCAGGATGTTGACCTGCTCGGAGCCGTCGGTGCTGAGGTTGAGCTCGTATGCCATGATACCGAGCCACTGAAGCTCGTACAGGCCGCTCCGCGGCTCCTTGTATTTGGACTTGATCTTCAGCCCGCCGCCTTCGACCTTGATCTCCTGCTCGAGCGCCTTCGGGCCATCGGCGGCGGACGTGCCATTCGTCGCATCGAGGATCCACTTGCCCTCGAAACCGTTCCGCGGAGTGCCGGCGGCTAACGCCATCACGCCCGCGAGTGCGCACATAAATAGTATCGGTCGTGACATACCCGCCTGTATGACTCAGGCAGGGCGGAAATCATTTCACTGGGCGGGCCGGCCCCGCCGCGGCCCAGGCTTCGAGCAACGCCCGCAGGCCGTCGATACAAAGAGCCGCGGCATGCTTCGATTCCGGCGGCAAACCTCCGAGCGCGGCTTCGATGTCGGCGGCGCGGAGCGCCGACAGCTCGGTTCGTGTCCTGCCGGCCATCAGCTCCGTCAGCGCCGACCCGGCCGCGATCGAGGCCGTGCAGCCTCGGACTTTGTACCGTACCTCGGCGGCACGGCCGCTCTCGCAATCTGCCGATAACCGAAGAATGTCGCCGCACGCAGGGTTGCTGACTTCAACCCTCAGCGCGGGCGGCTGCAGTTCGCCGCTGTTCCGTGGATTCCGGAAATGGTCGAGAAGCTTGTCCGAGTACATGGCACAATGGAGAATTCACCAGCCAACGAAATTCTACATGAGTAGAGTCGTCCGGGTCGTCGCGGCACTCATCGAAGACAAGGGAAAGGTTCTCATCGGGCAGCGCCGCAAGAACGATACGCACCCGCTGAAGTGGGAGTTTCCCGGAGGGAAGATCGAGCAGGGCGAGAGCGCACGCATCGCGCTCGCCCGCGAACTGCGGGAGGAGCTCGGGATCGAAGCGATTATCGGACCCTGTGTGGGCCACATCCGTCATAGCTATGGCCGGCGCGCGACGGTACAACTGCTGTTCTTCCGGGTCGCGCAATTCTCCGGAACGCCCGTGAATCACGCCTTCGAGCAGATCGCCTGGGATGCGCCCGAGCGCTTGCCCGAGTACGATTTCCTCGCAGGCGACGTGGAATTCGTCCGCCGTCTGGCAAACGGGCATGGCCAGGCCGCGTCGTCCCTTCAGAATCCGGAACCTTCCCGAGGCGCCGCGACACGAGTTTCCGGAGCGCGCGGCCGCGGGCTGCGGCGCCCTTGGCGCGACGCTCAGTAAAAACTGGCGCAGATTCCGCCGCCCGCGACCTGGCCGCGGTCAGCCGCTGCACAAACTCGGGACCCGCGGCTCAAGTCTCTCATGGTCCCACCCGGACTTACCACACCGCGTTTCCAAAAACTCACCGTGTTGCGTCCGGCATTGATTCCAATAGACGCCGCCCGGAGCTGTACCAGGCGTATGGGCTTTTGCAAATCGCGCATAACAGTGGATAATGCGGCCGTGGGGGGTGGCTCAAACGGGATGCGACCGCTGCCGAGTCCGAACCCCCGCGGGGGAGCTTGTTGAAAGAACAAGACGGCGCACTTTGACGTTTTTCTCGCCTCGCGCGAAAACCCGGCGCATTCAGTTTCTTTCAGCAAGCTCCTGACTATGTTGGCCGCTCCCGCAAGCGGCGGCTGCGCGGGCTCTCGCCAGAGCGGTTGCTATCCTGTGGGTTCCAATGGCCAACATCTTCCCCTTCCAAGCCTATCGGTACAGTCCGAAAGCCGGAGACCTGAACCACCTGGTGACGCAGCCTTATGACAAGATCAGCCCGCGGATGCAGGCCCGCTATCTTTCCTTGAGCCCCTATAACCTTGTGCGGATCATCCTTGGCGAGCGCCGCCCCGACGACACGGATGCAAACAACACCTACACGCGCGCGGCCGCGCATTTCCGTGAATGGATTGAGCAGGGAATCCTGGAGAAGGACGATCGCCCCGGATTTTATGTGTATTTCCAGGAATTCGAGATCCCGGACAGCGGCGAGAAGCTCGTCCGCAAGGGATTCGTCGGACTTGGCGCAGTCGAGGAGTACAGCGCCGGCGTCGTACACCGTCACGAGCAGACGCTGTCGGGACCGAAGAAGGACCGGCAGATGCTGCTGGAACACACGCGCGCGCATTGCGGGCAGCTCTTCATGCTCTACCCGGACCGCGAGGGTGCGGTCGACCGTATCCTCGACGAGATCGCGTCGTCCCGGCAGCCGGTCGCGCAGGTCAAGGACGAATATGGCGCCGTCCACCGGCTCTACTCCATCACCGATCCGGCACGACTCGAGCAGATGCGGCTGATCATGTCGGACAAGAAGCTGCTGATTGCCGACGGCCATCATCGCTACGAAACGGCCCTCGCATTTAAGAACCAGCGTCCCGTGCTCGAGGACGCGCGCGCCGTGATGATGACGTTTGTCAACATGTACTCGCCGGGCCTGCGCATTCTGGCTACGCACCGGCTGGTATCGGGTATCCCGAACTTCGACTTTGAAGCCTTCTTGCGCAGCGCCGAAGAATCGTTTGCCGTGCATCGGCTCGACTCGCCGGCCGCGTTGAAGCAACTCTGGGAGCAGTTGAACTCTCAGAGCATCCGGATCGGGGCTGCCGTATCGAATCGAAACGACGTGTGGCTGCTGACGCGCTTGCGCCGGCGCGACCTGGACGTGAAGGTCCTGCACGAGGAGCTGATCGAGAAGGCGCTGGGCATCTCGGCTGAAGCGGTCCGCGAGGAAAAGCACATCGGTTACGTGCGCGGCCTCGATGCTGCCTTTCAGGCCGTGCGTAAAGGCGAGGCGCAGCTTGCCTTTCTGCTGGAGCCGACCACCATCGATCAGGTGGCCGGCACTTCGTTCTCCGGTGGAGTGATGCCGCAGAAATCGACGGACTTCTATCCGAAGCTGCTCAGCGGCCTGACGATCTATCGCCTCGAGCGCTAGCCGCGGTCAGGCACCGCACCGGCTCGCCGGTGAGGCGGAGGGATCTGTCCGGCGGCGCACGGCCTTGGTGCGGTCTGAGTGCGCCGGGACCCGAAATCCACGCCTCGCACCGGGACCGGGCGCAGCTCTCGACCGCGAGGGGGTCAACCGGCCACTGCACGACTAATGGAATAGCATTGGGTAATTTGGGAAGCGAGTTCTCGAGCACGGCAGCTCTCGCGCAGCCCCAACGAGGGCGCGAGCGTGAGCTGGTCGCCGCGGTCCTGCGGAAAGATCGCAAAGCGACTGCCGAATTCGTCTCCCTCTGCGCCGATCCGGTATACCGGTACGTTCGGCGGCGCCTCGCGCCAGACCAGGACGTCGTCGAAGACGTTGTGCAGGAGGTGTTTATGGATGCCTGGGAGTCGCTGCCACGCTATCGCGGGGACTCCAGCCTGCTGACCTGGATCCTGGCGATCACGCGTCACAAAGTGCAGGACCACTACAGGCGCCGTCTCCGCCGCATGGAGGCACTCGACGAGGAGGCCCCTGAGCCCGGCTCTCCCGCTCCTGCTCTCGACGAAGCCCTGCTGCGGCAACACGAGCAGGAGCGCGTGGAAACCGCTCTCTCCAGGCTTTCCGAGCCGTACCGGCTGGTGCTGATGTCGAGATATTGGGAGAGCATGGCGGTCGCGGAGATCGCGGCCGCGATGGGCAAAACGGAGAAAGCCGTCGAGCGCCTGCTGGCGCGAGCGCGCCGGCAGTTCAAGAGTTTGTATTGCGAGTAGCCGATGGACGACGAGAGATTTTTCGAAGAGATTGCCGCCGGAGATGAAGGGGGCCGCGAGCGTGCTCCCGCCAGCCTGAAGGCGCGCATCTACACGCGGCTAATCCACAAGCAGCAGGAGACCGGAGCGCTGGCTCCGCTCACGCGAACCCGCGAGTCGGGACGGCGGCTATGCGTTTTTGAACAGCTTGTCGCGATCGCGCCGGCCGGCGAGGGCGCCAAATCTCGCTTCTACTGCAGCGTGTGCCACGCGCGCGTGCTCGCCGAACATCTCGACAATCCGCCCATCTGGTGGCCGCATTGTCCCTACTCCGAATTCAAGAAGGCATAAGCTGAACGACTGCCGGCGGTCGAGCCTTGCGACTGAAAGTGGCCTGACGTGCGCGGCCGCTTTGGTTGGCTGAGCGTGTGCGTTCTACCTGCGGACTTGCCGCACGGGTCCGCGCCATCACGGGTCTCGGCGGAACCACAGCCTGTCCCCCGCCTGTATGCCGGGCCTTACACACAAAAGGCGAAGATGAAACCTGCTCCAGGCTAACCGCCCGAAGGGCGGTGGGTCAGACCTCGAGACAAGAGCTGAATGTCTCAATGCGGTCATGGGCGCGCGGCTCGGGAGTGTTCATGCCTCTCAGCCGCGACCAGAGCGAGCGGTTTCAAATGTTGGGCGGGACTCGCACAAGCCTAGAACCGCCAGACCGCACCCCATAGGTTTTGAAAATTCGCAAGCCGGCGTTCGCCCGGCGGCCGCAACTCGCGGCTTACCGGATTGGCTTGAATGGTTTCGGCGAACGAGTACCGCAGCCGGAATCCCGCCCGAATCCGCACATCAATGCCGACAGCGACTCGAAGGCAGACATCCCACGATTCGAAGCGGCTGCGGAGGGGCTCAACTTCGCGGCGCGCGATCGCAACCCCGCGCGGCCGCGCGCTCAACCGTACGACACCCGGCCCCGCCGAGAGATAGGGACGAACCGCGCTCACACGCGCGCGGAAATACACCAGGGCTTCGCCCGCGAGGGTGTGCGTTGTCGCGCGCACCGGTTGTTCGAGCGAGCGCGGAACCGGCGCGAGACTGGTCTCGATGAGCGTGAGGTCATTCGCGTTCCACCCGTAGCTTCCTTGCACGCTGACGTAGTCGGTCAGATCGCGGCCGGCGAACGCCATCACCGTGCCCCCGTTCTCCGGTTTGTACATCGAGATCGCCTCCGGCGGCGATCCGATCGCTCGGGCGTCAGCCGACAGCGTCGAAATACCGCCCACGATCCCGGCGAAGTTGTCGGCTGCGATCAGTAGGCTTGGCCAGAACGCCGCCGCCAGAAGGATACGCACAAGGTTGATTCTAGCCCCCTGTTCGGACTGCCTCGCCGGGAATTACAGCGCAAGGGCCCGCCGAGGCGCCACCCCGCTGCCCCGATGTGGCTCAATCCTGACGGCGCTCCCTGCCGCGGGCCCGCCCGCCGTTTGTCACCGGTGCACCAGTCCCACTCATGGAGCAGGGAAGTGTTCCGCCCGCGAGCAGCGCCGCAGCGTCCGGGATAGCAAGTGAAGTCACAAGTTGCCGGGCGCAGTTGCCCGCAGCAGAGTGCTGGTGAGATGCCCAACCGAGCGGGGCAGCTCAAAACCCGAGGGGGATTTCGCGATCCGCCGCGACCAATCCGCGTGAGGGGCCGAAGCGAATCCGAACCCCTCTGATCCAAGGAGGAAAGCTGATGCAATATCACCGAAGACTGTTCATGGGTCTCGCGACGGCGCTTCTGGCGTCGGCGCTGCTGGCCAACTCAGGAAAGCCGAACTTCGCTCCGTCCGTATTCGGCGACGGCAAGGTGTGGGGCACCAAGAGCGCCGCTGTGCTGCAGGCGCCAAACGAGTACAACGCGCAGTCCTATGACAAGCTGTTCGTGTTCGTCAATGGCGCAACCGGGCAACTGCCGGTCGCGGAAGCGGCTCCGGGAAATCCGAGCTACAACGGCGGCCGCTGGTTCACGCACATGGTCATGTGGACGGAAGCGGGATCGACGTTCTTTGGCGGCACCTTGCCGGTGCTGATGTCGTACGAGGAAATCAAGCAGAACGAAGCGCTCGGCTATCTGACGATCGCGGCCGGTTCGCCGGCGGGAGGCCCTCCGAACTACTTCGAATGCCCGTTGCTACCGGTGAAATAAGCCATATCGGTTCTTTCTCGGGGCAGGAGCTCATTCCTGCTCCGGGAAAGAGGGGCCTGTCCATTTCCGTAGGGCTTCCCGCAGTGCGTTGTGCGGCCTTCGACAACGGTCCCTCAGTCCAGCGGCCGGATTCTTGGATCTATAGGGCTTGAACGCGCAATGATGCGGCCGGAAACTCAGGGTTGGGGAGCCGGCACAGGCGCCTTCAGCGCCTACAAGAGTTTGTG
Source organism: Acidobacteriota bacterium (assembly GCA_016178155.1). Classification (GTDB taxonomy): domain Bacteria; phylum Acidobacteriota; class Terriglobia; order Bryobacterales; family Bryobacteraceae; genus JACOTZ01. Next base: position 14,731 of record JACOTZ010000018.1, read on the forward strand.
CTGTAATGTGGCACAGCACAATGCAGATCACGGAGCTGCTGCAGCGCGTGCACGGCGGGGACCAGGAAGCCCTGGGCACGCTCATTCCGCTCGTTTATGACGAGCTGAAGAAGCTGGCCGCCGGGCACCTGCGCCGGGAAGGCGCCCGTCCGCTTGAGACAACGGCCCTGGTGCATGAGGCCTTCCTGCGGCTGGCGGGAGGACGCCATCCCGCTTACGAGAACCGGGCGCACTTTTATGGGATCGCCTCCCGTCTGATGCGGCAGGTCCTGGTGGACATGGCCCGCGCGAGGGCGGTACAAAAGCGAAGCGCCCTCCAGGAAGTGCCGCTGGCCGAGATTCCAGATTGGGGCAGGCAACCGGATGAGTCCCTGCTGGCTATTGACGGAGCCTTAGAGCGGCTGGGGCGCACCGAGCCGCTGAAAGTGCAATTGATCGAGATGCGTTATTTCGGCGGCATGACGGCGGAGGAATCCGCAACGGTCCTGTCGATGCCGGTGCACGTCGTTCGCCGCGAGCTGCGTCTGGCCCAGGCGTGGCTGCACAAGGAGATGGCCGGATGAATCGCCGGGTGCAGGAGGTGTTTCATGAAGTAGCGGACCTTTCTGCGGAGGCTCGCCGGAAGTACTTCGAAGAGCATGGCGTGGAGGAGGAGACTCGGAAAGAGGTCGAGGGGTTGCTGGCCTTCGATTCCGGCGCCAGCGCGTTCCTGCTGCGGGACGTCGGTTCCGCCGCGGAGCGGGCGATGGCCCAGCTCCAGGCGAAAGGCTGGCGCTGCGGGCCCTACCGGCTGCTGGAGCTGATCGGGCGGGGTGGCATGGGAGCCGTCTATCTGGCCGAGCGCGCTGATGGAGAGGTGAGGCAGCGCGCGGCGGTGAAGCTGTTGCAGCCCGGCGCCGACGACCCGCAGCATCGGGAACGCTTTCTCCAGGAGCGGCAGATCCTGGCCGGGCTCTCCCACCCGAACATCGCGCGGTTGCTCGACGCCGGCCATCGCGAGGACGGCCAGCCCTTTCTCGCCATGGAGCACGTCGGGGGCCAGCCCATCGACGTCTTCGCGGCCGAGCTTGGCCTCCGGCAGAAGATCGCACTGTTTCTCAAGGTGTGCGCGGCCGCCGCTTACCTGCATCGTAACCTGATCGTGCACCGCGACCTGAAGCCCAGCAACATCCTGGTGACCGCGGAGGGAGAGCCGAAACTGCTCGATTTCGGCATTGCGAAGATTCTCGATCTGACGACCGATTCCACCCTGACCTTCATGCGGATGCTGACGCCGGATTATGCCAGCCCCGAGCAGGTCATGGGCCGGACCATGAGCACGGCGACCGACATCTACTCCCTGGGCGCGGTTCTGTACCGGTTGCTGGCTGGCAAGCCGCCGCACCAGTTCGACCAGGCAACACCCGAGGCCATCGCGTCCGTCATCTGCGAGCGCGAGATCGCCCGCCCGAGCAAATGGGTGCCGGCCCTGAAGGGTGATCTCGACCTCATCCTGCTGAAGGCGTTGCACAAGGAGCCGCAAGAGCGCTATGCCACGGTGGAGCAGCTCGCCGAAGACCTGGAGAGCTTTCTCGGATCGCGGCCGATTCGAGCGCGGAAGGGAGACTGGGTCTACCGCGCGCGGAAGTTTACGCGGAGATACTGGCTGCCGGTAATGGCGATGGCGCTCATGATCGCGGGGCTTTCCACCGGCTTATATGTGGCCACTCGGGAACGGGTCCTCGCCCAGCGGCGGTTCCGCCAGTTGCGCCATCTCTCGAGCAAAGTCATCGATCTCGACCGGCGAATCGCGACCCTGCCCGGCTCTGCCGAGGCCAGGCGCAACCTGGTGTCTGCTTCCCTGGAGTACCTGGAAGGGCTCCGCTCCGAGGCTCCTCGGGACCTTGAGCTCGCCCAAGAGCTGGCCGATGCCTACGGGCGTGTGGCTCGCGTGCAGGGGGTCCCTATCGGGCTCAACCTGGGGGAGTTCGTCCAAGCCGAGGAGAGCCTGAGTAAGGCGGACGCTCTGATCGAAACGATCCTGGCCTCGCGTCCCCGGAACGGAAGAGCGCTGCACCGGTCGGCCGCCATCGCTCACGATCGCATGATTCTGGCGCAATCCGAACGGCGCCCGACCGAAGCCCTGGCTCACGCGCGCAAGGCTGTCGAACGGGCGGAGATGTACCTCCGCCAGGGAGACCCCAATGAGCCTGAGCGTTCCCTGGCGGCGGCTTGGTTTGCGAATGTGAGCCTGGCCCACGTCAACTTGCATTTGTATGAGGACGGCGCTCGCTACGCCCGGCGCGCCGTGGAGATCGCGCGACCCATTCCCTCGGCCGGACCCCGGCTTGCCCAGAGCCTTAGCTTACTTGCGAATGCCCTGCGTTTCCAGGGGGATTTGGAAGCAGCCCTCCAGACCATCCGGGAGGCGCGGAGGATCGCGGAGGAGACGGTTTATCCGGACGAGACCGTGCGCATGATCGACAAGTACGGCGTTCTCTTGCGGGAAGGGTTGATCTTGGGCGAGGATGGCGGCGTCAATCTGGACCGGCCCGCGGAAGCGATGGCCGCCTTCCAGGGGGCGCTCGACATCACCGAGGAGGCGGCCCGTAAGAATCCGAACGACCAAACCAGCCGTGGCCGCGTGGCAACGTCCGCGCGCGAGCTGGGCAATATCTTGCGCCACCGGGATCCGGGGCGGGCTCTGTCTGTTTACGATCTGGCCAGCCGCCGCCTGGGCGAGATCAAGAACAATCTGAAGGCGCGCCGCGATCAGGCGTTGGTGCTGGCAAGTTCCTCCTATGCCCTGCGGCGTCTCCACCGCAACTCCGAAGCCAGGCAACGGATTGATGCCGCCTTCGCCATCCTGAAAGAAACGAAGGACTACCCCGCCGAGCGCATCACTCTCGACAGCGAGGCCCACAGCGCCGTTCGCGCCCTGGCCGACTACCAGGCCGAGGAGGGTCAGACTCAGCGCGCTATCGAAACCTACGAGCAACTGCTCGATAAGGTCATGGCGTCCAAGCCGGAACCCTTGGCCGACCTGCGCGACGCCGCGAAGCTCTCGCGCCTCTATGAAGCCTCTGCCGGTCTTTACCGCCGTGCCGGCCAGACCGAGCGGGCCGAAAGCATGGAGACGCGCCGGCTGGAACTGTGGCGCCACTGGGACCGCAAGCTTC
>JACOTZ010000019.1 GCA_016178155.1 Acidobacteriota bacterium
CGGCCGGCGGGCGTCTCTTGACATACGAAAGCTTTACTAGTAAGATCTTCGTATATGCCAGGCGAGCCGCCCCGGCCGACTGACGCCGAGCTCGAAATTCTCACCGTGCTGTGGAGCATCGGACCGGCCACCGTGCGCGAGGTCCACGACGTGATCAGCCGTCGTCGCCCCGCGCAATACAGCACCGTGCTGAAGTTCATGCAGATCATGGCCGACAAGGGCCTGGTCCGCCGGGATGAACGGCCGCGGGCGCACATTTACCAGGCGGCACGGCCGCGCGAGTGGACCCAGCGGCAGCTCGCCGGAGACCTGCTCGAGCGTGCCTTCAGCGGCTCGGCGAGGGCGCTGCTGATGGGCGCTCTGGCGGCCCGCAAGGCCACGAAAGAGGAACTCGCCGAGATCCGCAAACTGCTCGATGAGTACGGGAAAGGGAAGAAATGAGGCTGCTCGAAACCTGGGTGGAGACCCCGCTGGCCGCGGCGCTCGGCTGGACCCTGCTTCATTCCCTGTGGGAAGGAGCGATCCTCGCGGCCGCACTCGCCGCGGCGCTCGTGGCGGCACGCTCGCCGCGCGTCCGCTATGGGGCCGCCTGTGCGGCCATGCTCGCGATGCTTGCCGCATTCGCCTTGACTTTGGTCCGCGTGCTGCCGGAAGGCGGGCATGGCGTGCGCATGGCGGGACCGCCATCCTTGCCCGCATGGGACGTTCGAACCGCCGCGGATGCCGGCGCGTTCCATCCCGATCTGGCCACGGCCGTACCCTGGCTGGCGCCGCTCTGGCTTGCGGGCGTCTGGATTTTCTGCGCGCGGCAAGTGGCCGGCTGGATCTCGGCACAGCGGTTACGCCGTCGCGGCGTGTGCTGCGCGCCCGAGCGCTGGCGGAACGTGCTCGCGCGCTGGTGCGGCCGGCTGCGCGTCTCGCGCCCGGTGCTGCTGCTCGAGTCGTGCCTGGTGGAGGTGCCGATCGTCGTTGGCCACTTCCGCCCGTGCATTCTGATGCCGATTGGACTGCTCGCAGGTTTGCCGGCCGGACAAGTCGAAGCCATTCTGCTGCACGAGCTGGCGCATATCCGCCGCTACGACTACCTGGTGAATGCACTGCAGCGGCTGGTCGAGGGCCTGTTGTTTCATCACCCGGCGGTCTGGTGGATATCCCGCACCATCCGCGCCGAGCGCGAGAACTGCTGCGATGACGTGGTTGTTGCCATGAGCGGCAACGCGCGCGAATACGCGGCCGCGCTGGCCGCGGTGGAACAAAGCCGCTGCTCCGGCCGCGAGCCGGTGTTGGCCGCTACAGGAGGGAATCTCGTGAAACGCATCCGTCGCCTGCTCTATCCGAACGGGTCCAGCGGCGCCTGGACACCGTTATGCGCCGCAGTGCTCCTGGCCGCAACCGCCGCGCTCGCCGTGGCCGCCTGGCAAGCGGCGCCTCAGCAGGCTTCCGCAGCCGCGCAGGCGCCACGCACCGAAAGCTCTCCGTATGAGAAATGGCTGAATCAGGACGTGGTCTACATCATTGCCGCCGAAGAGCGCGCCGCGTTCGGCAAACTCACGACCGATGAGGAGCGGGACAAGTTCATCGAGCAGTTCTGGCAGCGGCGCGATCCCATGCCGGAGACGGCTCAAAACGAGTTCAAGGCGGAGCACTACCGGCGGATCGCCTATGCCAACCAGCGTTTTGTCACCGCCGCCAAGCCTGGCTGGCAGACCGATCGCGGCCGTATGTACACCGTGTACGGCCCGCCCGATGAGATCGAAAGCCACCCCGCCCACAGGCCCTACGCCTACGAAGCCTGGAGGTACCGGCATCTGGAGGGCATCGGCGACGACTTGTATGTCACCTTCATCGACAGGACCGGGACCGGCAACTACGAGGTTGCGCCGGGCAACGTGCGCTGAGGATTGACGCAGCCGTCACCACGGACCCGCGCAGTTCAGGATACAGTTAACGGCGCACTATGCATCGGCCCGCGCCGGGCTCCTCGTCTCCGCCCGCGCCCGTTTCGCTTCATACTCCTCGAAGGAGGCCCGGTACTGCTTCGCGCCCGGGCGGCGCATCAGCCCGAAGGTGAACCTCTTTCCGGCTTCGACGCCGGGCTGATCGAAGGCGTCGATGTGGAGCAATTCGCCGAGAAACGCGGTCTCGAACTCCATGAGCTGGAGGAAGCCGCCGATGTGCCCCTCGTCGATGCGGTCGAGCGTGAACGTGCAGTTCGGGCGCAGCTCGTTGGTGAGCGCGGCCGTGGTTGCGCGGCGCTCGGCTTCGATGAGCCGGGCGAGCGTCTGGCTGGTGAGATAGTCGAAGGCGGCGAAGCCGGTCTTGGCGCGCGGAATCCGGCCCGGATCGGCGAACCGGCGCACCGCCCAGAAGGTGAACACTTTGTCGTTCGGGCCTTCCATGTAGAGCTGCGCCTGCGAGTGCTGATCGGTGGCGCCAAGGGCGGCCACCGGCGTCTGGCCGGCGTGCACGAGGTTGCCCGCGCGATCGCGCGCCTTGCCCAGCGACTCCGCCCAGAGTTGCCGGAACCAAAAAGCCGCGCCCCAGAGTTGGTTCGAATAGGGGAACGCAACCTGGATGGACTTGCCCTTCCGGGTCCACACCAGGTGATGGAGCATGGCTGCGCGCAGCGCGATGTTCGTCTCGAGGTCATCGCGCCAACACAGCCTGGTCATGGCGGCAGCGCCCTTGCCGATCTTGCGCACATCCAGGCCAGTGAGCGCGGCCGGGAGCAGCCCGACCGCGGAGAGCACGCTGAAGCGGCCGCCCACGTTCTCGGGCAGGAAGAACACCCGATATCCCTCGCGCACGGCGAGCGCGTACAGATCGCCTTTGCCCTCGGTCGTGACCGCCGCGATGCGCCGCGGCGCCTTGCGGCCGAGCGCAACCGTGAGCCACTCCCGAACAATGAGAAACGTCGCCGCAGTCTCGGCGGTCGAGCCGGACTTCGCGATCGGGAGCACCAGGGTCTTGCGCGGATTCATCGAATCCAGCGCGAGCCGGAGGAAGGCGGGGTCGATGTTATCGAGCACTACGAGGCGCGGGTGCCCCTTCGATTGCACCGGGTGCGGGCCCTGCAGCGCGCAATCGAGCGCCCAGGCGCCGAGGGCGCTGCCGCCGATGCCCACCACGCAGACCGTGTCGTAACTGCCGGCCTGCTCCTGCGCATAGTGCTGTATCGCCTGGATCGTGGTCGTATCGGACGGTAGGGAAGGGAAGCCGTAGCGGCCCTCCTCGAACCCCTTCCGGAAGGAGCGCAGCGCCTCGCGCGCAGTCGGTACGGCCTCGCGGAGTTCGGCGCCGGTAATGCCGTGCTCGGCCCCCACCATGGACGCCCGGAGGTTGTGATCGTCGAAATGTATGGCCATGAAACGACTAGTGTGCTACACAGCAGCCGAGCGCGCATTGTATATGATCGGCGTATGAGGTCGATGCTGCTGCGGGCGCGCAGGTTTGCAAGGCCCGTCCGCCGGACCGGCGCCGGTTCCCCATTGGCCTGACCAGGTGAGCGAGCGCATCCCTTTCGCTGCGACTCCTGGCGCGGGCAAGTACGATGCCTTGCGCCCGCTGCCCGTCGCGGTGCTGCTCGAAAACGTCCGCAGCCTCTACAACGTGGGCTCGTTCTTCCGCACCTGCGACGCCGCCGCCGTCCCGCAAGCTGATCCTGTGCGGCTATACCGCCTATCCTCCTCACAAGAGAATTGCCAAGACCGCGCTGGGCGCCGAGGAAGTCGTCGCCTGGGAGCATCACCGCGATCCCGCCGCCCGGGTCCGCGACCTGCGCCAAGCCCGCTACGAGATTGCGGTCGTCGAGACCAGCCTCCGTTCGGTCGACCTGTTCGACTGGGTGCCGGCATTCCCGGTGTGCGTGGTCTTTGGAAACGAGGTCACCGGCGTCACGCCCGCGCTGCTTGAGATGTGCGACACGCACGTGCGCATTCCCATGCTCGGCCGCAAGCACTCTCTCAACGTCGCCACCGCCGGCGGGGTGGTGATCTATGAGCTTGTGCGCAAGTACCGCCGTATGCTGGAATCAGTCCCATGACCATCGCTCGCCTCGCGGCCTCCTCGCTTATCCTCGCGACCTGCGCGCTCGCCCAGCGCACCATGTTCCCGCCGGTGCGGGGCAGCCGCGAAATGGTGGGTGCCGCCAACAATCAGGAAGTCGAGGCGGGCTTCCGCATCCTGATGCAGGGCGGCAACGCGGTTGACGCGGGCGTGGCCACGGTCCTGGCCGCGGCGGTGACGGAGCAGTCGCGCTTCGGACTGGGCGGCGAGATGCCGCTGCTGGTGAAGATGAAGGGCAAGCCCGTGGTCGCGATCAGCGGCGTCGGCACCGCGCCCGCCCGCGCGACCGTGGAGTTCTACAGGTCCCGCACGCCCGATCCGTGGGAACAGCGCGGGCGCACGGCTCCGATTCCGTCACAGGGCATCAAGGCCGCCATTCTCCCGGGCGTCTTCGACGGACTGATTCTCGCGCTCAAGACCTACGGCACCATGTCCTTCGGCCAGGTCGCGGCGCCCGCCATCGAGTACGCAATCCAGGGGTTTCCCATCGCGGAAGAGAATGCGATGTTCCTCCGCAACTATCAGAGCATCATTGAGTTCTGGCCCGTATCGAAAGCGTTCTTTTACCCCACGGGCGAGCCGCCCGCGCGCGGAGATCTCGTGCGCTACCAGCCGCTGGGCAGAACGCTCGAAGCCCTGGTGAAAGTGGAAAAGAAGAAGCGCGGGAACCGGGCGAAGAAGATCGAGGCCGTCCGCGATTTCTTCTACAAAGGCGAGATTGCCCGGAAGATAGCGGACTTCTCCCAGGCGAACGGCGGCCTGATCTCCTACGAGGACCTGGCAAAGTTTCGCGCCGAGATCGATCAGCCCCGGAGCACCACGTTTCACGGCTTCGACGTCCACAAAACCAGCTTCTGGGCGCAGGGTCCGGTGATGCTGCAGGCGCTCAACATCCTGGAGGGGTTTGACCTGCGCGCCATGGGCCACAACTCGCCCGAGTATCTGCATACCCTCGTCGAGGCCGTGAAGCTGGCGTTCGCCGACCGCGATCGCTACTACGGGGATCCGAAGTTCAGCAAGATCCCCGAGGAGATCCTGCTGTCGAAGGACTATGCGGCCGAGCGCCGCAAACTGATCGACGCCGCGCACGCATCCATGGAGCACCGGCCCGGCGACTTTGCCCCGGCGCTGCCCATTAGTACCTCGAATGCCCACATCATCGTGCAGGACACCACCTGCGTCGAGGTGGTCGATCGCGCCGGCAACGTCTTCTCAGCCACGCCGAGCGGCGCCTGGTTGCCGTCGGTGATCGCCGGCGACTCCGGTATCCCGCTGAGCACCCGCCTGCAGTCGTTCGTGCTGATGGAGGGGCATCCCAACCAGCTTCAGCCTGGCAAGCGCCCGCGCGTCACGCTCAGCCCCACCATCGTGACCCGGAACGGAGAACCTTATATCGCCATGGCCACGCCCGGCGGGGATAACCAGGACCAGGCCATGCTGCAGGTCCTGCTCAATATCCTGGTGTTCGGCATGACGCCCCAGGAGGCCGTCGAGGCGCCCCGTTTCCAGAGCGAGCACTTTTACTCATCGTTCGCCAACCACGGCTTCAGCCCCGGCCGCCTCAACCTGGAAGACCGCATCCCCAAAGAAACCGCCGACAAGCTCGCCGCCATGGGGCACGGAGTCAACGTCACCGGCGGTTGGGCCAATGCCTCCGCCCCGGTCGTCATCCTGCTCCGGGATGGAGTCCTCCACGGCGGCGCGGATCCACGGCGGGCGCGGTTCATTTTCGGGCGCTAGCAGGGTTGTCAAAACCGGCACGGCGTGCGTCTCACCTGCATGCGCGCAATCGCGTGTTCCGTTCTCGCGTGTGCTTCGGCGTGCGCCCAGACTTTGGCCACCTCGCCCGCGCCCTCGTTCGTTCCGATGACGGTGAATGAGAAGCTGCGGTATGACGCGCGCCACGCCGTACAGGCGTCGGATTTCGTGCAGACGGCGCTCGGCAGCGCGTTCGCCCAGTGGCGCGACTCGCCTGGCGAATGGGAGCAGGGCGCCCGGGGTTACGCGACGCGCTACGGGTCCCGCTTCGCCCAGCACCTGGTCAAGCGATCCATTGTGTTCGGGGTGCAAGCCGTCAACCGCGAGGACCCGCGCCGGATCCGCTCGGAACGCGCCGGATTCGGCAACCGTATGGTGGACGCGGTGAAGTACACTTTCGTCGCGCAGCGCGACGACGGCTCGCGCGGATTCGCTTACAGCCGCGTCGCCGGCTCCTACGGGGCGGCCTTTATCTCCCGGCGCTGGCACCCGTCGCGCTTGCATACTTTCGGCAGCGGCATGCGCGCGGGCACGGTCAGCCTCGGCGTCGAGACCGGAATGACCGTGCTCAACGAGTTCATGCCGGACGTTCTCCGCTTGCTGCACCTGCGCCGCCGGTGATTGCGCCCGAATTTTGTCGTCCTGTTCACGGACGATCAGCGGTTACACACGATCGCGGCGCCCGGGCGGCTAACCATCTGGAGTGCGCTGCGCCATCCCATCCGAAAACCTGCGCCGCATATCGCGAGTTTCTTGGAGAATCCGAGATCTCTCAGCCTGCTGTTCACTTACAATGGTCGTATGCACCTTTGGAGGGGCGCAGCCTTCTTGTTTGCAGCCTGCGCTTTTGCGGCGCCGATCGACTTCACGCGGGACGTCGAGCCGATTTTTGCCAGGCGATGTCACGCCTGCCATGGATCGGGGCAGCAGATGAATGGTCTGCGGCTGGACGATCGCGCGGCCGCGTTGAAGGGCGGCGTGTCCGGCCAGGTGATTGTCCCGGGAAAGAGCGCGGAGAGCAAGCTCATCCAGCGCGTAACCAGCACGAAGAAGAGCTTCGCGATGCCGCCCGCGGGCGGTCCGCTTACCGCAGGGGAGATCGCGACCCTGCGTGCCTGGATCGATGCGGGAGCCCGCTGGCCGCAAGCCCAGGCCAAAGGCGCGGGAGCGCTGAAGACATCGCACTGGTCCTTCCAGCCGATTCGCCGTCCCCAGCCCCCGCCGGTGCGGCAGAGCTCGTGGCTGCGCAACCCGACTGACGCATTCATCCTCGCCCGGCTGGAAAAAGAACAGATCGAGCCCTCTCCCGAGGCCTCCAGGCACACACTCATCCGCCGGCTGAGTCTCGATCTCACGGGGCTGCCTCCGACGCCTGCGGAGGTCAGCGAGTTTCTCGCGGACGCACGGCCGGACGCGTACGAGCGCCTGGTAGACCGCCTGCTCGCCTCTCCGCACTTCGGCGAGAAATGGGCGCGCCACTGGCTCGACGCGGCCCACTACGCCGACAGCGACGGCTATGAAAAGGACCTGGTCCGGCCCTACGCCTGGCGCTACCGCAACTGGGTGATCGACGCGTTCAATCATGACCTGCCGTTCGACCAGTTCACGATCGAGCAGATCGCCGGGGACCTGCTGCCCAACGCCACCACCGAGCAGCGCGTCGCCACAGGCTTCCACCGCACTGTGCTCACCAATCGCGAGGCCGGCGTCGATCGCGCCGAAGCACGATTCGAGCAGATGGTCAACCGGGTAAACACGATCGGCACCGCGTGGCTCGGCGTCACCGTGGGCTGCGCCCAGTGCCATAACCACAAGTACGACCCGATCACGCAGCGCGATTATTACCAGCTCATGGCCTTTGTGAACAACCTCGAGGAGGCCGAGATCGACGCGCCGCTTCCGGGAGAGCTCGGCCCGTGGCTGGAGGCGCGCCCGCGCTACGAGCGGGAGCGCGCGCTGGCTCTCAGAGAATCGAACATCGCGGATCTGCAGGCGCATTGGGAAGAGAAGATGCGCGCCGCCATCGCCAAGCCCGGCGTGGATCTGGAGTGGGACTTCGCCGTCACATCGTTCAAAGCGATGGTGGATAACGCGGTGAAGCTGATCCAGACGGACGCGGCGCAGCGCACCAGCCGCCAGGTTGAAACGCTGACCGATTATTTCCTGGGCCGCCCCGGCCCGGAGTACAGCAAGGACGCCGCGAAAAAGAAGGGTATCCAGGAGGCGCGCGATCGGATCACCAAGCTGAAGGCCGCCCTGCCGCCGTTTACGGAGGCGATGTCGGTGGTCGAGAGCCCGGACCAGGTGAAGACCCATGTTGCCGTGCGCGGCGACTACCGCACGCCCGGCGAGGAAGTGCAGGCGGCCGTGCCCGCGGTGCTGCCTCCGCTGAAGACAGCCGGGCCGGCCACGCGCCTTGATCTCGCGCGCTGGCTGGTCTCGAAGGAGAACCCGCTGACCGCCCGCGTCGCCGCCAACCGCATCTGGCAGGAGCTGTTCAGTAAAGGGATTGTGCGGACCGCCGAAGACTTTGGCACGCAGGGCGAGCGGCCTACTCACCCCGAGCTGCTCGACTGGCTGGCCAGCGAATTCCGGGATCACGGGTGGAGCACGAAACAGCTCATCCGCACGATCGTGACTTCGTCGACTTACCGGCAGTCGTCGAAAGTTCGCGAGGAGCTGCTTTCGCGCGTTCCCGACAATTCATTGCTGGCGCGTCAGTCGCGGCCGCGCCTGCCGGCCGAGCTGATCCGCGACTCGGCTCTTGCGGCGAGCGGTCTGCTCAGTCCCGCGATCGGCGGCAGGAGCGTACGGCCGCCGCAGCCCGCCGGAGTGGCCGAGCTCGGCTATGCGAACAACGTCAAATGGGTCGAGAGCAAAGGCTCCGAGCGCTACCGGCGCGGCCTCTATATCCATTTCCAGCGCACCACGCCATATCCGATGCTGATGACCTTCGACGCGCCCGATTCGAACGTCGCCTGCACCCGCCGTTCGCGCTCGAACACGCCGCTGCAGGCGCTGAACCTGCTGAACGATCCGGTGTTCTTCGAGGCGGCACAGGCGCTTGCCCTGCGCACGCTCCATGAGGTCCGGGGCGGTTTCGGCGAGCGGCTGGAGCATTTGTTCGAGCTGGCGCTCGCCCGCCGGCCCACGCCCGCGGAACGCGAGCGCCTGGCCCGCTACTTCGACCAGCAGCTAGGGATCCTGCGAAACGAGCCCGAATCGCTCGACAAGCTGGCGCCACTTCCGCCCGAAGGCGTGAACCGCCTCGATGCGGCCGGGTGGGTCACACTGGCGCGCGTGGTGCTTAACCTGGATGAATTCGTCACGAGGGAATAGGATGCGATCGCGCGACGTGAATCCATTCGATGGCGGCCGCACGGGCTTCGGAGGCGCACGTGACCCGCGCATCGGGAGCCGCAGGACACCACACCGGCTGCGCCGGAGTGCGTTTCGCAGATGAGGGAATAGCCATGGACCCGCACCAGTTCCGCACGATTGAAACCCGCCGCGATTTCTTCCGCCAGTGCGCCGGCGGCATCGGCACGATCGCCCTTGCCGACCTGCTGCACGCTTCCACGGCGGAGAACCCGCTCGCTCCAAGAAAGCCGCACTTTCCCGGCAAAGCCAAGAATGTGATTTTCATGTTCATGGAAGGCGGTCCGAGCCAGATGGATCTGTTCGATCCGAAGCCAGCGCTCCGGAAATGGCATGGCAAGTCGCTGCCGCCGTCCATGACCAAGGACTTGAAGCTCGCCTTCATCAAGCCGACCGCGGCCGTGCTCGGCAGCCCGCGCGAGTTCAAGCCCTATGGCCGGAGCGGGATCGAATACTCGGATTACATCCCGCACACCGCCTCGTGCGCCGACGACATCTGCCTGATACGGTCCATGCACACGGATGCGTTCAACCACCATCCCGGCCAGCTTCTGCTCATGACCGGCAGCACCCAATTCGGCCGGCCGACGATGGGCGCGTGGGTGACTTACGGTCTCGGCAGCGAGTCGCAGAACCTGCCCGGATTCGTCGTGCTGACGTCGGGTAAGGGCACGAGCGGCGGCGCCACGAATTTCTCCAGCGGCTTCATGCCCTCGGTCTATCACGGCACGCTCTTTCGCAACTCGGGCGATCCGATCCTGTATCTCAGCAGCCCGCCAGGGGTGAGCCGGGAGACGCAGCGTGCAGGCCTGGATACACTGCGCGATCTCAACGAGCAGCACCGCGTCGAAACCAGCGACCTCGAGATCGCCTCCCGGATTGCGAACTACGAACTGGCCTTCCGCATGCAGATGTCGGCGCCCGAGCTGCTCGATTTCTCGAAGGAATCGAAAGCGACAGTCGAGATGTACGGAGTCGACAAAGAGCCGACGCGGCCGTTTGCGACCAACTGCCTGCTGGCGCGGCGGCTGGTCGAGCGCGGCGTGCGCTTCATCCTGCTGATGCACGCGAGCTGGGACCAGCACACGAACCTGAACAAGGCGCTCAAGGCAAACTGCGATGTCTGCGATCAGCCGGCGGCGGCGCTGATCCAGGATCTGAAGCAGCGCGGGCTGCTCGAGAGCACGCTGGTCATCTGGGGCGGTGAATTCGGACGCACCCCCATGGTGGAGATCCGCAACACCTCCGATCCCGACAATCCCGGCCGCGACCACCATCCCAACGCCTACTCGATGTGGCTGGCTGGCGGCGGCATTAAGGGCGGCCAGGTGATCGGCAAGACCGACGAACTCGGCTTCAATATCGTGGAGGACGGCGTCCACGTGCACGACGTGCAGGCGACCGCGCTGCATTGCCTCGGGTTCGACCACACGCGGCTGACGTACAAGCACATGGGGCGCGAGTTCCGGCTCACCGACGTTGCGGGCAACGTCGTGCCGAAGATGCTGGCGTAGTTTCAATCGGAGTGATTGACGGCGGTTATTTGTTAGCGCCGACTTAAAATGACAGCGTTGTTGCCGGTTTTGTAGTCAACGGAAGTGTCGGTTTCGACGTTGGCGCACATGACGGCGACGACGCGCGACTCGCGACAGCGGGGCTCGTCCGGTTGGGCCGGGCCTAAGGAACGGTGGCGTTAGCCGATAGGCGACCCTCCCGCGCCGTCAACAGGAACAGGAGCAGTGGAAGACCGGCGATGCTTGGTGTCGGGCCGGACCGATTCGAGCACGAGGTAGAGCTTATCGGCGCTATTGACCTTGCCCGCTACCGAGTAGGCCACTCCGGGCCGAAGGAGCAGGGCTTTGGTGAAGTCATGGAGCCGGTAAACGCGCTGCGTGTCGAGGTCCCGCAACAAAAACACCGCACACCTGGGGTATTCCGTCCGAGAGAGCAGGAACAAATGATTGGCGCTGAAGTTGAACATTCGGAAGGGGATGAAGCCAACGAGCGGGAGTGGAAGTCTCCCGCTCGCATCGGCAGCGCCGTTGAGGGGTTATCCGGCGGACTCCTCCGGCCCGGAATATCGCCACAGCGCGGCGCCTGCTTGCAGCCGGCCCAACTACTCGACCGGCGGATCTGGGGTTTTGTTGGCTTTGCGAAGACTGTCGCCGCCGAGCAGGAAGATCTCGGAGTTCTCGACGAGCCGGTCGGCGATGGCGGTCGCGATGGTGGTATTGAAAAGGATGTTGCCCCAGTCGGAAAATGGGGTGTTGGTTGTAATAATTGTCGAACGTTTCTGGCTGTGACGAGTCGAGATTACCTGGTAGAAGAGGTTTGAGGTCTGCTGATCGAGAGCCAGGTACCCTAGCCCTACCTTCGCAGCAAAGTCAGGCAAATCCTGGTATAAGGACGTCAGTCATGTATGAACAGGGCGGGTTGTCA
>JACOTZ010000020.1 GCA_016178155.1 Acidobacteriota bacterium
TCCCAACGGGTCGCGGCGCTCGCCCGCAGTAGTCCGACCCGGCTTGCGGCCGCGTTGGGCGCTGCTTCTCTCGTTGCGGCAGCTCTTGCCTGGGTCGGCTGGCGGGTAGACAGGCCCCCGGCTAGGCCGCGGCTGATCCAGCTCACTTACGACTACGGCTGGACTTCGGACCCCGCGGTTTCGCGAGATGGCCGCTGGATCGCGTATTCCTCGGATCGCGCCGGAGCGGACCGCGATATCTGGATCCAGGCGACCGAAGGCGATTCCACTCCGAAGCGTCTCACCACTCATCCGGCATTCGATATCACCCCTGATTTTTCCCCTGACGGCAAGTGGATCGTGTTTCGCTCGTTCCGTGACGGAGGCGGCATCTACCTGATACCCGTAACCGGCGGTGAGCAGCGGCGGATTGTGGCGGGCGGTTTCTTTCCCCGATTCTCACCGGACGGCGCATGGATTGTCTACACGTCGCTCGAAAGCGGCGGCATGGCGTCAGTCCGCGTTGTCCCGCCTCTTGGGGGCGGATCTGGCCGGGTAGTCGCGGGCAATCTTCACTCCGCAAGCTGCCCCATCTGGTCGCCCGATGGCCGTTATGTGCTCTTCCGGATCGAGGCACGCGCGAAGGCAGATGCGGACTGGATGATAGCGCCGTTCACAACGACTCCAGCCTCTCCCACGAAGGTAGGGCTTGGGGATTTGCTGCGCAAGGAAAAAGTGCCACAGCCCGCATGGATCGGCTGCCCGGACGATTGGATCGGAGAGAGAATCCTTTTCTCAATTTATCCAATCCGCAGCCTGTGGAGCGTTGCGCTCTCCTTGCCCGAACTCTCCGTTCGAGGACCTGTGGCTGAAGTATTGGGCGCTCCCGGATTTCAGCAGGGCCGTGTATCGAGAACGGGGAAGCTCGTCCTTTCGAATGAGAATCAGGCCAACCACCTTTGGGTTTTGCCTGTCGAAAACGGCCGAGCCTCGGGAGATCCCATACAGGTGACACGCGATTCCTCACTGAAGGAAGGCTTCCACGGGACGCGCGGCAGTCTCAGCGCCGACGGAACGAAACTCGCCTTTAGGTCCGAGCGCAACGGCCGGTCCGACATCTGGCTGAAGGACCTGACCTCAGGCGAGGAGCGTGCGCTGACTTCGGATGCAGCCTGGGAAGAGGACCCCATTCTGAACCGCGATGGCACGGGAGTTGCCTACGTGGGTGAGCGAAAGTCGATCTTTATTCGCCCCGTCGAAGGTGGTCCGGCCAGGCTGGTGTGTAAACGGTGCGGTCACTTGAAGGATTGGCCGGCTCGCCGGGCTGAATTGTTGCTCTCGTCGGGCAACTCTGCCGGGCCGCAGCGGTTCGTCTGCTTTTGTGGCCCGCCTGGGCGAACAACTGGAGCCTCGAGATTCCTGGGTTCACATAACCGATGAGCCGTATAGTCTGGCGCTTGACTGGTCGCCGGACGGAGCACGCCTTTATTACTTCTCAACCAGGGATGGATTTCGCTGTATCTGGTCCCAGCCGATGCGCCGGGGGAGGCCCGCTGGTCCGGCGGAACCTGTCTATCACTTCCATCGAAACCAGCGCTACCCGTGGCAAGGCAGTTGGATCTCAGCCGGCAGGGATCGCCTGGTGATCAATCTTGCAGAGAACCTCGCCAATATTTGGTCCACTCAACCCTTCCGTTTACCGTAAACTTCGGTTCCAAGTAACCTGTCTTTACTTGCTGAGCCGCTGGTTCCCACGCTACAATCGATCCGCATTCCTGACCATAGTTTGTCGCGAGCTGCAGTGGTCGCACCGCAGGTGCATCTTCGCGAAGGTCCCTGCACCGGGGCGTTAGTCAAAAAACACGCCTGGGGCGCAGCCGTCGCAGATGCGGCCTTCGCACGCTCTTGAGAAGGGCGCATTACACGAGATTTACCCGCTTTCGGGAACCGGCCCATGTCTGCGGAGGCGGTTTGGGCGCTCTCTGGGATCAGGCTGTGCCCTTGTTTCAGGAGGAATCAATGAGGAACCATCTCGCAGCCGGTGCCGGCGTGCTTATTCTGGCAGTTGTCTACGGAACCCCCGCCGCACGTGCTCAAACGTGCTCCCTGGCGCCGGCGGGCATGGCGGCCTGGTGGGCGGCCGAGGGAAATGCCTCGGACCTGCTCAACGCCAACCACGGTACGCTGCAAGGCGGGGCCGGGTTCGCTGCCGGGCAAGTAGGGCAGGGTTTCAGCTTTGACGGAGTGGATGACACGGTCAGCGTGCCCAACTCCGCAACCTTGAACCCCACCGGTGGCATCACGATAACGGCCTGGATTCGCCCTCTTGGGACGGTCACCAGTTTGCCCTCTCCCAACTCGGTGCGGACCATCGTCTCGAAACCGGCGGGACTCTCCTGGAGTTCACCGTACGCCTCATATGATCTCAGGATCCGAGGGGCCGAGGAATCCCAGCAGCTCGAGTTCTGGACGAACGACTTCAGCCGCGAGCTGAACTCGACGGTTTCGATTCCCGTGGGCGTCTGGACCTTCGTTGCAGCCACCTATGACGGCGCGAGCGAGAAGATCTACCTGAATGGAGCGCTGAACGCCAGCCGGGCGGTCAGCGGCGCCATCGTCCCATCGGCGGAAAATCTGGTAATCGGCAGCCGGAGCCTTACCGCTCCTGGTGAGTTTTTCACGGGAAACATAGACGAAGTAGACATTTACAGCCGGGCGTTGACCGCAGCGGAGATCGCGGCAATCTATTCGGCGGGCACCGCCGGCAAGTGCACGAACATACCGATCATAAACGTCGCGAGTCTTCCGGACGGGCAGGCAGGCAACTCGTACTCGCAATCGCTGAAGCCGGTTTTGGGAGTCCCGCCTTACGGTTTTGCGATCACCTTCGGCACGCTGCCGGCCGGGCTGTCGCTCAATACCGGTTCGGGAGTGATCAGCGGAACCCCGGCGGCTGCCGGCAGCTCCACTTTTACCACGCGCGTCACCGACTCTGCCGGCCGCTTCAGCGAGCGGACTCTTGCCTTGACTGTAACGACGCCGCCGAACTGCGTCCCGCCACCGCCCGGCATGGTGGCCTGGTGGACGGCCGACGGGAACGCCAACGACAGCGCCGGTAACAATCACGGAACCTTGGAGGGAGGGTCCTCTTACGCCGCGGGCATGGTGGGACAGGCCTTCGACCTTGACGGCGCCACAGGGTTTGTTCGTGTGCCCCACCATCCAAGCATCCAGCCATCGGCGGCGATCACCATTGACGCCTGGATCAAGCCCCGCGCGCCGCTCAACGGAGTCGCGCCCGTGGTCAAGAAAGTAGGTCCGGGGGACGACAACGGCTACGCCTTGGAGTTCTGGAACATCCCCAACATCTGCCTCTGGATTCACGTGCTGGGGCGAGGCTGGGAGGGTTGTTATACCGGACCTGCGCCTCTCGACGCCTGGACACACGTCGCCGGCGTGTTTGCGGGTGGATGCAACACGGTGTACGTAAATGGCAACCCGATTCGCACGTATTGCCCCGGCGGCACGATCACCCCGGGAGAAGGCGAGCTGCACATCGGTCATGATCCGGCGCACCCGGACCGCTACTATAACGGGCTGATTGATGAGGTGGAGATCTTTGATCGCGGGTTGTCGACCACGGAAATCCGCTCGATCTACGCCGCGGGACCTGGAGGCAAATGCCGCCCTGTCACTGATACCACCGGACCGCGAACGCTCAATCTGACCGCAAATCCCGACCCGGCCCCGGTGGGCGTTGCGGTCGTTCTCGGCGGAATCGTCGACGACACAACAACCGGCAAGTCCAACATCAAGCTCGCTGAGCTGAGCCCCGATGGTGGCCTCACATGGTCCGATCAGACTGGACCGTTCGCGTCAGCTTCCGCTCCAGTCTCATTTAACCTCCCTGCGTTCACGACGGCGGGCGTGCGAAACCTTTGCATCCGCGGCACGGATGCGGTGAACAACGTGGGCGCGCCCGAGTGCATGTATCTTCCGGTTTACGATCCGTCCGCCGGCTTTGTCACCGGGGGCGGCTGGATCCAGTCGCCCGTTGGAGCCTACGCTTCCAATCCGGAGCTGTCCGGTAAGGCAACCTTCGGCTTCGTTTCCAAGTACTTGCCCGGTGCACAAATCCCGAGCGGGAACACCGAATTCCAGTTCCGAACGGCCGACTTCCGGTTTCATAGCCTCAGTTATGAATGGCTGGTGGTCGCCGGCGCGCGGGCACAATTCAAAGGTTCTGGCGATATCAACGGCGCCGGAGACTACGGCTTTCTGATCACCGCAATTGACGGTCAGTCTCCAGGTGGCGGCGGCGTGGATAAGTTCCGGATCAAGATCTGGAACAAGACGGGCGAGGGCGGCGAGGGAGCCGTGATCTATGACAACAAGATGGGCGCGGCGAACGATGCCGACCCCGATCTTGCGATCGGCGGCGGAAGCATTGTGATTCACCAATAAACCTTCAATCCAGTGGTGCCGGTTGCCTGAGCAAGTGACAACGGCGCCTCCGAGCGGCGGCCGACTCGTGTTCATGCGCGTCCAATATTCTGACAAGCGTCGCTCCTCCGAGCGGCCGCGCGTACAGCGCGTGGTCTCATCGCAGTCTCCGCGAGGTGCCGCGTAAGGGCCGCGGATAACCGTGCTCCGGCCGGAAACCACGCTTCGTGCGGATATAATTTCTCCTCAGTGGGCAAGCATCTCCTGGTCGTGATCGTATTCACTCTGTCCGCCGGAGCGCAGCAGCAGGACGAGAATCCGTACCGGTCTCCGCAGGATGCCGTCGAGGGCCGCCGCCTCTACCGCTTTTATTGCGTGAACTGCCACGGCATGGATGGCGCTTCCGGACGTGGCACGCGGCTGGCCAGCCCGCTGCGGCGCCACGGCTCCTCCGACCGCGAGATGTTCCGCACCATCGCCAACGGCATACCGGGCACGGAGATGCCGGGACTCTGGATGGACGAGGACACCGTCTGGAAGATCCTGGCGTTTGTCCGCACCCTCGAAAAGCCGAGCGCAGTCGCGTGTGAGGACATGCCGGGGGACGCCGGACGCGGCCGCGAGCTCTATGCCCGCCACGCATGCGCGCGCTGTCATACGCTCGGGATGTCAGGAGGGCGGCTGGGTCCGGACCTGACCGGCATCGGCGCGGCGCGCTCCCGCGACCAGCTTCGCGAGTCGATTCTCGATCCGGACCGGGAGATCGCGAAACGCTATCGTACGGTGGCTGCCAATACGCCCGGGGGCCGCGTCGAGGGCATCCTGCTCAGGGAAGACGACTACACGGTTCACCTGATGGACGCGCGCGAAGAAATCCGCTCCTTCTCCAGGAAAGATCTCCAGCGAGTCGAGCGGCCCCCGCGCTCGCTGATGCCGAGCTACCGCGGAGCGCTCGCGCCCGCCGATCTCGACGACCTGCTCAGTTTTCTATGCGCCCAGCGGAGCGCGGGAGGCCGCCCTTGAAGACGCTCGCATTTCTGGTCCCGGCGCTGGCCCTGGCTCAAGTGTCTTTCGAAGACCTGCTGAATGCCGATCGCGCGCCGGGCAACTGGCTGATGTATTCGCAGAATTATCAGGGCCACCGCCACAGCCGCCTCCGCGAGATCACCGCCGCCAACGTGTCCCGCCTCGAGCTCAAGTGGGCGTTCCAGGCCCGCATTCTCGAGAAGTTCGAAACCACGCCGCTCGTCGCCGGCAGCATCATGTACATCACCGTTCCGCCCAACGATGCGTTTGCTTTGGATGCGGCGAGCGGAGCGCGCCTGTGGGAGTACCGCCGGGCTCTGCCGCCGAAGATCAATGTCTGTTGCGGACAGGTGAATCGCGGGTTTGCCCTGCTCGGCGACCGCCTTTTTATGGCGACGCTCGACGCCCACGTGATCGCGCTCGATCGCAAGACGGGCCGCCTGCTGTGGGACACCGAGATGGCGGACTACCGCCAGGGCTACTCAGCCACGCACGCGCCGCTGGTGGTTAAGGACAAGGTGCTGGTGGGTGTCGCCGGGGGCGAGTACGGCATCCGCGGGTTCATTGACGCCTACAGCGTCGAAGATGGGCGGCGTCTCTGGCGCTTTCACACCGTTCCCGGCCCCGGAGAGTTCGGCCACGGGAGCTGGACCGGCGAATCCTGGAAAACCGGCGGCGCGCCCATCTGGATCACCGGCAGCTATGACCCGGCACTGAATATGAGTTACTGGGGTACGGGCAACCCGGGCCCTGATTGGAACGGCGACGTGCGCCAGGGTGACAACCTGTTCTCCGATTCCGTGGTGGCGCTCGATCCCGACACCGGCCGCCGCCGCTGGCACTTCCAGTTCACTCCGCATGACGTGCACGACTGGGACGCCACCCAGATCATGGTCCTCGCCGATCTCCCTTTTCGCGGCCGGCCCCGCAGGCTTCTGCTGACCGCCAATCGCAACGGCTTCTATTACGTGCTCGACCGCCAGACCGGCGAATTCCTGCACGCCAGCGCGTTCGCCCGTCAGACCTGGGCCAAGGAGATCGATGACCGGGGGCGGCCCGCCCGGCTGCCCGGCGCCGACCCGAAGCCCGACGGCAACCGCGTCTACCCGATGGTCGCGGGCGCAACGAACTGGATGTCTCCGTCCTACAACCCGGAGACCGGGACCTTTTTCGTCGCCGTGCGCGAGGGCAGCAGCCTGTATTACATCGGGGAGGCGCAGCACAATCCCGGCACGCGCTTCCAAGGAAGCCATTTCCGCGACGTGGACATGGACGAAAACTCCTACGGCGCCGTGCGCGCGCTGGAGGCCGCCACCGGCCGCCTGCTCTGGGAGCACCGCATGCTCACGCCGCCCTGGGCCGGACTGCTGTCGACCGCGGGCGGACTGGTGTTCGCCGGCACCGAAGAGGGATACTTCAAGGCGCTCGACGCAGCGCGAGGCGCCGACCTGTGGCACCGCAACCTCGGCGGCCGCATCATCGCCAGCCCGATCTCGTTCGAGAGCCAGGGGCGCCAGCGCGTGGCAATCGCCGCCGGCAGCGGGCTGTTCGTTTTCGGACTGCCTGATTGACGGTGCGTTTAAGTTCCCGCGCTCCGTGCTTTGCGTATGATCTCCCGGGCGGTCGGCTCGCCAGGCTCACGCCGCCATGAACGAACTTTAATTCTCGTTTCACGCGGCGTTCATGCGCATCCAATATTCTGACAAGTGTGGCTCCTCCGAACCCTTAGTGTGGCTGTGTCTTTGACGACCCTGGCTCTCGCGACCCAGGATCAGACGCCACCTTCTCCGGCCGCTTCCGTCTACGAGTTCTTCTCCGGCACGGTTGCGGAGCTGCCTGACGGCAGGATCGTGGTGGCCCGGAGGGTGCTCGGCAAGCCCGCCGAGAATCGCAGCTTCGTCATCACCCCGGATACGAAGGTCGAAGGCAAGCTCCGCGTCCAGGTGCGTGTCACGGTGGGGTTCAAGGCCACAGACGAGGGCGACATCGCGATGCGCATCATCGTCCGGCCGGCGAAGAAGAAATCTTAACCACGCCGGCGCGATGCCGCGCGAGAACGCACCGCGCATTCTGGACTGGCACGTGTCGCACTTCCCGGCAACCATCCCGGCGAGGCACGGATATCTTCTGCTACGTACGGAGCCGTGAAACTTCCGGTAGCGCCTTGGCGCCCTCGCGCCGGCGCTTTGCCCATCCCTCTTTCACCACCTGCCGGCTGCGGCCGAGCGCCAGGGCATCCGCTGGAACGGCATCGGTGATCACGGAACCGGCGGCCACGTAGCTTCCGCCGCCGAGTTCGACAGGCGCCACCAGCGTGGCGTTGCTGCCGACGAACACTTGAGATCCGATGATTGTCTTCGACTTCCGCACGCCGTCATAGTTGCACGTAATCGTGCCGGCGCCGATGTTGACGCCCGCGCCGATTTCCGCGTCGCCGAGATACGACAGATGCCCCGACTTGCTCCTCCGTCCCAGCTTCGTCTGCTTCAGCTCGACGAAGTTTCCGACGTGCGCTTCGCGCTCCATGTGCGCTCCCTCACGCAGGCGTGCAAACGGCCCCACGCTGGCGCCGTCCTCGATCACTGCGTCGCTGATCAGCGTATACGGCCAGATCCGGACGCCGTCCGCCAATCGTGAGTCGCGGACAATCGCTCCCGCGCCGATGCGGCAATCCGTCCCCACCGCGGTGCTCCCCAGGAGCTGCGCAAACGGCTCGACGACCGTATCCACGCCCACCCGCACCGCCGCATCCACCATGACAGTAGCGGGCTTCTGGATCGTGACACCGTCGAGCATGAGCTGCTCGACTTTGCGCCGCCGGAAGACCTCATCCACGGCGGCCAGCTCGATCCGGTTGTTGATCCCGAGCAGCTCGCTCGCCTCGGTGTGCGGCATGGACGCTACTTTGTAGCCCGCGCCATGCAGGATCTCCACGATATCGGTGAGATACAGCTCCTTCGACACGGGGTTGGGGCGGATCTCCAACAAGTGCTTCCACAACAGGTCCGCCCGGAAGCAATAGATGCCGGAATTGATCTGCCGGATGGCGCGCTGCTCGGGGGTCGCCACCTTGTGCTCGACAATCGCAACCAGGTCGCCATGATCGTCGGTGATGGCGCGGCCGTAGCCGGTGGGATCCCCGGGCTCGGTGGTGATGACCGTAGCCGCCGCGCCCGAGGCAATCTGGCGTGCGACCAGCCGGCGCAGCGTCTCTGCCGCCAGCAGCGGCGTGTCGCCGTAGAGCACCACGAGATGTCCGGGCAGGTGCGCCAGGGCCTCGCGGCAGCTCATGACCGCATGGCCGGTCCCGAGCTGCTCGGCCTGCACGCAGAAGCCGATCCCCGCGCCCGCGACTTTCGCGCGAACCTCGTCCGCCTGGTGGCCCACCACCGCGACAATGCGTTCCGGCAGCGCGAGCTGTAGCGCCGTCTGGACAACGTGCTCGATGAGCGTCAGGCCTCCCGCCTCGTGCAGCACCTTCGCCTTGCGCGATTTCATGCGCGTGCCCAGGCCCGCGGCCAGGATCACGATTGTCAGGTCGTCTCTCATGCTTTCGCCGTCCCCGGCGCGCGAACTCAGGCCGTGGCCCGCCGCTCCGCCCGCTTGCGCCGTCCCTCCTCGGCCAGCCGTATCGCAGTCTCGGCCGCCGCCGCCGGATCGTGCCGCACCGTCCCGAATTCGGTCGCCAACTCCACCCCCTGCACTCGCACGCCCAGAGCCAGCAGCCGCTCCATGTCGACCTCCACGGGCTTGGCTTTCTCTCTCGCGTACCGTCTCTTCGCCGAGGCGGTGATCGGGCGCGTATTGACGATCGCGTAATCGACCACCGGCAGGCCCGCGTGGTCAAAGATCGCCCGGAGATGGTCGGACGCGGTGAACCCGATCGTCTCGCCCGGCTGCCACATGAGATTGACGTAGTAAGCCTTGACCGCGGGCGATGCCTGGATCGCTTCGGGAATCCCGTTCACGAGTAGGTTTGGCAGCACGCTCGTGAACAGCGAGCCGGGCCCGAACGAGATCAGGTCGGCGGCCGCGATCGCCTCCAGCGCCTCCGGCATCGGGCGGCAATTCTCCGGGCGCAGGCGAACGGACCGGATGCGCGATGTCGATTTACTGATCTTCGTTTCACCGGAAACGACGTGCCCGTCTTCGAGCTCCGCCTCCAAACCGACGTTCGCCCCGGTCGAGGGGAAGATACGGCCGCAGATCGCCAGAACCTCGGAGGATAACTGCACCGCGTGCGCAAAGTCGCCGGTCAGATTGGTGAGCGCCGTGAGGAACAGATTGCCGAAGCTGTGCCCTTTCAGCCCCCGGCCCGCTTCGAACCGGTACTGGAACAGGCGCGAGAACAGGGCCTCGTCCTCCGACATCGCCACCATGCAGTTGCGAATGTCGCCCGGCGGCAGCACGTCGAATTCGCGGCGCAAACGGCCCGAGCTGCCGCCGTCATCGGTAACCGTGACCACCGCGGTCAGATCGATCGCGGTGGGGGCCGAAGCGTTTGCGGCGAACATGCGGCGCTTGAGACCCTGCAAAAGGACCGAGAGCCCGGTGCCGCCACCGATGGCGACGATGCGCAACGGCCCCCCATCGGCCCATTTGCGGTGGTCCTTCACTACGACTTAGAATCGCACAGGCGTATGGCGTCCGCGCCGGCCGCCCCCGCGAGTACGTCACCGCTCGATCACTGCCCAATGGGTCCGGCCGGGACGGCGACCTCGCCTCAACCCGGTCAGCCTGTGCCCGCCCGACTTGCTTCCGCCTTCGGGCAGGTCAGAAATAAAACCGCAATGCAGCCCGGAACCGGTCATCGAATAGCGGCAGCGTGGGCGCCGTTTTACTGATGGTGCCGTCGACGGAGAGCACCACATTGGCCCTGATCAGGAAACTGGTCGAGAGCGTCCACCGGCTGAAGCGGCGCGCGAAACCCGGGCGAATATACTCGAAGCGGGCCGCCGGAACGATCCAGGGCCACGGCAGCACATAATCGGCCTCGAGGCTTGGGAGATCGATATTGAAGGCACGGCCATCCTTCAGCCGGTCGTGATTCCGCTGCCACGTGCCGAAGACATTCAGGTCGGAAACCCAGGCGTCGAAACTGATGCCGGCGCGGGTGAATGTGTTGCCGCTATTCGCAAACACCTGTTCTCCGCCGTTGCCCATGAAGGCCCCCGTCGTCCCCCGGTAAAAGTACGCGCCCAGGGTAAGCGAGTTATCCCGCCAGGCGGCCGCCCCCGCCGCTGGTCCGCCGGTCCCGGAGCCCAGCACGCCAAGACCGCCGATTTTATAGGACGCATGAACGTAAACATCCTTTCCGCTGTTGACGTCGAATCGGCCGCCGTTTTCCTGCCTCGCCGCTTCCAGTGCACGAAGCACCGGGCCGACTGCCGAGTCGCGCAACTCCTGAGCGGATTCCCCGAACTCTCCGTTTACGACACCAAAACTCCACAAGAGTCCACCACTTTTTCGCCGGCCCTCTTTGGCTCCCCAGATCTCGACGCCGCGCTGGTGGGGTGCAAAGCCGAAAAAGTTGCCGGCCGGAATCGTTGGTAAGGTGCCAAAAAGATAATGGGTCTGCCGTGTAATCCGGAGATGATCTGAGAACGCGGCGGCGCGGGGCTCGAACTGGCCAGCCGTCACGTTGAAGTAATGCCGAGGATGATTGTACTGGATGAACAGTCGCGCGACATCCCCCGCATGGTCCTGCTCGAACAAGCCGAGGTCGCCAAAGAACGAAAAGCTTTCGCCGAGGGTCCCGCCCATCACCAGAGCGACCTCCCCGATGCCGTCGAACTCGTTCGTCACCTTCGCGCTCGGGTTTACGTAGTAGTTAGAGGTCACAACGAAGCCGAGATACTCACCGCCTGGTATGCTCGAGGGCCACACGCCCTCCGGCCAGATCTGCTTCCAGGCGGGAGCGCCCAACGACACCGGTTTTTGTTTCACCAGTGCGGCGTCATCGCCCGGCAGACGGTAGCCGAGGTTCTTGAAGGCACGGCCGAACTCGTTGAGTTTTGGGGGGACGACGTGGCACGTGATGCAACTTGTCTCGTACTTGCGCGAGAAAGGCGGAATCGCAAATGCCGGAGTGAGTGCAACCAGAAGGAACGCGGCGCAGACACTAGAACGCAACGGTCTCGACCCCTCCCGCCCGGACCGAGATTCTTTGCTGTTTCGTGCTGCCGTTCTCCAGCCAGCAGCGCAGGATGTACTCCCCGGCGGGTACATTGTGAATGGAAAAGCTGCCGTCTTCCGACGTCAGCGCGAAAAACGGCGTCCTCAGCACTACGATGTAAGCGGCCATCTCGGGATGTACGTTGCAGAGAACCGCGATCACACCAGGTTGGTCGAAGGTGACCGAAGGCGCCTGCCCGCGCGGATAGAGGCCGAGGTTGAATCGTTTCGCCCGCGAGATCGAGAAGACGTTATGCAGCAGAGGATCGCTATTGAGGAAGTCCACGGTCGTACCGACAAGAATGGGGAGGACGTGCGGCACGAACCTGAGGTTCTGCTGGTCCATGAGGGCATGTTGCTTGGGCGGCGGATATTCGCCGGAAACGCCGTCCACCCAGACGACGCCGGCCCGGCTCTCCTCGGCTGCGGATACCCGACCTTTCACCGTGCCGACCGCCTCGGGAGCTGCGCTCATAACCGCGAGGCACAGCAGCATCAGGGCCAACGCGGGAATCAGTCGCCGCAATGCAGCCTGCATTTTCCCTCCAGTATAGGCGCTGCTCGGGCCGCATGCTCGGAGCCGCATGCTCGCCAGTTACAGCGGCCGCCGGTGCGCGCGCTCGCGCCGCATTCGCCACAGCACGAGATAACCGAAACTGTAGGCGAAAGCGCACCACATGACCCCGTAGAAGAACAGGAACGGCAACCCGATCTCGGGGCTGAAGTACGGAGAAATCAGCACGCCCGCGACAGGCAGCGCCGGAGCCGGCCGGGGTCCGAAGTCCACGAGCACCGTAGCTCGTCCCGGCTGGTGGCTCTCGTCGCCTTCGAAAGAAACCGTCACCGGGTAGCGGCCGTATCGCCGGTCGCGAATGACGAGCTTCACCTTGCCTTCGCCGTCGCTGGGCCGGGAGCCGAAATCGAGGGTACCGAGCGCGCCTTTTAGCGAAAACCCGATCGCCTGAAACGCCAGGGGCTCTCCTCTGGCATCCCGGGCTTGTGCCTCAATCTCGACCGGCCTCATCTCTGGGGCGACCTCATCTGCCTTGGCGCGGCCGGTTGAGAAACCCGGCAGCGGTTTGGAGAAAAGGAAGGTGTGCCTGGCGGAGTATGTCCCGGTAGCCGGCTGCGGGAGAGGCGCTTCAGGTGGCAGCGCCTTCCAGGTTGCCGAGATGGTCACCGGCAGCGGCTCCATTTTCTTATTCTTGGCTGCGGTTTCGCCGCGGGCCAATCCGCCGCCTAGCACGCACAAAAGAACTGCGGTCGCCACCGGACCCCAGTTGCGCGGCCCAAAGGCCCCAACCGCCTCTGTGCCATGTTCGACATCGGCCGGTTCCGCTTCCCGAGTCTCCCACAGCGAGACAACCGGAAACAGCTTCGCGAGAACCGTATACAACAGCAGAAAGGCGGCGAATGCGGCTGCCGTAATCGACCACTCGACCCACGAGGGCGAGTAATGCATCCACTTCTCCGGCAGCCTTTGCGCCGGCAGAAAGGGACTCGCGAGCGTCGGCACGACAATGACGAAGCGCTTGATCCACGCCCCCAGGATCACAAGAAAAGAAGCCAGTCCCAGCACGGGAATCAGGAACGGTTCACACCGTTTGACGGCGAGAACCGCGACCAGTAAGACAAACGGGATGAGGATGCAGGTGACCTGCCCGGCCCAGAAATAAGTGGAAAACGGCCCCTCGAACAATTGCGTGAGCAGCCGCTTCTCGCCCTCCTGGAACTTATAGCTGATCGTCAGGTATTCGTTGATGTTGAAGTACAGGTAGAGACCTGAAAACGAAAGCAACAGCCAACCCAGGTTGCGAAAGTGAACCGGTGCGAGATAGTCCTCGAGATGGAAGACGCGGCGGAAGATGCACATGGCCAGAATAACCGCCGCCGCGCCGGAGTAAATCGCGCCCACGACGAAGTACGGACCAAAGATGCTGCTGTCCCAGCCGGGGCGCAGGGTCATAGCAAAAATCCAGGAGACTACGGTGTGAACGGAGATCGCCAGCGGAATAATGAAGACGGCCATCACCGAGATGGCCTTCTCGAGCAATTTCCACTCGGTGGGCGTTCCCGTCCAGCCGAGCGACAGCACCGAATACAACTTTCGTCTCGCTGCCGGCAGGCCGCGATCCGAGGCAAGAATGCCGAGATCCGGGATGAGCGGCAGGTAAAAGTACAGAACACAACCGGTGAGGTACGTGGTCACGCCGAGCACGTCCCACAAAATCGGAGACTGGATGCGGCCATACCGAAGGACGTTGAACAGCCGCTCGGGCCGGCCCATATCCACCACCACCATCGCACTGCCGATGCAGAGAGCGACGACCGTGATCCCCTCGGCCATGCGCGTGATTGGCCGCCGCCAGCCGGCGTCGGTCACACGCAGAATCGCCGAGATCAAGGTCCCGGCGTGGCTGATGCCGATGAAAAAGACGAAGTTCGTTATGTATAGCCCCCAGGAGATCTGGTCGCCCATACCGGTCTCGATCAACCCGAACCGCAATTGCAGGATATAGGCGAATATGCCCCAGCTAATCACGGCGCCAAGAAATGCGATCCAGGTGTAAAAGGCGGGCCCTGAGTGCGTCAACGTTTGCAGTAGATTGGTTTCGCGTCGGTTCATCGTTCACTCATGACTTCAATACCGAACCCTCACCACGCCTCGCTGCTCGGCAATTCTCTGAGGCGCTGCCGGCGCTCTCGCGGGCCGCGGGCGATCACGCAAGTCCGGCGTCGTGTCTGCGCTTCTCCTCGGGCGATGCATACTTCCGGTTAACCGGCGGAAGGTAATAGACCCGCGGTTCGGTGCCCAGGTCCTCCATCAGCCGGAACCCGGCGCCGTTCTCGGCGATTTTCGAAAGCTGCATGGTTTCGCCTTTGCTGTTCGTCACCGCATCTTCCAGCTCGTCGCCGAAGTAAATGGCCCCCATCTTACAGGCAGCCGCACAGGCAGGCAGCTTACCCGCGCGCAGCAGATGCGGGCAGAAAATGCATTTTTCGACAACGCCCTTACGGTGCGGGTAGTTGGTTTCGACATCGTATTTATGGGCAAGCTCTTCCGGCGTGTGGGGTGGCTCCCCCCAGTTGAAAGAGCGTGCCGAATACGGACACTGCGCGATGCAGTTCCGGCAGCCGATACACCGGTCCTGATCCATGAGAACAATGCCGTCGGTTCGCTTGTACGTAGCGCCCACGGGGCAAGCGCGCACACAAGGCGGGTTGTCGCAGTGCATGCAGGTACGTGGCAGAAAGTACGAGCCCGCCGCGGAATTGCCGGTGATTTCATAGACCTTGATCCACTCCTGCTGCGGCGGCACGAAATGCATTTTGGTGCAGGCCTTGGTGCAGTCGCGGCAGCCGTCGCACTTGGCGAGATCGTTCACCATCACCCATTTCTGGTTCGTCGGCGCCAGCGCCCGTTCCGGCAACTCCCGGTTATTCAAAGCCGAGACTAACGACCGAACCCCCAGCCAGCTACCCGCCGCCCAGGCGCTGCCGCGCATCAGCGATTGAACGAAACCCCGCCGCGTCGAGCTCATAGACCTGGTCCCACCCCGGTTACTGCACCAACAGCTTCATGCGCATATCGTCGTGGCCGTCGCCACACTTGACGGCGCACTCGATGGTGTACTCCCCGGGTGTCGGAGGCGCAACGACTGCAAACTCGTGCGTGCCTTCCTTCACCCGCAGGTCCCATCCCTGATCCTTGAGTTGCTTGATGGTCAGACTGTGAACCGTGCCGTCTTTATCCATCTCGCTCCCCTTATGCGCGATGATCCTCAACCGCAGCACTTCCTTCGCGTGCGCAGTGATGATCGGCTTCTTGCTTCCCACGATTTTGAACCGGTTATCCTTGTCGGCAACGATTTCAATGATGCGGGGTGACGCGGCCGCAACAATCCCCGCCGAAGCGGAGGCCGCGAGTAAAGCTAAGGTGCCGAGCCGTTTGACTACCACCATAAAGACTGTCTCCTTCAAAAAACTAACGTCACAGGAGGCGCAGCTCACTGCGTCAGATACTTCAAGATGGCATCCGTTTCCGCGGCCGTGAGATTCGCGCGCACGCGCATGTGCATCATGATCGTGGCCATCTTTTTCGGAGCAAATTTACGCGGCGGTAGATGGCAGCGAGAACAATTGGCCTTATACGCCTCGTCGCCATCGATTGGAGTCGGAATCGCCGCCGTGATCGCCGCCGAAGCAGCCATTCCTGGCTGAGTTGGCTTGTTCGCCGACACAGTGACTTCTTTCGCCGCCAGCGCCGCGATCAGTGTGAGTCCCGCGAATAATCCGGCTGTCGTTTTCATGTAACCTCCTTCTCAGTACCCGAACCGGTAGGCCAGTCCCACGGACCACACGTTCTGGTTGCCCTCCGGCGTCATCTCGCGGCCCCAGGCGAAACTGCCTTTCAGGCCATCTTTGAAGTAATAGTTGAAACCCGCCATCGGCCGCCTGGTGTTGTGCTCGGGGAGCTCCGCCATATGACCGTGTCCGGCGGGTTCCGGCCCCATCATGGCAAGCTCTTCTCCCTCCTCTTCCTCTTCCGCATGCCCCTCCTCTGCTTCCTTCGGAGCAAAGAATTGCTCCATGCGAGCAACAATCTGCAAACGCCGGAAGAGCGGGCGCCAGCGCGAAATGCGCACGGTCCGGTAGCTCGCCTCCACCCAATAGCCGCTGCCGAGTGTGGCGTGCGCGTATTCGCTGCGAAACGTAAGCGGGACACGAGTCAGATTCCAGGTGGCATCACCTCCGTAAGAGTTGAACCGCTCGTCCCCCAGATTGCGCTTGAAAGAGAATCCGCTTTCAATCCTGCGCTTCGCAAGGAACAGGCTCCACCGGCCGCCGGCGGACCGTTCCGATTCCATCAGCGTATTCGTGGAGTTCGCAGAGAAGAAACTGGCGTAGTTGAGATTCACGGAGGGACTCAACGGGATTCCGCCCCGGAGCATCCCACCCATACCCGAGCCGTGTTCGAGCCCGAAAATCAGCGGCGCGTTCATCAGATCTTTGACCCAGATCGGATGCAGCCGCTCGTTGAAAACGCCGAACGGCGTCAAAAAACGGCCCCCGACGACGGTGACGTATTTGTTGGCAAAATAGTCGAGTTGTACGTATTCGATGCCTTTTTCCACGGTTCTCGGCCCCCATACGCCGCCCGTGCGATTCCACTCTCCTTCCGTCTCGAACTCGGCTTCGACCAGCGCCTTCTGCCCGAGTGGGACCAGCAGGACGGGCGTGATCGTCGGATTTACGCTCTGTTGGCCGGGTTGGAAATTGGCAAAAACACCCCCGTAGCCCGTGATCATCGGCACCGGCTTGATCTCACCGGCGGTTTGCGCCCGCGCTGGAGCGACTGCGATAGCCGCCAGCAGCAAAGCCGCGGCGCTCAGCCGCGGCCGCAACGTACTCCTCATAGCTATATCGTTCATGCGTCCTCGCTCCTGCGGCCGGTCACCGCTGGTCTGCGTGCAGAGGCGATGGTTACGGCTCAATCCGGTTCTCTCCCAAGCAAGTCTCGGACCAGGCAAGTGGAATCGGCTAAGCAACAGAAAACAAAGATCAAGGGGGCGCAAAGCCTGCCAAGTTCGCTCACCATGTGTTACGCGCCGGTAACACTTCAGAGGAGCCGGCTCGAATCACTATTGTTTTGCAATCGATAGCGGGTGTTACCGGATGGAAACAACGCGGGATTTTAAGTATCCGAGGCCTTCCTTTTGGGCTCCAGTTCGAAGCGCTTCATCATTTCGTAAAAACATTTCCGGCTGATGCGCGCTTCGCGCGCGGCGCTGGACACGTTGCCGTTGTGCCGCGCCAGAAGCTCGCGAAAGTACTGTTTGCCCTGGGTTTCGATCCACGCCGCCCGGGCGCTTTTGTAGTCTGTCGCGACCTGTCCGACGGCGCCGACCACATATTCGGGCAGGTCGCCGCGCCCGATGACCCCGCCTTCGT
Source organism: Acidobacteriota bacterium (assembly GCA_016178155.1). GTDB lineage: Bacteria > Acidobacteriota > Terriglobia > Bryobacterales > Bryobacteraceae > JACOTZ01. The sequence continues at coordinate 17,575 of JACOTZ010000020.1, forward strand.
TGAGCACCACGGCACGTTCGATGACGTTCTGCAGTTCGCGCACGTTCCCAGGCCAGTTGTACGATGCGAGAATCTCCACGGCTTCCGGTCCGAGAGTCATCGCCTTGCGATCGAGCTTGCCCGCATGCGCCTGCAGAAAATGGCAGGCGAGCAACAGGATATCAGCTCCCCTCTCCCGCAGCGGAGGCATCCGAACATGAACGACGTTAAGCCGGAAAAACAGATCGCTGCGGAAGCGCCCCGCCCGGATCTCGGCATCGAGATCCCGATTGGTCGAGGACAGGATGCGCATGTCAACTGTGATCAGTTTCTCGGCCCCCAGGCGTCGGAACGCACGTTCCTGTAGCGCCCGCAGTACGCGCACCTGCAGCGCAAGGCTCATCTCACCGATTTCATCGAGCAGCAGCGTGCCGCCGTCCGCCTGCTCCAGCAAGCCGCGCTTCCCGGTCGCGGCGCCCGTGAATGCACCCTTTTCATAGCCGAAGAGCTCGCTTTCCAGCAGATTCTCGGGAATAGCTGCACAGTCGACGGCGACGAGCCGCCGGCCTGATCGCCGGCTGTGCAGATGGATGAAACGCGCTGCCAGCTCCTTGCCCGTGCCGCTTTCTCCGGCGATCAACACGTTTGCGTCGCTCCCCGCAACCTTGCGAAGCGTCTGCAAAGTCTCTTCCATGACGGGGCTGGCGGCCACAATCTCATCGCCGGCGCTCCCCTCACGGCCGCCTCCGGACTGCCGCAATGCCGCGCTGTGTATCAGCGCCTTTTCCACTGCATCAATCAGACCCGCCGCCGTGAACGGTTTCCTGATGTAGTTGAAGGCTCCCTTCTTGATTGCTTCCACGGCGGTTTCAATGGTGCCGTAGGCGGTGAAGATGATCGCCACAAGGAGGGGATCGATGCGTCTGGCCGCTTCCAATGTCTCGACACCGCCGAGTCCCGGCATTTTCAGATCGATGAGTGCAAGGTCGTAAGCGGCTCGCCGGAGCCTCGCGAGCGCGCCGCTGCCGTCAGCTACGGTTTCGACATCGTACCCCTCGTCCGTCAGAATGCTCCGGCAGCTATGCAGGATTCCGGGATCGTCATCCACCACCAGAATGCGCTTCGGCATGCAATTGTGTTCCTTCCGGGAGAATTACGGAGAAGGTGCTGCCCTGGCCGGGCGCCGTCTTGACATCGCGTGACTGATCGACAAGCCGAGACCCGTCCCTTTGCCTGGCTCTTTTGTCGTAAAGAAAGGATCGAAGATCCGGTCGAGCTCCGCTGCCTCTATTCCCGTCCCTGTATCGCTGATTGCAACCCGCACCATCCCTGCGTCCGCCCCTTCCGAGCGTATGGTGAGGACCCCGCCCAAAGGCATGGCATCGATCGCATTGTTCATCAAATTTACGAAAACCTCGGCGAGCCGGTTCAGATCGCAGAGGATGCGCGGCAGCCCGCGCGCCAGTTCACGCTTGAGAACGATCCGGGTGTTCCGCAATCGCAACTGCACGAGCGAAATCGCGTTTTCCACGATCGTGTTCACATCCGCAAACACGAACTCCATCCGGCTTTGGTGCGAGAAGGTCAACAACTTCATCACGATATCGGTGATTCGCTGAGCTTCCCGCGCGATCAGCTCCAGGTCCTGGCGGTCGCGGTCGGTCAGTCCCGTGTCGCGCCGCTTCGTCACGAGATGTGTAGCCATCGACAGGATGCCCGTGACGGGGTTGTTGATCTCGTGCGCAACGCCTCCGGCCAGCTCACCGATCGAGGCGAGTTTCGCCGCTTGTGCGAGTTGCCGCTCGATGCCTTCGATTTCGGCATGCTGCTTTTGGATTGACTGGTCGGCGTTGCGTACGATGATGCCGACGACCACCACCGAAGCGCCGACCATGATCGTGAACAGCGAATAGATGACCACGATGTAACTCCCGAGATGCTGGTTCAGGTGTTCCATTCCTCCGTAGAATTCGATCCAGTCTCCGCTTCCATGTTCGGAATGAACCGGGAGGTGAACCATCTGAAACGTGGTGACGGCGGGGAGCTCTTCATTCGCCGCAAGCTGCTGAATCTCGGGAGCCGAACGTGTCCGGGCCGTGATCTCCTCGGTCATGGTTCTGTCCGGATGGTAGAAAAACACGGCATGCTCGCCGCCGAGAAAGATCTCCAGCCGGCGGAAGTCGGGCAGTTCGCCGAACCCGACCACAATCCGTCTCAATACTTCTGCATGCTGCAGGATCGTATCGAGGTCCTCGCCCTTGCCTCTGTAATACGTCAGATGCCCGCGCAGAAATTCCGCGAGGCTGAGCGAGCGCTCCTCGGTCAGCTTCGCGTATTGCACGCGTTCCATGCCGACCGTGCTCAGGATCATCACGCTCGCAAGCACGATAAAAGTGAGGTTCAGGCGCACAAAGACTCGGTCGAATAGATTCGCCGACCGCTCACCGAGCGCCCAGGCGAATGCTACGAGGCCGAACGAGACCAGGTGCTGTTCGATGTGCCATCCGACTGCCGACCACCGCGAATTCCAGTACAGGTGAATCTGATGCAGTGCCACTGAACTGAAGAGCAGCACCAGGGCCAAGACGGACAGGTGCGCCGATCTTTCGGCCAGCCGGATCAGCAGCAATGCTGTACGGCCTAACGCCGCCGCGGACACGAGCGCGATTGCAGACACGGCCCACGGGTGAAACGCGTTGTTGGGCGGCGTCACGGCGCCGGAAGCCAGCATGCCGTCGAGCAGCAGGACTAGACTGATCGCCACAAGCCCCGCGATCACCCAACGGATCGCCCGTTGAAATGAAGCCGGTTTGAATAAGAGAAACAGGCCGGCGCTGACGTGGAGGCATGCTGCTCCCTCGAGCGCCTGCGCGATCTCCAGGAACAGGACGCGATTCCAGAGGCGGCCGAAAAAGAAATCATCAGCCAGGTAATAGGTAGTCAGGCCAAACTGCAGCGCGAATAGCGCGAAGCCGGCCGCCAGCAAAGACTGTGCGCGGCGACTGAGACCGGCAAGCCGCTTCCGCAGCCAGCTCAGCACGATCAGCAGCCCGAGACAGGCGAGCAGCAGATGAAACAGCGCGAAGATGAACTCCGTTTCGGAAGTTCGATTCACAAACTGCCAGAACAGTGGTTCCATCGGGCCCCGTCCCGGGCCGGCTCAGGTATTCACCCTTCCGCTCGCCTCGAGCGCGAATCTGCACGCGACCAGTTGTATTCGCGAAAACAGTCTATCGCATCCGGGGCAATCCTGTGATTGCACTACACTGGCATTGGTCTGAACGGCAACTCGTTCAGAGCTTTGCTGCGATTGGATGCTTGTGCGGTGCGAGCGTCGAAATTCCGTTCGCCGCCTGAACACTGTTTTTCGATCGGGGTCAGCCGGCGATGCCGCGCACGCGATTCCAACCGGCGCGGACGGCGTCCTTCATCTTGCCCCAGTCACCGCGCGAGTCCTGCTCGAAGCGGGTCCGGGCTTGCTTTTCCACCTCGGCCCAGTCTCGATCAGCGTAGTGGCTGTCGGTCGCGAGCGTGTAGCCGAAGCGGTAGGCATCCGCGAACCTGTCATAGCTCGTGATCCGGCTGTAGTGCAACTCGTACTCGCGCTGCAGCTCGGGATCGGCGATATCGGGAGCGACGCTCATCTCGGGGTCGTAGACGCGAACATTCCGGCGCCCGGTGGCCAACTCCGATTCTGCGCGCCTGCTGCGCGGCCCCCATTCGCTCGGGCTGCCTTCGTCGCCGGCCGTCGCGTCCGCAGCGCCGGAATCGAAGCCCGTCCACTCCTGGTTCCGCCACTCGCCTACGTGCTTCTCGATGTCGAGGCCGCCATGACGTTCCAAAACCGATTCCGCTGCCGCCGTATCCTCGCCGTCGGCGCGCACGGCGAGCACCGTCCCGCCCCGCCGCACCGCCTCGGCGTATGAGTCCGCGGTCTCTTTGGAAATACCGATGTCGGAGAGCGCGCCGACAATGCCGCCCGCCGCCGCGCCGATGCCCGCGCCCGTCAGCGCCGCGGCGAGCGGCCCCGCCGCCACAATCGGCCCTATGCCCGGAATCGCCAACGCCGCAATGCCGAGGATCATGCCGGCCGCGCCACCCAATGCCGCGCCCGTCCCCACCCCCGGCCCGACCTCGGCGCCCAACCCGGCGCGCCGGGCGTACTCTCCCGTGCGGTCCGACGCGATCAGGCTGATCTGGTCGCGCTGCAGCCCGCGCTTCACCAGATCGTGAACGGCGGCTTCTGCGTCATTGTAGTCACGGAAAGCGGCACACACTGTCTTCATGGCAACTTCCCCCCTGAAGCAATGGTGCAAGCGGGGTTCCAGAACTGCGCGGCGGAATCGCCCCGCTTTGCCGTGCCAGGCACACCCCACACGGGATTGCCCCTTTCTGGGCGGGCCGCGATCGGGTAATTCTTACCAGCCGCGGTCCTCCGGGGAGGTGAGCGGATTACTCTTCTTCCGAGAGCGCTACGGGATCGAGGTCCTCGGCTTCAAAGACCTGGCCGCAGTCCTTGCAGCGGACGTAGTCGACTCCGTCGCGCCGAGCGATCATTTCCGTTCGGCTGTGGGTGCAGGCGTTCTCCATAACAGCAAATATTCCCTAATTGTAAGGAAGCCGCTTATCTTGTCAACCCCCCTAGGAGTTCACCGGAGTTCACCGGGGCTCACGAACCTTCAGCAGAGCGGCGGCTCATCCCCATGCGGCCGTCCACCTCCGGAGATCGCTGCCGTCAAGCCCTCCGGAGCTCACCCGGCTCCGATGGGGGTGCGGCATATCGGTGGGGTACCAGGAGCGGCGCGGCGGACTCAGGCCTTGCGGCCGGCGAGTGCCAGGTTATCGTCCACATGCTGCCGGGTGATCATCTCCGAGATCACGGCCGTGAGATTCGGATTGCGCAGGGCCCAGACGTAGGCCTTCTGCGGCGTCTTCAACGGCCCGGGCAGCGCCTGTTCGATGAGGCGCACGCGCTCGGGTGGGGCCGCGGGTGTTCGCCCGGTGTGGACCGGCCGCGCCACCTTCATGGCGATCACGCCCACGTCGTTCTTCTTCGCGCGGTCGATCGCGGCCCGCACGCGCGCGCCGTTGACCACGTTGTAGGCGACCATCGCGGCCGAGTACACCTTCGCGTCCACCGCCGCTTTGAGGATGCCCGCCGGATCGGTATGCGCCGAGACACCCAGGAACCGCACCTTACCCGCTTTCTTCAGCGCCTGGAAAGCATCGAAGATCTCGGGATAGTTCAGCAGCTCGTAAGGCGTACTGGCGCCGTGCGGGCACATCATCAGATCGACATGATCGGTCCCCAGCCGCTTGAGGCTGGCGTCGAGCGAATCGAGAATGATCTGCCGGTAGTTCCTGCCGCGATCCACCTGCCGCCCGTAGGTCTTCTCCATCACATTGGCGAGTGCCGAGGCATCCAGCTCCACCCGCTGCCCGCTGAAGTAATTAACGAGGTAATCGGGATCGTCAACCTTGCGCTTCGCAATGTCATCCAGGGCCGCCGAGCGCAGCTTCTTCTGCTCGGATGCGGACAGGCTTTCGAAGATCTTGTGGTAGACCTCGTTCCGGTTGATGTCCCAGGGACTGATCTTGGTGTTGAGGAAAAACCGGTCGCGGCCGCGCGCCTTGATCACGCGGGCGTAGCCTTCCTCGCTGCGTCCGCGCCCGTATGCTGCCGCGGTGTCGAGGTAATTCAGACCGCGATCGAGCGCGCCGAGGACGTGCTCGTAATTGTCGGGCGCGATGGTATTGCCGCCCATGACCACTTCCGAGATCAGCAAGTTCGTCCGGCCCAGCCGCCGGTACGCCATGCCGGACTGCCGGTTGCGAATCTCGCCCTTCGCGCTCTCGGGGGCGGCGGCTGCCGTCACGGCGAGCGCGCCCGCGAGCGGCGTCGCGGCCAGTGTGTAGACAAAATCGCGTCTGCTGTGCATGAGTCGCTCTCCTTTGCGCTATGGTAACCGAATTACGTCAAAAGGTTGCCGGCGCGGTACCAGGGGGCCGCGCGCCGCGCCGGCCTCATCTCATCGCCTGGAGTCGGCCCGCCCGTCCGAATTCGGGATGGGCATGCCAACTCGGGCAATCGCCGGCAACCGGCAGCGGCGCCGGGGCATGGCTGCATGGCCGGCCGCCCTCGCGCGTTTCGACTATTTCACGTCCTTGAAGTAGCGATCCGGCAGCAGCCGGTACACCAGAAAGGCGGAGAGCGGGTGCATGAGCCCCGCCATCAGGAACACCGGCGTATAGGAGTAGTGCGCGACCAGGTAGCCGGTGCCGAGCTGCGCGAGCATGCCGCCGACAGCGCCGCCCATGCCGGAAAAACCCATGGCGGTTCCGACCTGCCACGGCCTGAACAGGTCGGTGGGCAGCGTCAGCAGGTTGGCGACCCAGAAAGCATGGCCGAACGTCACGAAGCAGGTCGCCGCGATCGCGAGCACGGCGGACGGGACGAACGGCGCCGCGATCGCGGCCGGCATGCACAGCGCGCCGGCCAGCATGACCGACTTGCGGGCGCGCGGCAGGGTCCAACCGGCGCGCATCAACCGGCCGGACAGCCAGCCGCCCAGCATGTAGCCGATGTCGCCGAAGATGAACGGCACCCAGGCGTACTTGCCGACCATCTCCAGATCGAAGCCGCGCTCCTTGCGCAGGTACTCAGGCAGCCAGAAGATCACAAAGTAAATCACGGGATCGGTGAAGAAGCGCGCGAGGATCAGGGTGTAGCACTCGCGCATGCGGATCACCTTGCGCCAGTCCGGACGCCCCTTCTCAGCGGCCGGCGGCACTTCCTCGACCGGGGGCCGCTCCTCGGGCTTGAGCCACCGGTTTTTGCGCGGCGGCTGGTAGAGGATCAACCAGGCCGCGAGCCACAGCAGGCCGAGACTGCCCGTAACCACGAAGGCCGCGCGCCAGCCGAACCAGACGGTCAGCGCCGCGGTCATGGGCGGGGCGATCGCCGAGCCGATCGAGGAGCCCGAGTTGAAGATCCCCACCGCCAGCGCCCGCTCCCGGGCTGGAAACCACTCCTGCACTGCCTTGGCGGCGGCCGGCCAGTTGCCGGGCTCCGCCATTCCCAACAGGAAGCGCGAGCCGGCGAGCGACCATTTGCCACGGGTGAAGGCGTGCAGCATCTGCGCCACTGACCAGCTCGTGATGAACAGCGCAAAGCCGCGCCGCGTGCCCATCCGGTCCACGATGTAGCCGGAGCCCGCGTACATGATGGCGTAGGCCAGCATGAACAGTGCCAGGATGTCCGAGTAGTCCTGCACGTCCAGTCCGAACTCCTGGCGCACTTCCACGGAGACGACCGAGAGCGTCAGCCGGTCCATGTAATTCAAGGTCGTGGCCAGAAACAGCAGGGCCGCGATCACCCAGCGCAGCTTGGGAATCTTCATGAGCGGAACCCGAAGCCTCCGATGGCGATGCCCAGCGTGCGCGGATCAGTCCGCGGCCGGTAGGGCGGGTCGACGCGAAACTCGATTGTGACCGGTTTCGCGGGCCCCCCTATAATCTCCCAGCCGGCCGTCTGCCAACCCGAGCTTTGAAACTCCCGAGAGCCGATCTCGGTACCGTCGAGGAGGACCCGAAGCCGGACAGCGCCGCCATCACGCATCTGCATGGGGCCCAGATTCACCCGGACCTCGAACCGGCTCGCGTCCGCGGGCCGGAACAACCGGGCGGTGGCGCGGGGCCCGGTCCAGCGGAATTCGTTCTCGCGCGGGAACCAGCCATCGCCGAACTGCCACACGGGCATTCGCTGATCGACGCGAACGTAGGGTGCGTCCGGCATGGCAGCATCGCGGCGATAGATATCGAGGCGGCGCGAAGCGCCGTCCCAACTGAGCACGGCGAGGTTCGTCTCGTGCATCAACACGCGCGACTCGGGAGCGTCAACGGACGACAGCCGGATCTCGTGGCCGCGCTTGTAATAGCGCAAGGCGCCGGCAATACCCCACGGGTTCATTCCCGCGGGCCGGCCATCCCAGAGAAATGCGTCCACGTCCGGCGCGGCCCGGACGAAGGTCTCGAGTTGCCGCACGTAGCCCCGATTCTCATTGGCGATGGTGAGGGTGGCGCGGCGGTACTCGCGCATCTCGGTGTATGTGACCGCCATCAGGGCGGCGGCGGCAATCGGCGGAGCCCAGCGCGGCGTGTGCTCGAGCAGCACCGCGGCGGCCAGCGCGAAGAATGCGAGCGGCACATAAAGATACACGCTGAACATGCGGTTGGGCAGCGCCAGCAGCGGAGCAGCCAGCAGGCATGCTCCCGCGGCCGCGAACCAGAGCCGCCGGTCGCGCACGAATGCCGTCGCGGCAAGCAGCGCCAGGCCGCCGAGCGGCAACAGGAGCACGTTGGACGAGTAAAACGCGACCGTGTCGGACACCGTATCCACCGTCAGCCGGAACGTGTATGCGTCTTCCGCATTGCGATTGGCGATCCAGGCTTGTGCGCCGAACCACAACGACACGGCGAAGAAAGGCGCCAGCGGGCGCCAGCGGCGCCCCCCGGCGATCATCTCGTAGGCGAGCAGGACTGCCGGAAGCATGATCGCGAGCTCCTTCGCCCGGTAGGCCAGCCAAAAGCACGCGAAGCTCACAACCGTGCGCCGCGCCATCCAGGCGTGCAGGCAGAGCAGCGAAAACGTGCCGCAGAGCACGTCAAAGACGTACATCGGCCGCCAGTAGGCGTCGAAGGTCGCGGCGTGAAACGCAAAGAACAGCACGCCGGCGACGGCCGCCGCCTGCGCCGCCTTGAAGCGCCGGAGGAGCGCCCACACCAGAATCGCGTTGAGCAGATGCAGTATTTGCAGTACCGCCACGTACCAGCGGAAGTCGAGGCCGGCAAACGGTTCAATCGCGCGGTAGAAAAAGTGGCCTACAGGGCGAAAGTTGTTCCTGGAAAAAACCGGGTCGACCAGGCCGCGAGCGAATCCGCCCAGGCCGGCTTGCGACGTCCAGGCCAGATTGTCGAGGTCGTCGTCGTGAAAGTAGCCCTCGTAAGCGCCCCGGTTCGCCACCAGGAACAGGAGCACAATGAGCGCGGCCAAGCCTGGCGGGATGAGGCGGGTCATGGGGCTGCGTCTCCGGGCCTATGCCCTCTAAGTTGTTGAAAACAAGCAGACAGGCGATCAGTGAGTGCGCGGAGCGCGGGCCGAGGCGTATTGGAGCGGCGGGCGGCTGCCGGGCAAGCCAGACGTGGCCGGAGCTGCACGGGACGCGGGCCGTGCGTGCCCCGAGGGTGCATACGCGAACTCCGGGGGCAGTTGCCGGGAGCCGGGGCGATTGTGAGTTGCCTGGAAGTTTTAGTACTTTCCTGGTCACGGTTTGGCATGTTTCTCTGAAACAAAGACGAGACCAACCCAGTCAATTTACCAGGATCGCCAGCGCGTCAGGGGCGGTACTGTACGAGCGTTAGCAAGCGGACGTGGTTCAAGCTCAACCTATATTGACCCGTACTCCGGTGCGAATCTTTCTTGCCGAGGACAATCCCGCGGATGTGTTTCTGCTGCGGCAAGCGTTCGATCTCACCGGTTTGGAGTACGAGCTGACGGTAGCGCAGGACGGCGAGGACGCACTTGATTTCGTCGAGCATCGCGGGCGGCACAAGACGGCGTGCATGCCCGACCTGATCATCCTCGATCTCAACCTGCCGAAGAGCGACGGCAACGAGGTGCTGGTGTGCATGCGCAGCCGGCTGGAGTTCCGCCATATTCCCATCCTGATCCTGACATCATCGTCGGAGCCGGAAGAGCATGCGCGAACCCGCCGGCTCGGAGCGACCTCATTTTTCACCAAGCCGGCCGATCTTGACGCCTACCTGAATCTCGGGGGCACTCTTCTCCACTTCGCGTTTGACGGAGCCCGCAAGGCCCATTTTTCGCCTTAGGGGGCGGGCGTCCGCGCGGCGCCTTTCACCTGCTGTTGACAGCTTGCAGGAAGTCGAAGTCGCAGCCCTGGTGCGCCTGCGTGACGTGTTCGAGGAAAAGCCTGCCATAGCCCCGGTCATAGGGCGGCCGGGGCGGACGGAAGGCGGCGAGGCGGCGTTCGATCTCACCCTCTGAGACCTGCAGATCCAGCCGGCGCCCCGGGACATCGAGCACGATCTCATCGCCGGTCTCGACGGCGGCGAGCGGACCGCCGACGGCCGACTCGGGCGCGACGTGCAGCACGACGGTGCCGAAGCTCGTCCCGCTCATGCGCGCATCGGAGACGCGCACGACGTCGGTGATGCCGCGCTTCAGCAGGGCCTTGGGCATGGGGATGTGTCCCCATTCCGGGAAGCCGGGCGCGCCTTTGGGTCCGCCGCCCTTCATCACCAGCACGGAGTTCTCGTCCACGGGCAGGTCTTCGCGCTCGATCTCGGCGACCATCTGGTCGTGGTTTTCGAAAACGTAGGCGCGGCCTCGATGCCGCAGCAGGCCCGGCGACGCCGCGGTCTGCTTAATGACCGCGCCATCCGGGCACAGATTGCCGCGCAGGACCGCGATGCCGCCCTCGCCCGCGAGCGCACGCTCGATTGGCCGGATGACTTCCTGATTATGATTGCAGGCGGCGGCCGCGTTCTCCGCTATGCTGCGGCCGTTCGCCGTGAGGGCGCCGCCGTGGAGCAGGGGCAGGATGGAGCGGAGCACGGCCGGCACTCCGCCGGCGTAGAAGAACTCCTCCATCAGGAACTCGCCCGAGGGCTTGACGTTGGTCACCCAGGGAGTGCGGCGCGAGATCTGGTCGAAATCATCCAGCGTGAGGCCGATGCCGAGGCGTCCGGCGATCGCGATCAGGTGCACCACGGCGTTGGTCGAGCCGCCGAGCGCCATGCACGTGGTCACGGCGTTTTCGAGGGCCTCGCGGGTCATGATGCGCGAGGGGCGCAGATCCTCGCCGGCCATCTCGACGATGCGCCGCCCGCTCGCTTCGGCGATGGCCTTGCGCCGCGAGTCAGGCGCGGGGATGGCGGCGCAGCCGGGGAGCGTCATACCGAGCGCCTCGGCAAGGCTGGTCATGGTGGAGGCGGTGCCCATGACCATGCAGTGCCCGGAGCTGCGGGCGATGGAACCCTCGATCTCGCACAGCTCTTCCTCGCTGATCTGGCCGATGCGGTAGAGGTCGAAGAGCTTGCGGCCGTCGGTGCCGGAGCCCAGCCGGCGGTTGCGCCAGTTGCCGTGCAGCATCGGTCCCGAGGAGACGACGATCGCCGGCACGTCCGCGCTCGCGGCGCCCATGAGCTGCGCCGGGGTCGTCTTATCGCAGCCGCACAGCAGGACGACGCCGTCGACCGGGTTGGCGCGAATCGACTCCTCCACGTCCATGGCCATGAGGTTCCGGAAGAGCATGGTCGTGGGCCGCATGTAGACTTCGCCGAGCGAGATGGTGGGGAACTCGACGGGCACGCCGCCGGCCTGCCAGACGCCGCGCTTGACGGCTTCGGCGACCTCGCGCAGGTTGAGGTTGCAACTGTTCAGTTCGCTCCACGAGTTGCAGATGCCGATGACGGGCTTGCCGTCGAACACCTCGTGCCCGTAGCCTTCGGAACGGAAATAACAGCGGCGGGCGAAATTGTAGTATTCCGGGCCGAAGAACCACTCGCGGCTGCGCAGCTTTTTTTCAGACATTTGTAATCTCCTGTCGCGTCCGGCAACCCACGGCCGCCGCGCCGCGCGCGACCGCAGGCGATGGGAACGGCACGCTCGGGTGACGACCGCCCCCAGCGGTCGCGGCTCAGAATGAACCTTCTGAGCCGCGCGCGTGAGCAAGCGGAATGTGTGACCGCACCTCAGCTCCTGTTCGTCTCGATGACGGCGCGCGCGAACTCGAGCACTTCCTGCCTGGGCACGCCGGGCTCGAAGCAGCGGCGGCAGCGCGCCTCATACATTCCCGCGGCTCCGACCACGATCAGGTCCTCGGACTCGACCAGCCTCTGGGTGTGCTTGGCGGGGCTTCCGCAGCGCATGCAAATCGCGAGCGTTTTAGTGATCGATTCGGCGAGAGCGAGCAGGTCTGGAACGGGCGAGAACGGCCGGCCCATGAAGTCGGTGTCGAGCCCGGCGATGATCACCTGTTTGCCGCTGTCGGCGAGCCGGCCCGCGATTTCGATCAGCTCCGGGCCCATAAAGTTGGCCTCATCGACGCCGATCACCTGCGTTCTCCAGTCGAGCCTGGCGAGGATTTCGACGGCGCCCGAGACGACTTCGGATTTCATCCGGATATCGGCGTGCGACACGATCTCATCGGGCGAGTAGCGGGCGTCGATGGTGGGCTTGAAGACCTGGACGCGGCGGCGGGCGATCATGGCGCGCCGCAGCCTGCGGATGAGCTCCTCGCTCTTGCCCGAGAACATCGGACCGCAGATCACCTCGATCCATCCGATATTGCCTGCTACGAACTCCATGCCGGGAAATCCGATAGTAGCAAACCGCAGCCGCTACCATTCCCGTATGGAGCGGTCGCGCCGGATCATCGAGCGGGAATGGCTCGATGACACGCCCATCGAGCGGGCACGGAGCAGCCTGAACGACCTGGTGCGGATCAACCGCTGGCTGGGGGGCCACCGGACGCTGCGCAGGATGCTGGCGGGGCTGACCGCTCGGGACGAGGTCTTCTCGCTGCTCGATGTGGGCGCGGCCTCCGGCGACGGCTGCGCCTGCGTCCGCTCCTGGTACCCGCGTGCGCGCGTCACTTGCATGGACTACCGTGCCGGGCACCTGCGCGGCGCCCCTCCCAAGGTCGTGGCGGATGCTTTTCGCCTGCCGCTGCGCGGCGGTAGTTTCGATTTTGTATACTGCGCGCTGTTCCTGCATCATTTCAGCGACCAGCAAGTGGTCGAGCTACTGCGATCGTTCTCCGGCGCCGCCCGCCGGGCTGTGCTCGTCAACGACCTCGAGCGCCATCCGCTCCCTTACCACTTCGTGCCCGCCACGCGCTGGCTGTTCCGCTGGGACCCCATCACCCTGCATGACGCTCCGATCTCGGTACAGGCCGGCTTCACTCCGGATGAGCTTCGCGACCTCGCTGTCCGGGCGGGATTGCGGAACGTTCGAATAAGGGGCTACCGGCCGGCATTCCGGCTGGCTCTTATCGGCGAGGTCTGAGCCGGGCGATTGCGCCGGGTCGGGGGATTGCGGCGATTCTGAGCCGCGCGCCTGGCGAGCGGTTCGCGGCGCCTCAACGTTTGTCGTCGTCCAGGTCCACCGACATCGGCGAGAAGACGGACTGGCGGATCTGGGGATATGGCACGTCCCAGCCCTTGATCTGGCCCCAGAGGATGCGGTTCAACCGCTCGGTTGGTGCGGCATCGGGCGTGTCGAAGAACATGTTCTCGGAATCGATGGCCGCCCGCAGCGCATCTCCCGCCAGGGCCGACAGCGGCCGGTTTAGCTCGTACAGCGATTGCTTCGGCTCCACCGCGGTATAGCCGTTGAAGTCGGGCGTATCTGTGAACGATGCCCGCATTTCCGTAGCGATCAGATCGAACAGCGTGAGCGATGGCAGGCCGAGAATCAGCTCGATGGTCTTAAGCATGCTCGGGTGCGAGTAGAATGTGGAGTCGACGAACCCGCGCCGGACATAGGGACTGACGACAAGAGCCGTCGTGCGGTGTCCGTCAACGTGATCGACGCCGTTCTGCGCGTCGTCCTCCACCACGAAGATCGCCATCTTTTTCCAGAACTGGGTTTTCGTGAGCGCCTGCGCGATCTGCCCGAGCGCCAGGTCGTTGTCGGCCACCATCGCTTTCGGCGTCGACGCGTTGGGCCGGGTGCCGAACGTGTGGTCGGAGGGAAGCTGCAGGATGACGAAGTCGGGCATGGTCCCTTCCCGCTCCCAGCGGGCGACGTCGGCCAGGAAAATCTGCGCGCGCACCACATCCGGGACCGAGTTTGTATAAGGCGGGTAGTTGCTGGCGAGAATCCGGTTGAGCGGCTTCAGCGGAGCTTCGATATTCCATTCGCGCGTGAAGTCCTCGCCATTCTTCCAGCGCGCGAACAGCCTGCTGCGCAGTTCCACGGGTAGGCTCAGGCGGCCGGCGTACTCGCCATAGACGCGCACGGTCTTCTTCATACGCAACGCGGCATCCCAGATGAAGCCGGTGGCCGAATAGGCGATGGGATCGGTGCCATCGAAGGGATAGCTGCGTCCGGCGTAGCCGGGCCACAGGCAGTAGTCCGTCTCGTTGGCCTGCGTGAGCCACTGGTGGCCGTCGCCGCTGTTACCTCCCGTGGCGTAGAAGTTGTCGTAGAGGACGAACTGGCGGGCAAGGCGGTGCTGGTTGGGAGTGACATCTTCGCCGAACATCACCAGGCTCGGGTCGCCGTTGCCTTCGGGCACGTCACCGAAGACCTGGTCGTAGGTGCGGTTTTCCTTGATGATATAGACCACGTGCTCGATGAGCGACGGCTCCCCCGAACGCTCGGGGATTGCGGCCGGCCTGGCGGCCGGCCGCGCCGCCGGTCGAGATGTCGGCCGGCCGGCAAGGCGGCTGTTTTCTGCCACCGCGGTAGAGTAGCTCGCCAGTTGTGCCTCGTCGGGAACAGGTACCACTGCCACCGATCCGCGGTAGCAGTGCACGAACCGTTTGTTCGGTTCGCCGCGCCAGCCGGATCCGGCGCCCAGCAGCGTCGCAACCGCGAGATGCTTGCCGTCGGCGCTGAGCGAGAGATCGTTGGGATACCACGCAGTCGGGATGAAGCCGCGAACAGTGCCCTCCTGAGCATCTATTACGGCGACTGCATTCAGCCCGCCGCAGGCGACGTACAGCGTCCTGCCCTCCGCATTCAGCGCGAGCGCCGTGGGTGCCACGCCCTGAGTCTCATGGCCGAAGGGCCGGATGATTATCGTGCGGAGCAGCCTGCGGGCTTTCGTATCCACCACCGCCACCGACGATGAGTTGCCGCTGGCGACATAGAGTCTCGCGCGGGTCTGATCCCACGCGAGCGCAGTGGGATGGAGGCCGGTTTCCACCGAGGCCAGTGTTTCGCCGCGCTCGAGGTCCAGCAGGCGGACCGTGCCGGTGGAGGCAATGCCGCGCGCGTCCACCACCACCTGGTCCGCGTCGCGGCCTAAACCGGCCGGGAGCGTTTCATCCCCAGGTCTGGGAATGCGACCGCCCCAGTTGCTCACCCACGCAAGCTCGCCGCTGCGGCTGACGGCGGCGGCGAACGGCGCGATCTCGGTCTTCAGGCGGCGAAGGGTTTCGCCCGGGACGTTCAGATCCACAACGGCGAGCTCATTGGCGTGCGTAAGAGGGACGACGGCGATTCTCTGTCCCCGCATGTTCGCCTGCGCGGCCGCGGCGGGCGAGCCCGTGAGATGGCTCGCGCCCAAATCCCAGGCTGTGGGATCCTTCACCGGCTCGACGGCCCAGAGCCGCGCCGCACCTTTGGGAGCGAACGCAACCAGCATGCGTCCCGAGACAGGATCGCGGTGCACTCCCTGGAGCCCCGACGCGCCGTCGACGGCGATGCGCTCGAGGACCTTGTTCTTCCGCCAGTCCAGCCGCGACAAGTGGCGCGAGCCGAGCACCCAGACTTCGGACGAATCGGTTCCGAACGCGACCCCGTAGACGCGTCCCTGGAAGACGCTTTGCAAGCCGGCGCGCTCCGGCTGAGGCGGCTGCTGCGCGTGCAGCACCGCGGCGGCAAGCAAGATAATCGTGGCGGAAAGTAACATGGACCATTCCCGGTTCTGGTTCAAGGCAAGCATAGACTCCTGCCTCCGCGGCTTCAAGATACGTAGCGATGCACCCGGCGCTCCTCGTCGTGCTCCTGACGTTAACTGACGAAACCTCGACTGGCCGTTGCTATCCGAAGTTCGTCACCGACAGGATTTCGAACCGCTTGCTGACGCGCGCGGCTCAGTAAATGCCGTCAAATCAGCGGAAGCGTTCTGAGCCACGACCGTCAGAAGGTGTGAAATATTCGAAAAAACCATTTCCGGCCTTAAATGTTTGCACTCGGTTAGCCTGTGGAGAAGAGGCCCGAAATCAATTTTTTCACACCTTCTCAGGGAGTGGTGGTGACGAACCTCGACTATGGCGCTACATGAACGCCTGAATGACCGAGTATGACTTGTTATTCAAGCGGTTTTGGAACATCGCCGGAGTCAGGTGCTGGCTGTCGGCATCGAAGCCGTTGTAGCTCCAGGGATTCAAGATGTGGATGGTGTTGGCCCGGGAATCAACGCCGGTGATAACCACCACGTGAGCGCCCGGCCGGCTGAAGGCACACCAGAGCGGTCCATAGCCCTTGAGCATGTAGAGCAGGCTTTCGAGATCGCCTGCCAGGGTCACGGCGTATTGGCCGCGCCAGCCGACCAGTCCCAGGGCCGCGCGCGTCTTGGGGAAATCGTCTGTAGGCAGTCCGTACTTGTAATAGTCGCTGAAGTCCAGGCCGGCTTTCGCGATCCGTTCTCGAATCGCATTGGTCGGCTTCTGGTTCCACCTGTAGAGAATCGCGTAAGCCGCATACCAACAGCTCGAGGCATTGGGCTGCCCGTAACCCGACCCGTCGAGGTTCCAGTCAAAGCTATCAGCCATGGCGCGGTTATCGTATCACGACAAGCAGCGGATCGGCGGCGCGAGTCGGCACACGGAGGCGGCGCCGTCTAATCCGTGCCGTAGTTGATCTCGAGCTTGCGGACAGCCCGCGAGGCGCTCCACAGCACGAGCGCGGCTACGCCGAGCAGGCCGAAGACGGCCGAGGCGGCCGAGGCCGGTTCGGCGGGGGCCAGGAGCAGCCGCACCAGCGCGGGCGCGTCCGGGTCCACGGGCGCGGGAACCGGGCAGAGCGACTGCACGTAATAAAGGACGCTCAGCTTCTGAAGCATGGCGGGGAGAAAGCCGTTGATGTTCTCCCACAACACGAGCACGGCGGCGGGGATGATCGGATTCCGCAGGAGCAGGCCCGCGGCCAGGAACACGCTGCCGTAGCCCACGCATCCGAGGGCGGCCGCGGCGGCGTACCGCAACAAGTGCGAGGGACCGCTCTGCTGCCAGTAAGCCTGGAGTTCGGCGGGGTCCTGCGGCCACAGCATGATGCCGAAACACAGCATAACGCCGAGCGTGAAGATGACGCTCGCCGCGATCAGGCCTGCCAGGTACTTGCCGGCCAGCAGCACTTCGCGCCGGGCCGGCGCCAGGAACCAGAAATGAAGAGTCTTATCGAGCATTTCGCCGCGAAACAGGTTCATGAAAATGCCGAGGCATCCGAAAAAGATCGCGCAGCGCAGATAAAAATACTGGAACACGGCGGCGTAGACCGTGCGGTCTTCCTCGAAGTCCAACATTGTGCGCGTGCTCTTGCCTTGCAGGATGCCCGCCTCGAAGTGGAGATCGACGCGGCGCCTTCCGTCGAAGTATGTCATGAAGCGGTGTGAGGGCCCATCGCCGTCCGGCGGGCGCCACGTGCGCTCGCTCAGGGGCGTGCCCGCACGCTCCAGAACCGCGCCATCACTGTCGCCCCGCTGAATGGAGTCGAGAACGGCGGCAGGCGTCTTCCGGCCGGCCCAGCGGTCGCCGCGAATCTTCACCTCCAGACCGTGGGCGAAAAAGATGACCGAAGGAAACAGCGCCAGCAGGTACACCCAGAGCGAGCGCCTGGCAAAAAACACGCGGCGCAGTTGCAGCCGGGCGATGGTCGAGATCTGGCGCAGGCGGAAGACAGTGGTCATCGGCCATCTCCAATCAGGTACTCATACAGGGCGTCGACGTTCTCGTCGGCGGCCGCCACGCTCTCGATCGTGTACCCGGCGACCGCGATGCGCGTGAGGGCCCGGGAGAATTCCTGGCGGCTGCGCGTCAGCACCAGCAGGCCGAGACGGTCGTCGTTCAGCTTGACCTCGGTGACGTGGTCCTGCTCGAACAGGAGCGAGGCGAGGCGCGAGGCGTCGCGGCAGCGGATGACAAACTGGCTGGGGTGCTCGTGAATCTCCTCGCGGACGCTGCGGACCTGCCCCTCGGCGATGATCATGCCGTTGGCGATCAGAATCACCTGGTCGGAGATGACGTCGACCTCCTGTAACACGTGGCTGGAGAGAACGACGTGACGGCCCTCAGCGGCAAACTCGCGGAACATGGCGCTGGTCTCGGCGCGGACGAGCGGATCGAGGCCGTTGAGCGGCTCATCGAGGATCAGGACCTCGGGATCGTGCGCGATCGCGTGCGCGAGCCGGACGCGCTGGCGCATGCCCTTGGAGTAGGCAGCCACCTTCCGATTCGCCGCGTCGGTGAGGCTGACGCGCGCGAGTGCCCTCCAGGCCCGGCGCTCGGCTTCCGCCGGCGGGTAGCCGTAGAGCAGCAAACCGGTGCAAACGAACTCAAATCCGGTAGCGCCGCGCGGCGCGGCATCGTACTGGGTGGCATAGCCGGTGATGCGCAGCAGACGTTCAGGATCGCGCGGCGAGAGGCCGCGCACGGATACCGAGCCCCGGTCGGGATTTATCAAACCGGTCATCAGGTTCATCAGCGTGGTCTTGCCCGAGCCGTTCGGGCCCACCAGGCTGGTGATGCCCGGCGGGATGCGCAGCGTGACGCGATTCACGCCGAGGACCTCTCCGTAGAACTTGGAGACCTCGTCGAAGACGATCTCGGGCGCGCTCACGAGACCACCTCCACGGGCCGGAGCTTCCGTTCCAGCACGACCAGGAGAATTGCGGTCATGACGGCGATGGCGAGAAGGCACACGGGCGTCTCGGGGCCGCGGATGGGATCCGCGCCCAGCATCGAGCGCCAGACCTGGTTCATCGCCTGCCCCGGGTTGAGAGCACGGCCCCAGTCGACCCGGAGAATGCCGTTGATCAGCTCGGCGGCGCCCGCGCTCACGAAGAAGAAGCCGAGCACCAGGCCGCCCGCCACGAGGCGCCACCTGACATAAGCGGAGCTGGCCAGAGCGACCAGCCCGACGAACACGATCCACAGCAGGAAACCGGCGAACACCCCGGCGCCGAGCGTCCAGTTTTTCGTGAACCAGCTCCAGCCGGCCATTCCCCACTGCATGGCGAACAGCAGCAGGCCGGGCACCCAGGTGACCGGGGAGAGGAGACCCACCAGCACCAGCATGCGGGCCCCGACGTAGTCGGCACGCGAAAGAGCGCGGCTGAAATACAGCGGCAGCGCACCGGTAGAGAGGTCGGGCGTGACCAGGCCGGGGCCCGCGAATGCCGCCAGGACAATCGCGAAGAACGCCTGAACATTCATGAAGATGACAAAGAACCGGCCGTCAATCTGGAGCATCTTGGCGATCTCGGGACTGAGTCCGGCCCACAGCTCGGCGTGATTGGAGACGTAGATGAAGGTGGCGCAGGCCAGCGGCCAGAAAAGCGCGACCACCATGGTAATGACCACCAGCCGCTGCTGCAACAGTCGCTGCCAGGCGAAGCGCGGCAGAACCAATAGGCGTGTCCAGCGCCCGGTGAGGGGTCCGCGGTACCGCTGGTAGCCGCGTCTATAAACGGCCATGGCCGGCAACCTCCTGGACGTCCGCGGCCTCGCCCGGCGTGTGACGCAGATGGCCGACTGCCTTGAGGAAAATCTCCTCGAGCGTGTCGCGGCGGTGCGTGAGGCGATGCACGTTGAGCCCGCAGCGGGCGATCAGGCGCCAGAGAACGTCGAGATCGACCTCGGGGGGCAGAACGATCCGCCAGCGGCCGCCACCCTCGCTGACCCCTTCCACTCCGTACTCGCGGAGAGCTGCGGCGAAATCGCGGTCCTCGCCGTTGACTTCGAGTTCAACGAAGCGGCGGTTGGCCCTCCGCTCGGCCTCGAGGTCCGACTGATGAACGATCCGGCCCGCGTTGAGAATGACGACCTCATCGCAGACCTGTTCGACGTCACGCAACAGGTGCGAGCACAGCACGATGTTCATGCCGTGCTCTTCCTTCATCTCGCGGATGAGCTTGAGCATGCGGGCGCGTCCGGCGGGGTCGAGACCGTTGGTGGGCTCGTCCAGGATGACCAGTTCCGGCCCGTGCAGGATGGCCTGAGCCAGCTTGGCCATCTGTTTCATCCCCAGCGAGTAGGTGCCGAGCGCACGGTATCGCGCCTCTCCCAGGCCAACCTCGAACAGGACTTCGTGCGCCTTTTCGAGAGCCGTTTCGCCCGGCAACCCGGAGAGCTCCCCCATGATGCGCAAGAATGCGACCGCGCTCAGCTCGGCGATGAAGGCCTCGTTCTCGGGCATATATCCGACCCGGGCTTGCACCGCGCGCGCTTGCTTGTGGCAATCGAGTCCGAACAGTCGAGCGCTGCCGGAGGAGGGTCGATGAAAGCCGAGCAAGGTTTGGATGAGCGTCGACTTGCCTGCGCCGTTGGGGCCGAGCAGTCCGATGGCCTTTCCCGCGCCCGAAATGCCCAGCCGGCAGGAGAGTCCTTGGAGGACCTCCCGCCGGCCGAGCTTTACGCGCAGATCCCGAAGTTCGATAACAGGCGTCATCCGGCGTCTTTTACATTCTCGCGCTCACCGCTCGACCAGGCGCCTCGGGCGGAGACGCCGCTCGACCGAATGCTCGCGAGCCTCCCCCGGGCGTGTTGGTCCGGGACCGGCGGCGGTCATCAGGTCGAGCAGAAGGCTCGTTAGACGAGTACG
>JACOTZ010000021.1 GCA_016178155.1 Acidobacteriota bacterium
GACGCTCCCATCATCGGAACCTGATGTCCTCCTTCTCCGCGGGCGTTAACGCCTGAGCGCGAAACATCACTCGATTGCTAGATCCCGCAGTCATGGGCTGAAGGTTCACCCTGGCATGCGGGAAAGCGATTGGACTTCCAGCGGCATTGAAAAACCTCACCAATCGGCTGGAAAGCGACAAAGTCACGCTTCGCCCCGCCGGAACCGCAACCCGGTAGGTCTGCACGCCCGGACCCAACGCGATGAGTTTCGCCCGGACAAAATGCCCCGCTAGGCGAGATGACCCCCGGCAACACGCTGGGTGCATTCACAACGTCCGCTCTTATCGGCAGTACTCGTCCAGGATCGTCGACCTGAATGTTTAACGTCGCCCCGCTCTCCAGTGGTCGTCCCGATGCCCACGTTGCCTCCGGCTCGGCGCGTCTGGATTCGAATAGGGCCGCCATCACTGGATGCAGACAGTGACCTTCTCTTGCGAGTTGTCGTTTGCGCCAATCTTCAGCACGACCGGCTGCGGTCCCGAGCTAACACCGTCGGGCACGACCGCATTCACCTGGAGGACACTCCACGTGCCCTGGATGCCCATGGTGCCGGCATAGAGGACCTTCGCCGGCTGGCCCCCGATCGTCACCGACAGCGGTTGGGTTGTGAAGGACGTCCCGAACAGAAAGACGTCGCTCTGTGTGGGAGGAGTCCAGACGCCCGCGCCGGTGGCGAAGATCTCCAGCGCCGTCCCACTCGCCGCGGGATTGTCGCAACTGTTGTAGGTGAACTGCCCGCCGAGATCCTGCTGGAGGATGGCCCCTTGCCCCGCGCCGCTCTGCGTGGCCGTGAAGATTCCCGGCGAGGTGTCCTGGAGTGGCAAGGTAAAGGCGGCCGAGACCTGGTCAAAGCGCTGCACCACCACCTCTACACTCGTCTGTCCGGCCAGCGCGAAGGGAACGATGGCGTTGATCTGGCCTGGGCTGAGATATAGCAACGGTGCTGCGACGCCGTTGAAGGTCACGCTGGTGCTGGCCACCGAGGTGGGATAGGAGGCCGTAGGACCGTAGGTTGTCGATAGCGTGGGCCCGGTCAGGTGGGCCCCCAGTATGGACACGAGCGTGCCGGGCGAAAGGAGAGGTTCGAGCGAAGCCGCGTTGACCACGGCCTGGATAGTCGGCGCCGGTTCGGTGGGCACAAACAGGTCTATGTTGCAAGGTACAGTGCTCGCCGGAGTTATGTCGACCGTCGTGAACTCGACGTTCAGGCTAACCGTGCCGCCGGGCTTCAGTCGGGCCAGGACGAAGGGATTCAGCCCAACGGACAGAATTGCAGGCGTAGTCCCGCTGGATGGAACCAGGACGGCGAAATTGAACTCGTCGGGTACGGGTGTTCCGTTATTGGAACGCGCACCGGCATACCTGAACTTCAGATGACCACCACCGAGCGCCTGGATGTCCAATTGTCCAGCCCACTTACCAAACCCTAATGTAGTGTGCCCCGGCAACGGGGGCTGGCTTCCACCTTCCGTTGTGGGCGCGGGAGGGCAGGACCTCTCGATTCCTGGAGGCTGCATCATCCATGCGGCGTCGCTGGCTGAGAACTTGAAGATGGCGCGGGGACTTCCCTTCTTTGACCCCGGGGGTAGGGGAGTGATGAGGTTGCCGGCCGCATCCTTCAGGTCCGAGCAACGCGGCGGCGTCGGCCAGAGCGCCGAAAATGGCGATAGCAATGAGGACGCTGAGGTCACGTCCACCGGGAGAAGCCGGGGATTCTCCACGGCTGGAGAAACGGTGTTGACACTTGCTACTCCCGAGTAACCGTAGACACCAACGAAGGGAGCGAGAAACAAGCTCTCATTCGTATGGTACAGCGGTTGACCACCTGAGAAGTTATCCGAAGTCACCGCCACACCGAACAACCGGCCCGTGCTCCTGTCTCCATGGTCCTTTAGACCGAAGTTCTGACTCTGAATAAGTGGAAGGTTGTTTGTTTTGATGGGCCAAGCGGTTTTGACCCTTCATCTATGTAGGCATGTAATTGTCTGTTGGTACACTTGACAGCCTGCATTAAGCGCGGTATGCTGTAA
>JACOTZ010000211.1 GCA_016178155.1 Acidobacteriota bacterium
CTCCGGTCTGGCCGATCAGCCCACACCCATGCCTTGGTTCGGCGACAAGAAGCTGATTATTCAATTTGCCTGAGTCGCGACGTCATCGCTCAACACGCCATTCCCGTTACCAAATTATTACGCGTGGAAATCGAGGCTAGCCAAAACGCAAGGAGGCCCGACGTTGCGACGGGCCGTTTCGGCTGCGAGCGACACTGCGGTTGTCGCACCGGAATCTCTCGCGACCCTGATTGCGCCGACTGGCGCAACCGCCAGTGAGAGCGCTTCTCCACCGTGGCCGGCTCGCCTGAGCGGGATCACTCTCCAGGTCCGCGACAGCGTCGGAGTAACCCGCCAAGCGCCGCTCCTTTTCGTCTCCCCGACGCAGATCAACTTCCAGGTCCCGGCCGATACAGCGCTCGGCGAGGCCGCGCTCGCCATAGTTGCCGATAGCGGGAGCACACCCACCGGCAGCATGGAGGTGGATGCCGACGCGCCCGGAGTGTTCCTAGTGTCTCACTTGCCAGCCGTACCAGCCGCTACGGCGGTGCGAGTAGACGCCGACGGCACACAGGTTCCGGTAGCGGTGTTCAGTTGCTCGGGCAATTCCTGCAAGGCGGAACCGATTCCGCTGTCCGCCGCCGGCGGCAGCCCGATTTACTTGAGCTTCTTCGGAACCGGTTTCCACGGAGCGAGCCCCGATGACGTGACCTGCTCGATCGGCGGAGTGCAGGGTCCAGTCCTATACGCCGGACGTCAGGGCACACCGGGGCTGGATCAGATCAACGTTCGCCTGCTTCCTGAAACTCTCCTGAACTATGACTTGTTCGGGGGCGACGTGATCATCCGGATCAATG
This sequence comes from Acidobacteriota bacterium, assembly GCA_016178155.1. Lineage (GTDB taxonomy): Bacteria > Acidobacteriota > Terriglobia > Bryobacterales > Bryobacteraceae > JACOTZ01. The sequence continues at coordinate 837 of JACOTZ010000211.1, forward strand.
GGGTCGCGGCCAATATTGTTTCAATCGCTCTACGGTAGGCGGGTCGCATCTCTGGACACAGCGCCGTCGAGATAGTGCGGTAGACGATCTCGGATTGGCCGGGCTCTGATGCCATCACCCTCTGATGCTACAGCATTTACAAATCCCAACAAATCCCACTTGACGGTTTGTCGCCGTCTCGGCCTTTGGCTCCACCGATTTACGAAATCCGGCGCTCTGACGATAGATCCTCCCGGCGAGCGCAAAGTGATTTCGATCCCGGTTCATGGAAGCAGAAATCTGAAGGCAGGATTAGCCGCTCGCATCGCGCGCGATACAGGTGTCGATACAGGTGTCGAGTGGTAGTTCGCTGCGGCTCCGTGTCTCTTCAGCGTGCTGCTTCGGACGAGAAATCACGGATGCTACGTACGTGCAAGGGCGGTGTGCCGGGTTGTAATCAGCTCTCTTATCCAAGCCGCAGTCCCGCACATCCCGCAACGCCGTGGACCTGCTCAGGTGACCACGCCTGCGTGATCAGGGCGAGCATCCTTGAAGGATCATATCGCTGCTGTGGTGGGACAAGAACTGTTGGCAGGTGTTTCGTGCGCGGTTCGGTGTGAGTGTCCCGCTAGAACACCCTTCGCTTCAGCCGCGAAACGTTGAACTTCGCGGTGTCCGCGATCGCCATGACCGCCATGACGCCGGCCTGCACCGGATCGGTGACCACCAGGTCCGCGGCGTCGGGGACGCTGCCCGCCATGTTGAGCGAGATCACCAGCAGTCCTTGCCGGCGCACTTCCTGCACGGCATCATCGATGTCGCCGCCCATGAGCGAGCCCGCCAGCACCAGCACCTTGGCGCGCGGCAGGCGCGGCACAGCGCGGACAGCCTCGGCGAGCGGCTGCTCGCCAACCAGCGGAATGGTGTCCACCGAGATGTGCTCGCCGCGGATGTTGTGCCGGTCGGCCTCCGAGATCGCGCCAATGGCGACCTGGCCGACCTGAGCGCCGCCGCCGACGATGATCACCCGTTTGCCATAGATGCGGCCGAACGTGTTTACCACCTGCACGTCTTTCACGATTGCGAGCGACCTCAGCGCGCCCGTGAGCACATCCGCCTCCACCGGCAGATCGATCTCGAAGTACACACGCGCCTCGGGCGGGCGGTTCTCAATGATCTCCACCGACGTGATGTCGCCCTGCAACCGCGCCACCACACCGGTCAACTGGTGCAGGATGCCCGGGCCCGCCGACGCATGGACCACAATCCCGATCTTCTCGGCCATGTTCAGATCACTTCGTACTTCGCGAGCAGCCTCTCCCAGTGGCCCTGCGCCTTCAGGATTAGCTCGGCAACCTCGCGCACCGCGCCCCGCCCGCCGCTCGCCTCGGTGACCATGTGCGCGGCTTGCTTGACTTCGGGCCGTGCGTTTGCCGTCGCCACCGCGAACCCGACCCGCCGCATCACCACGATGTCGGTGAGATCGTCCCCGATATAGCCGACCTGGGACCCATCGACTCCGCAATCAGCCAGAATCTCCTCAATAATCGGGATCTTTTCGATATGCCCCTGATAGATGTAGGCGAACTTGCATTGCCGCGCCCGCGTCTCGGTCGCCGGCGAGACACGCCCGCTGATCACACCCGTTTTGATGTTGACCCAAGAGAGCCACTGCAGCGAGATGCCGTCCTGAGAGTCGAACGCCTTGGTCTCGATCATTTGGCCGCTCCCGGCCGGATCGGGTACGTTGTAGAGCCTGCCGTCGGTGAGCACGCCATCGACGTCCATGAGCAGCAGTTTCACCCGCGCCGCGCGTTCCCGGATGTCCATTGCCTATCTCTGGATCCGCGCCGAGCCGCCTTTGGCGAACGCGCGCACCTGCTCGACCGTGGCCATGGTGGTGTCGCCCGGGAAGGTCGTCAGCAGCGCGCCGTGCGCCCACCCGAGCCTCACCGCCTCTTCCGGTGATTCGCCGGCCAGCATCCCGTAGAACAGACCGGAGGCGAAGCCGTCGCCGCCGCCCACGCGGTCGTGCACGTCGAGATCGCAGGTCATGGCGACGTGCGTCTGGCCGTTGATCCAGGCCACCGCGCCCCAGCAGTGCCGATTCGTCGAGTACACCTCGCGCAGCGTCGTTGCCACTACCTTGATCTGCGGATGCTTGTCGAGAACGCAATCGATCATGCCGAAAAACGCGCTCGGATCCAGCTTCGACGCGGCCGCCACCTCCGGCCCCGGGATGCCGAGCCCCTTCTGCAGATCCTCTTCATTCCCCACCATCACATCTACGTGCTGCATGATGCGCCCGATCACCGAAACCGCCCGGCCGGCGCCACCCCAGATATTCCACAGCTTTTCGCGGTAATTCAGGTCAAAGGAGGTCACCGCCCCCGCGGCTTTCGCCGCCTGCATGGCCTCGATGATCACCTCACCGGTCGTCTCGGACAGCGCAGCGAAGATGCCCCCCGAGTGCAGCCAGCGCACCCCGCCGGCAAAGATCGCGCTCCAGTCGAAATCGCCCGGCTTGAGCTGAGCGGCGGCTTCGTTCGACCGGTTGTAGAAGACGACCGGCGCGCGCACGCCATGGCCGCGGTCGCTATAGACCGTAGCCATGTTGGGACCGTTCACGCCGTTGTGCTGGAACCGCTTGTAGAACGGCCTCACTCCCATGGCCCGCACCCGCTCGGCGATCAGGTCGCCGACCGGGTAATCCACCATGGCGGTAGCGATACCCGTGCGCAGGCGGAAACAGTCCGCCAGGTTGGCGGCGACGTTGAACTCGCCGCCGCTCACGTGAATGTCGCAGTGGCTCGCTTTGCGAAACGGGATGATACCCGGATCGAGCCGGTGCACCAGCGCGCCCAGCGACACCAGATCGAGCGCACCCTCCGAACGAATCTTCAAACCGTAACCGTTCATCTCTCGTCTGTGACTCCCTCGCCGCCGGCCGGAATCTCGTCTGGTCTCTCCAGAAACTCGCAGTCCGCTCTTGCGCGGCGACTGCGGCGCGAGTTTGTGCCTCCGCATAACCGCGGCCTGCACGGCGGTTAGCCGCTGTCTTCACACCGTATACGTGCCCGCCGAGACTGTGCCGCCGCGGCCCGTCCAGTTCGTGTGGAAGAATCTGCCGCGCGGCTGGTCGAGCCGCTCGTACGTATGCGCGCCGAAATAATCGCGCTGCGCCTGCAGCAGATTTGCCGGCAGCCGCGCGCTGCGGTAGCCGTCGTAGAAAGCGAGCGCCGTCGTGAATGCCGGCACCGGGACGCCCGCCTGAACCGCCTGAGCCACTACCCGTCTCCAGGACTGCTGGCAGCGGTCGATCACGCCCCGGAAGTACTCATCGAGCAGGAGGTTGGTCAGGCCCGGATTCTTGTCAAACGCTTCCTTGATCCTGCCGAGGAATACCGAGCGGATGATGCACCCGCCGCGCCACACCAATGCCACGCCCCCGTAATTGAGCTTCCACTTGTATTCCTTCGCCGCTTCCTTGAGCAGCATGAACCCTTGCGCATAGGAGACAATCTTCGAGGCCAGCAGCGCCCGCCTGATTTCTTCGACCTGCGCCTTCCGCTCGCCGTCGAGCTCTGCCTTGGGCCCGCGCAGGATCTGCGACGCCTCCACGCGCTCGTCCTTCATCGCGCTCAGGCACCGCGCAAACACTGCCTCGCTGATCAGCGTCACCGGCATCCCCAGGTCGAGCGAGTTCACGGTGGTCCACTTACCCGTGCCCTTCTGCCCCGCCGTGTCGAGAATTTGATCTACCACGTATTCGCCCTGTTCGTCGCGGTAGCCGAGAATGTCGCGGGTGATCTCGATCAGGTAGCTGTTCAGCTCCCCCTGATTCCATTCGGCAAAAGCCTCATGCATCTCCTGGTTCGTCATGCCCAGGCCTTCCTTCATGAGCTGGTAGGCCTCGCAGATGAGCTGCATGTCGCCGTACTCGATGCCGTTGTGGACCATCTTGACGTAGTGCCCGGCGCCGTTCTCGCCGATCCAATCGGCGCATGGCTCTCCCTCGGGGGTCTTGGCGCTGATCGACTGGAAGATCTCCTTCACCAGGGGCCAGGCCTCCGGGCTGCCGCCGGGCATGAGCGACGGACCGAAGCGCGCGCCCTCCTCGCCGCCCGAGACGCCCGTTCCGATATACAGCAGCCCCTTGTCCTCCAGGTACTTCGCCCGGCGGATTGTGTCCGGAAAATGAGAGTTGCCGCCGTCGATGATCAGGTCGCCGGGCTCGAGGTGCGGCAGCAGCAGCTCGATAAAATCGTCCACCGGCTGTCCGGCCTTGACCATGAGCATGATCTTGCGCGGCTTCTTCAGCAGCCGAACCATCTCTTCGATCGAATGCGCCGGGAGGATGGTCGTCCGCCCCTTGGCCGCGTCACTTAGGAACTCGTCAACCTTCGAAACCGTGCGATTATAGGCGGCCACGGTGTATCCGTGGTCGTTCATATTAAGGATGAGGTTCTGGCCCATGACGGCCAGACCGATCAGAGCAATGTCTGCCTTGGGTTCCATGTTGTGTGGGATCTATCCTCAAGCATACCGCGCAAGGCAACGCGTGCCGTGGTACGAGACTTACAATGTGGTCGTGATCGGCCGCGTTTTCGAAACCATTCGCCGCCACGCGATGTTTCACGCCGGTCAGCGCGCCGGTGTGGCTGTATCCGGCGGCCCCGACTCGGTGTGCCTGCTGCACGTGCTGGCCGAGCTCGCGCCCCGGCTCGGCGTCACTCTGACCGTTTTGCACCTGAACCATAAGCTGCGCGGCGAGCAGTCGGAGGCCGACGCGCGGTTCGTTTGTACCGCCGCGGCTTCGCTCGGCATCCCGGCGCTGGTCCGCGAAGAGGATGTTCGCGCTCGCGGCGGCAATCTCGAGCAGGCCGGACGCGAGGCCCGCTACTCCTGGTTCCGCGGCTTCATCGCTTCCGGTGACCTGGACTGTGTCGCTACCGGCCACACCCGCCCCGATCAGGCCGAGACTGTACTCTACCGCCTGATCCGCGGAGCCGGCACGGCCGGGCTCGCCGGCATCCTGCCCGTCACCGAAGGCATCGTCCGCCCGTTGCTCGACTGTGACCGTCCGGAAATCGGCGAGTGGCTCAAAAAGCGCGGCATCCCCTGGCGCGAAGACCCGACGAATCTCGACAAATCTTTGATTCGGAACAAGATCAGGTCGGAACTCCTGCCGTATCTCCAGCTCATCAACCCGGGAATCAGCGCCACTCTTGCCCACACCGCCACCCTCGCCCGAGAGGATGAGGATTACTGGCGGGACCAGGTCGAAGACGCCGCCGGCCGCCTGTTGCGAGTCGAGCGTGACGCCGTGGTTGTCAACGCCCAGGACCTGGTGAATCTTCCGACCGCGTTGGCGCGCCGCCTCATCCGATATGCAATGCAGCGGGTGAAAGGCGGCCTGCGAGGCGTTGACTTCGAGCACATTGATTCCGTCTTACGCCTGGCAGGCCGCCGAACCGGTCAGGGCCGGGTGCGCACCCCCCTGCTCGACATTGTTCGCTCCTTTGAGTGGGTTCGTTTGGCGCGCCCGTCCGGGCCTGCCCCCGCATTCGAGATGCCGCTGTCCGCCCCGGGTGAAGCGGCTTTGCCGCTCGGACGGGTACGGCTCGAAGCCATTGAAATTTCAGGAATGAACGATTCCCCAGCCGTCCCGGGGGGCTATAATGGGGTGAGTATTTTGGACGCCGATCGCTTGTCGGGGCCGTTAACGGTGCGTAGCTGGAGGCCTGGTGATCGCATCGTCCGCGCGCCCGGCGCGGTAGAGAAGCTTAAAGTTTTGTTCCACAAAGCCCGAATCCCTGTGTGGGACCGTCAGGAGTGGCCCGTTATTGCCAGTGGTGACAGAATCATCTGGGCGAGGCGGTTCGGCGTGGCAGCCGATCTGATCCCCACAGCGGCAACCCGGAAGGTTCTGGAAGTGAGCGAAATCCTCGACCAGCGCGATTCCGAACCGGCAGAGCGTGAATCGGAAGCGGAGCGCTGAGCGTCCAATATGCAGATACCTCGCAATATCCGCGTCGTAATGGGCCTTTGGGAGACGGAATGAATTCTAACGTCAAGACAGCAGTACTCTGGATCGTCCTCATCTGTGTGGCGGTCCTCTTGTGGATCGTCGTTCGCACCGGCAGCCGGGGCCCCGAGCAGCAGCTCAGCTTCACCGAGTTCTTGAACCACGTCGAGCAGGGCAAAGTGAAGCAGGTCACCATCAGCGGCAACGAGGTGAAGGGCGTCTACAACGACAATTCGCGGCTGCGAACCATCGTGCCCCTGAATTATCCGGAATTTTACAAGATCCTGCGCGAGAAAAACGTGGCCATGGACATCCGCGAGGCAAGCTCCAGCCACTGGGTCTCCATCCTGATTAACGCCATCCCCTTCGTCCTCCTGCTCGCCTTCTGGATCTTCATGATGCGCCAGATGCAGAGCGGGGGAAACAAGGCGCTCAGCTTCGGCAAGAGCCGCGCCCGGCTGCACTCCTCGCAGCAGAAAAAGGTGACGTTCAAGGACGTCGCGGGTGTCGACGAAGCCAAGGAAGAGCTGCAGGAGATCATCGAGTTCCTGCGCGAGCCTCAGAAGTTTCAGAAGCTGGGCGGGCGCATTCCCAAGGGCGTGCTGCTGATCGGGCCTCCGGGCACCGGCAAGACGCTGCTCGCGCGCGCCATCGCCGGTGAGGCCAACGTACCCTTCTTCTCCATTTCAGGCTCGGACTTCGTCGAGATGTTCGTCGGCGTGGGCGCCAGCCGCGTGCGCGACCTCTTCGAGCAGGGTAAGAAGAACGCGCCCTGCATCATCTTTATCGACGAGATCGATGCCGTCGGCCGTCACCGCGGCGCCGGTCTCGGCGGCGGCCACGACGAGCGCGAGCAAACGCTCAACCAGTTGCTGGTCGAGATGGACGGCTTTGAGTCGAACGAAGGCGTGATCCTGGTGGCGGCCACCAACCGCCCCGACGTGCTCGATCCCGCGCTGCTGCGCCCCGGCCGCTTCGATCGCCGCGTGGTGGTTGGCCGGCCCGACGTCAAGGGCCGCGAGATGATTCTCAAGGTTCATACCAAGAAGACCCCGCTCGGCGACGACGTGGATATGGCCGTGATCGGGCGCGGCACTCCCGGTTTCGCCGGCGCGGATCTGGCCAACCTGGTTAACGAGGCTGCCCTGATCGCCGCGCGCCAGAACCGCAAAGTGGTGACGCAGGCCGATTTCGAGCTGGCCAAGGACAAGGTGCTGATGGGCGTCGAGCGCAAATCGCTCATCATCAGCGATGAGGAAAAACGCAATACCGCCTACCATGAGGGCGGCCACGCGCTGGTCGCCATGATAGTGCCCCATGCCGACCCGCTGCACAAGGTCACGATCATCCCGCGCGGCATGGCCCTCGGCCTGACCATGCAGTTGCCGCTCGACGACAAGCATTGCTACAGCAAGGACTACCTGATGGCGCAGCTCGCCATCCTGATGGGCGGCCGGATTGCCGAGGAGTTGTTCATGAAACACGTCACCACCGGCGCCGGCAACGACATCGAGCGCGCCACCGACCTGGCCCGCAAGATGGTCTGTGAATGGGGCATGAGCGAGCTCGGTCCCATGAGCTTCGGCAAGAAGGAAGAGCAGATCTTCCTCGGCCGCGAGATCGCCCAGCATCGCGACTACAGCGAGTCGACTGCGATCAAGATCGACGAGCAGGTCCGCTCGCTCGTCCGCTCCGGCTACGATCGCGCCCGGCAGATCATTGAGGAGCGGCGGGACGCGCTGCAGCGCATCGCCGAAGCGCTGCTCGAGCGCGAAGTGCTCGAGGGCGCCGAGGTCAAGCGCTTGATCGACGGCCAGGAGCTGGCGCCTGTCGACCGGCCTAAATCGACCGACGACAGCAAGAGCCAGCACGTGCTCCGGCCCGATACCCCGCCCGGCCCGCGGGTTCCCGGTCTCACCGAGGGAGAGCGTCCCCTGCCGGCGTGATCCCGACCTTTCCCGTCTACCTCTTCGATGTCGACGGCACTCTGGTGGACTCCGCGGCCGATATCTGCGGAGCTGTCCGCGCGGTTCTCGAGAAAAACCCCCCGGCGCGCGCCGTCGACGATTCGTTTCTGAAGCGCTACATCGGCCACCACCTGATCGACCTCTTCAACGATCTCTTCCCCGGAATGCCGCCGGACGGGATCGACCGGCTCGTGTGCGAGTACCGCGCCGTCTACCCGGCTCGCGATCACCGTGCGACGCACGTTTATCCGGGCGTCATCGAGGCGCTGTCGGCGCTCGGCGGCCGTAAGTCCACGGCCACCACCAAGGGGACGCCCACCACGCGCCTGGTCCTCGAGCGCTTCGGCCTGCTCCGGTTTTTCGATCACGTTCAGGGCACCGACGGCTTTCCGTGCAAGCCTGCGCCGGATGTAGTCTTGAAATCGCTCGACGTCTTCGGCGTCCGGCCGGAAGACTGCCTGCTCGTCGGCGACTCCGCCCCTGACATGGAAGCGGGCCGCCGCGCGGGCGTGAAGACCTGCGCCGTGACCTGGGGCTACGGCGATCTCGACGCCATGCGCCTTCTCCAGCCCGACTTCTGGATCGACGACCTGCGCGAGCTGCTTCCGGCGCTCGTTACCCGCCATTCGTCTGCGCTGAATCCGTATGAAACGCGTGATCTTTCGTGCCGCCGGGGGCGAGATGAATGAGCGGTAGGTTTCTCTCTGCGCGCGCCACGCGCCTGAAATGGGCCTGATACGCTGAGCTATATGGTGCGGTGGCTTGCGCCCCTGCTGTTCATCTTGGCGGCCTTCGCGACCGCTTCCGAACTGCACACCGCCGTCCGCTCGGGCGACTTGGCCCGCGCGCGCGCCGCAATCGCCGCCGGCGCGGCAGTCAACGAGCGCGATCAGCTCGGGGCCACGCCGCTGCATGATGCCGCCTGGAGCGGCGACGTGGCCATGGCTTCCCTGCTGCTGGATCACGGGGCCGTGGTCGACGCCCGCCACACCGACTCCGGATCGACGCCGCTCCATTATGCCGTGATCACGAATCACTTGGAAGTCGCGCGCCTGCTCATCGCCCGCAAGGCGAACGTGCACGCCGTTTCCCATAGCGGCTCTACTCCCCTGCACCTCGCCGCCAATCGCGGCTACGCCGAAGTGGCTGAGTTTCTGATTCGCAGCGGCGCGCGCGTGGATGCGCGCGAGCTGGCGGGCGCTACTCCCCTCGATGAGGCCTGCTGGAAAGGCCACGCCGAGGTCGCCCGCCTCGTGCTGCGGCACGGGGCCGACCCAAACGCCCGCAATCCCCGGACCGGCGCCTCCGCGCTCCACCAGGCCGCCGCCAAGGGGCACGCCGACGTCCTGGCCGTGCTGCTCGAGTATGGCGCCGACCCCGCCGCACGGGATACCTCCGGCGCCACGCCGCTCGATGAGGCCCTGCGATATCGCCACACCCACGTCGTGCGAATGCTGCTCGAAAGAGGCGCGGGCGCGGCCCAGACGACGCTCCTGCGGCAGATTCAGGACGCAGTCCTCCGCGGCCAGGCCGACATGGTCGAGCTGCTGCTCACCAACCTGGCCGACCCGAGCGCGCGTACTCCCGCGGGCTCCACGCTTCTCCACGACGCCGCGCTCAAGGGACAACGTGACATCGTCCAATTGCTGCTTGCGCGCGGCGTGCCGGCCTCGTTGCGGAGTTCCAACGGGAGCACACCACTGCACGACGCCGCGGCCGGCGGGCACGTGGCCGTCGTGGAACTGCTCCTGGACAAAGGCGCGGAAATCAACGCCCGCGACAGCGAATCGGGCGCCACGCCGCTCCATCACGCCGCTTCCTGGGGCCGGCGCGATGTGCTCGAGATCCTGCTGCGCCGGGGCGCCGACCCTGCCGCCAAAAACCGCTCCGGGGCCACCCCTCTGCAAGTGGCCGAGGAGAACGCTCACCCCGAGTGCGCCCGCTTGCTGCGCTCCGCCCGCCAGAGCTCGACCTCGACACATTAACCGAGGTTCGTCACCACCACTCCCTGACAGTCGTGGCTCAGAACGCTTCCGCTGATTTGACGGCACTTACTGAGCCGCGCGCGTCAGCAAGCGGTTCGAAATCCTGTCGGTGACGAACTTCGGTTAACGCCAGGTTTTGGCGCCACCTCTCACTCTTTCTCCTCTTTCCGTCCAACGGAGGCGCAAGCTCGCCGACGAGCTCATCCGCGCCGAAGAGGCGGAGCGCCGCCGTGTCTCCCGGCAACTGCACGACGACGCCGCCCAGTCGCTCGCCTGTGTCCGCCTGCAGCTCGAGCTCCTGGAAATGAGCTTGCCGAAACCCTCGGCAGAGACCCTTACGCGCTTGAACGAAGCCAAGGAACTCACCGATCGGACCATACTCCAGGTCCGCCAGCTCATCGGCGAGCTGAGCCCCGACCTGCTGGATCAGCTCGGGCTAATCAGGGCGGTCCGCCGTCTCGTCACTCGGTTTCGACGCACCCACTCCGCAGTGGTGCGCCTGTCCGTCGACAGAGTACTTAATCTACCCCTGTTTCTCGAGGTCATGGTCTACCGAGTCCTTCAGGAGTGCTTACGCAACATCGAAAAACATTCGTCCGCTTCCACTGTAAACATTTCACTTACTGTAGCCGATGGAGTACTAAGGTTGAACGTCAAGGACGACGGGATCGGATTTGACGCCAACACCGCCCTCGCCGGTCTGGAAGCTTCTGGATTGGCAGGGATCAGGGAAAGGGTCGCGCTCCTCGGCGGGTCCATTCGCATTACGAGTACCCCGGCGCGCGGTCGTCCCGTAGGTGGGGGAACGGAGATCAGTGTGGAGTTGCCGGTCGATTGACCGCGTCACGGTTGGCCCGACAGCGCTTCAGGCGAATCTCTGAGTCCTCAGGATGAAAAAAACAGTGTTCCTAGGTGACATTTTGTAGTACGATAGCAGCTAACGTACCGGGATGCCATCACAGGAGAATTAGAACGCTCAGGCTATGTCTAAGATACGCATTCTGTTGGCGGACGACCACACGCTTTTCCGTCAGGGTATCCGGAACCTGATCTCGGCCGAACTGGATATGGACGTGATCGGGGAGGCCGCAAATGGGGGTGACGCCGTCGAGCGCAGTACCGAGCTCCGTCCAGACGTGGTGTTGATGGACATCGGCATGCCCGGCCTCAGCAGCTTCGAGGCGACGCGCCAGATCAAGAAGAATCGCCCGGAGACCAAGATCCTCTTCCTCACGATGTACGATGACGAGGACTATCTCGTAGAAGGCATGGAAGTTGGCGCCAGCGGCTACGTGCTGAAGGACAGCCCGGCCCAGCAGCTCGTCGCCGCCATTCGCGACATCTGCCGCGGTGGCAGCTATCTCAGCCCCCGCATGCTCTCTCAGCTCGTAGACGACTTCCGGACGCGCATCAAGTCCGCCAACCGCCTGCCCCGCTTCGCGACCCTCACCACCCGAGAGCGCGAAGTGCTGAAAATGCTAGCCGAAGGCAATTCCGTGAAAGAAATCGCCTGTGACCTGAGCCTGAGCGTCAAGACGGTCGAGGCCCACAAGTTCAACCTGATGCGTAAGCTGGACATCCACAACAAGGCCCAGCTCGTCCAATACGCGATTCAGAAGAAGATCATCAAGATTCCCAACCTGGTGTGACACTCGGGAGCAGCCTCCCCGTAACCACTCCTACACTGCTATCGTGCGCGGCGGTCACTCGAGTTTCTCTGCCGTCGCCCCCGGCCCACCATCGCTTCCCGCTGTGCACTGATTCTGCGGCTCCAGTCCGCGCCCGGGAGACGGCGGCCCCAGTGTCTTGACGCAGCCTACCGCTGGCACTTCGGGCAGTAGTGCGTGCCGCGGCCCCCGAGCACGATGCGGCGGACCGGCGTCCCGCAATC
>JACOTZ010000212.1 GCA_016178155.1 Acidobacteriota bacterium
CAAGGCATTCGACCTGGAGCGTTGGATGCCGACACTTCTTTCATGTATGACAACCCGCCCTGTTCATACATGACTGACGTCCTTATACCAGGTTTTGCCTGACTTTGCTGCGAAGGTAGGGCTAGGCGGTCTTGTTTTCAGGATCTGGCGCCAGCCTAACACGACATCGGCGCCGAGCGAATCGAACTATGCGGCGAGGTTCATGTCGCGGCTCTCCTCGCGCATCCGGATCCGGGAGCCGAACGCTCGCGGACTTCGGCCGGTGATGCCGAGAAGAGGGACATGCTTACTCGCTCCGCAGTGTCTGCGCCGGATCCACTCGCGCCGCGCGAAACGCCGGAGGCAGTGAAGCCACCAGCGCGACGAGAGCGAGCGTCAAGATCGGGGCAGCCATCGTGTCCAGGCCCGTAGGCTTGACCTCGTACAACAGCGCTCCAACCAATCGACCGGCTACTACGCCTGCAGCGACGCCGGCCAGCGAACCGAGGCAGACGATGAGTGCCGCGTCACCGGTCACGACGCGCACGATATGACCGGCTCGGGCACCGAGCGCCATCCGAATGCCGATCTCACGCCGCCGGCGGGTCACGGAGTAATTCAAAACGCCATAAAGACCGACTGCGGCGAGCACCAGAGCGACCACGGCGAAGAACAGCGACAGCGTCGCCAGTAGCCGTTCCCGCACCAGGCGCCAGCGAATGAAACTGCTGTGCGGCTGGATTTGCTGCACCCGCAAACCTGGACGCGCGAGAGAGATCTTCTGGCGCAGAGTCGGCGCGAGCGACGACGGGTCGACCGCGGTGCGCGCCAGCAGCGTCACATGCCCGCGTTCCTTCATCGGCACGAAGACCATAGGGCGCAGCGGTTCCCGCAGGTTGTAGTAGACCGAGTTGCGCACCAGCCCGATGATTTCCACGGGCGCCGCCAGATCCCGTTTCTGGAGCAGGTCCACGCTTCGGCCCACGGGATTCTCGCCGCGAAAATAAATGCGCGCGAAGGCTTCGTTCACAATGCCGACTCCGGCGACGGGCTCCGCCGGGGCCTTCAAACCATGTTGCCTGTCGCCCCGACGGAAGTCGCGTCCAGCGATGAGCGCGATGCCCATCACGGCGAAATAATTCGGCGAGACGTCCAGCATGTACGGCCCCTGCGCTTCGGCGCGTTGGCCGGGAAGTCGCACAGCGCCGGTCCAGCGGTTGCCGGACAGCAGGGGCCATCCCGACGCTCCGACCGATAGCACGCCCGGCGCGCCGCGAAGCTCGTCGGCAGCGTGGAACCACGCTTCCGGCGGAAGCTGGCCCTGCGCGGACACATCCATGACCAGGAGATTGTCCGGCGAGAATCCGAGCGGTCGGGTGGACAGGCGGTGAAAGGTCACCAGGAACAGGCCCGCGACGAACAGCACCGTGACGCAGAAAGCGACTTGCGCCGACAGCAGCAGCTTCATGGGCCGGCGTGGTGCACCGGAATCTTCGCCGCCCCTGAGCGCGTGGACCGGTTGCACCGCCGATGCCCGGAGCGCGGCCGCGAGTCCGAACAGCAGGGTCACCAGCAACGCGAGAGCGAAGCTGAATGCAAGTTCCCGCCACCCGGTTTCGAGCACCAGGCGGACCGGATCCTCCGGCATGCGGAGCATCGAGACCACCAGTGGCGCCGACCACGCCGCGAACACGCCCCCGAGGGTGGAAGCGAACGCCGCGACCATCGCGCACTCGATGAGCACGAGCTGCATCAGCCGTGCCCGTCCGGCTCCGATGGAAACACGCAACGCCATCTCGCGGGAGCGCGCCGCTGCCTGCGCGGTCATCAGATTCGCGACGTTCGCACATGCGATCAACAGCACCAGCGCAACCAGCAGTCCGAGAATCAGCAGCGGACGCTGATAGTCCTTTTGTAGGTTCGATGCTCCGGAGGCGGCCGACAAGAGAATCAGCTTCTGATTGAGGTGGCGCTCGATCGCCTCGCGTGGCGTGTCGGACGCGAAGTTCTTCAGGTTGTCCCGCAGCGTTTGAATGTGCGCGGCTTCGAGCGGCTGGCGGACCTGTTCCGGAGATACTCCCGGCCTGAGGCGCACCCACATCCGAAACCACGACCAGCCGGGGCTGTCGAGCGCTTCGGCGTTCATCATCGCGGGGACGAACAAATCGACGATCTCGCCGGGCTCAGTACCGATGAAGCCTCCCGGCGCGACACCGACGATTTCGAGCCGATACTTCCCCATCTGAAACGTGCGCCCGATCACCCCGGGATCGCGGGCGAAGCGGCGCGTCCAGTAGTCGTAACTGAGCACCGCGACCGGATGACCGCCGGGCGTGACATCGTCGCCTGGCGTGAGCAGGCGTCCAAGCTCGGGTTTGAGCCCGAACGACGGAAAGACGTTGCCGGACACGTACTGGCGGCGGAGACGCTCGCTCTCGGCGCCTTCGAATCGAACCTCTTGCCGGTTGTTGACGCTTCCGACGACCATTGGTTCCGCGCGGTCCGTGATGAGCTCGCGGCAGCGCCGATAGGTCGGATAGTCGAAATCGTCGCGATAGTCGGGTCGGCCCTCACGATCGAAGTACGTAGTCGCGACGAAATACAGGCGCTCTGGTTCGGCGACGGGCAGCGGTCGCAGGAGCACCGCGTCGACGAGACGAAACGCGGCGGTCGCCGCGCCAATCGCCAGCGCGAGCGACACGATCGAGGCCGCGCTCGCCGTGCGCTGCTTGTGCAACTGCCGCCAGCCAAAGACAACGTCGGCGCGGAGCGAATCGAGCCACGCGGCGAGCTTGATATCGCGGCTCTCTTCGCGCATCCGGAGCCGGGAGCCGAATGCCCGGCGGACTTCGGCCGGGTCGCGACCTTGCTCGATGGCTTCCTCGATGTGCGACTGCAATTCCTGATCGATCTCGCGGTTCAGGCCGTCTCCACGCAAAACGTTCACGATGCGCGACCAGAGGGACATGTTCAGGCCATCCTTAATACTTGATTGACGGCGGAGGTCACTGCCTGCCAGCGTGATTCCTCGGTGGCGAGCTGTTTCCGGCCAGACGCGGTGAGGTCATAAACCCGGGCGCGGCGCCCAGTGTCTTTGGTGATCCAGGCGGCACGGATCCAGCCGGCTTCCTCCATGCGGTGCAGCGCGGGGTAAAGTGAGCCTTCCTCGACGCGGAGCACGTCTTCCGACATCTGTTGAATGGCCGTCATGATGGCGTATCCGTGCAGTCGCGGCCTGCGGGAGAGGATCTTAAGGACCAGGAGGTCGAGAGAGCCCTGGAGGGAATCGCGCCTTGGCATACTTAGACTTCATATTATATCGACATCTGAGTCCACGTACCCAAACGCAAACCTTGCCTCCCCCCGTCGGAGGAGTAGTAGCTGATTCGGGACAAGGCCGCCACCGCTCTGTCTGGCCGGCAATCGCTTTCCGCCCGCCAGAGTCCGCCAGCCGCAGGAACGCCATACCTGTGGCAATCGTGCTCGGATCACGCCTATCGGACGGGAACAGCCGATACGGACGTGTAGAGAACCGATACGTCTCGCCTGACGGCGAGAACGCGCTATCTGTTCCAAGAGACCAGCCGGCCGACATTCCGCTGCCGTTCGAAACCGTCAGCTACCCGCAGATTTTTCCGACGAAGCGAGAAAAAAGAGGTGGTCAGGAGTCAGTAGTCGTTCGAGGATCAGAACACCCAGCCCTGACGCGCGATGAACTGCACGAAGTTCATGCATTCGACGCCGCGCGCCGCGCAGACGTTGGGGATCTTTGCGTGATCGAATTCCCCGACATTCGTTCCTGCGAGATGACGGTGCTGCCGTTGCGGATGGCGAGGGCGATCACAAACGGGTCTGCGTTGATCCGGTCTTCGCCGGCCGGAACCAGGCCGGGGAAGTCGGCCAGCACGCCGCGCATGGACTCCTGCTGCGGCCGGTCCAGCTCCACGAACAGGGCGTCCTGCGCCTATGCCCACTCCAGCAACTCGTCTTCGATCCGCTCCAGTTCCGCCAGGGACCATGCCGCTGGCGCGCACCTCGCGATCACGGATTAGCGTCTCGAACCGCTGCCACGACGTCGGGAAGTTCGCTCGTGGATAAGCAAACCGCCGCTCCCAGATGAGCAAACTGGTGTCGATGCTGAAACTCAACCGCGCGGCCTCCCGGCGCGTTGGTCAGGCCGCATAGACAGCGGCCTCGAACTCGGGGAGGTGTCGTAGTTTCAGCCCGAGATATGGCGCGAGGTCGGATGCAGACACCCGTCCCTCATGGAAGCCGTCGAGCACGGCGCGGGCGTAAAGGCTGCCGATGCGGTTGAGCGCGACGGCGTGTGGTGGAGCATATCCGCTCCGGTCGCGTTCTTCCCGCGCCCGTTGCTCCTCCAGCACCTGCTGCCGTTTCTGGCGGTAGAAAGCTTCGGTCGTGCGGCCCAGGATCGGCAGCCTGCGCAGAATCATCTCACGGCTGACGGAATAGGTGCGCGTCTGGACTTGCTAAACTGGTTGCAACCGATCGCCATGTCCCCGATCGAGCAACGACGCCTGCTGCTGACCAGACGCTCCCTGTTGTCGGGTGCGCCGGGCTTCGCCGCGCTCGCGACCTTGCTGGCGCGCGACGGCTTAGCGGCCACTGCTGGTCTTCCGGGTCTCCCCCACTTCCCGCCGAAAGCCAGGCGCGTCATCTACCTCTTCCAGCACGGCGGGCCCTCGCAGCTCGACTTGTTCGATTACAAGCCGGAGCTGCAGAAACGCCACGGTGCGGAGCTGCCCGAGTCGGTCCGCATGGGCCAGCGGCTCACCGGCATGACCGCCTACCAGGCGAACTTCCCCACGGCCCCTTCGGTTTTCCGGTTCGCGCGGCACGGAGAATCAGGCATGTGGCTTAGCGAGCTGCTGCCGCACACGGGCAAGATTGCCGATACCATGAGCCTGATCAAGTCGGTCCACACCGACGCGATCAACCACGATCCGGCCGTCACCTTTTTCCAGACCGGCTTCCAACTCGCGGGCAGGCCGAGTATCGGCGCGTGGATCTCCTATGGGCTTGGCAGCGAGAACGAGAACCTTCCGGCTTTCGTGGTCATGGTGTCGCAGGGCAAGGGCGGCTCGCAGGCACTCGCTGAACGCTCCTGGGGCGCGGGCTTTCTTCCCCCGAAATTTCAGGGCGTGAAGTTCCGTTCCGGCAGCGATCCGGTGCTGTACTTGTCGAACCCTTCGGGCTATTCCGAGGAAGCGCGCCGCCGCTTTCTGGATGATCTGGCCAGGCTCAACCAGCTCGAGCTGCACTCGCGTCAGGATCCGGAAATCGCCGCGCGTATGGCGCAGTACGAGATGGCATACCGGATGCAGCGCTCGGTGCCCGAGCTCACCGATCTCTCCAGCGAGTCCGAAGCCACCATCCAGCTCTACGGTCCCGACGCTCGCAAGCCGGGAACCTACGCGGCCAACTGCATCCTCGCGCGGCGGCTGGCGGAACGCGGCGTGCGCTTCATCCAGCTTTTCCATCGCGGCTGGGACCAGCACGGAAATCTGCCCAGGGACATTCGGCTGCAGTGCGAGCAGACCGATCAGCCGTCGGCGGCGCTCGTGCTGGACCTGAAGCAGCGCGGCTTGCTCGACGACACTCTGGTGGTCTGGGCCGGCGAGTTCGGACGCACTGTCTACTCACAGGGCACGCTGACCGAAGATAACTACGGCCGCGACCATCATCCCCGCTGCTTCGCCGTATGGATGGCCGGCGGCGGGATCAAGGGCGGGGTCGCGCACGGCGAGACTGACGACTTCAGCTACAACATCGTACGCGACGCCGTCGATGTGCACGACCTGCACGCCACCGTCCTCCATGGTCTCGGCATCGATCATACGCGCCTCACTTATAAATTCCAGGGGCGCCACTTCCGCCTCACTGACGTCGCCGGACGAGTCATCCGCGAAGTGCTGGCCTAAGCCCGCTGAGCTTCGCAAAGTACAGTGGCACCCCCCTCAGGGCCGCGGCTCGGATTGCGCCTGGCTGAGACCGGTCGTGCGGGAGCGGTGTTCCGAGCCGCGGACCGCCGCGCTTCGGCGCGATTGTTGGCGCGCCACTCGATTACGCGAAACTCAGCACAGCCGTTTCAGACGGGCAGGCGCCACCCGAAACGACGCCACCGTTAGCTCGCCCGGCATTCTATAGAATCCTGCTCTGGCCCTGCTTTTGTCTGCTATAACAAGACCGAATGAGGGACGTCCTGGCAGTGCTGCTCGCTGGAGGGGCCGGGGAGCGGCTCTACCCTCTCACGCGCCATACGGCTAAGCCGGCCGTCAGCTTTGGAGGCTCGTACCGCCTGATCGATTTCACGCTCTCCAATTGCATTAATTCCGATATTCGCCGGATTTTTATTCTGACTCAGTACAAGTCGCTCCAACTGGCGCGCCACATCCGCGAGGGCTGGTTCCTCCTCGCCGGTGAGCTGGGCGAATTTATCGAAGTCATCCCGCCCATGAAGCGGGTGCATGAGGACTGGTATCTCGGCACTGCCGACGCGGTTTACCAGAATCTCGAGAGCATCGAAGTGGAGAGTCCGGCCGACACCTTCATCCTCTCGGCGGACCACATCTACAAGATGAATTACCTGGACATGCTCGACTGGCACCGCGAGAATCACGCCGACGTCACCATCGCCACCCTGCGCATCCCCCCGGAGCAAGCCTCGCGCTTCGGCGTGGCGGAGATCGCTCCGGATTACCAGGTGACCGGCTTCGAGGAGAAGCCGCGGCACGACAGTCCGACGCCGTCGGTGTTCGATACCGCCATGATCAGCGCCTCCATGGGCGTCTACGTGTTCAAGACGCCGGTGCTGCGCAGGTTGCTGCTGTGCGACGCGGAACAGACCCGCTCTTCACATGACTTCGGCCGGGACGTGCTCCCGCGCGCCATCCAACAGTACCGGGTGATCGCCTACGATTTCCGCGATCTGAACGACAAGACAGGCTGTTACTGGCGCGACGTCGGCACCATAGACGCATACTATGACGCCAATATGGACTTGGTGTCGGTGGTGCCAGAGTTCAACCTCTACGACCAGCGCTGGCCGATCCGCACCCGGCTGGTCCAGCAGCCGCCGGCGAAATTCGTATTCGCGCAGGAGGGCCGGCGCATGGGTGTGGCCATCGACTCCATCGTTTCGCCAGGCTGCATCGTCAGCGGCGGCCGCGTCGTGCGCAGCATCCTGTCCCCCGCGGTACGCGTCAATAGCTACTGCGAGATCGAGGGCTGCATCCTCATGTCCAACACGCAGATCGGCCGCTACAGCCGCCTGCGCAACGCCATCATCGACGCCGACGTGAGCATTCCCGAAGGTTCGGTCATCGGCTACGATCCCGACGAGGATCGGGCTCGCGGCTACACCGTGTCCGACACCGGTATCGTGGTGGTTTCGAGCTGACTCCTGAAAAGCCGGGACCGCGCGCGCTGTTGACGAACCGCACGACGGAGTGAAGGTCATGTCCGGAGAGACCTTCGTTTCCACCGAAACACGGCCCACGGGAGCAGCGCCACGGCGGTGAGCACGCTTGCCCAGCGGCACAGGGGCTGTTCCAACCCGCCGTCGTACAGCAGCCGGATCTCGCAGGGTCCGTTGCAGTCCGGGGTGACCGCTATCAGGCCGAGCCCATCCCTGCGGGCCTCGGTTGGCTTCCCGTTCGCCGTCGCATGCCAGCCCGGGTGGTGATTGACCTGAACCGAGACCGCCTGTCCGGCTGGCACAGTCGCTCGCAACACTGCCAGGTTGGCGCCCTGCCACCGAAACTCCGCCGGGACGGAACGATCGAGAGCGGATGCGTACCGCCCCAGCTCGGCTAGATCGCTCCCGCTCTTCGGCCTGGTCCGGACCAGGCCCTCCGCCGGCATCACGTGAGCGAAACCCGGGCGGGCGCCGGGGAGGCGGCAGATGCGCGTGTCGTCCTGCTCCCAAAGCACCTCACATTTCCCGAAGACCTCGGGATACGCGATCGCCTTCCAGAACTCCGGGCTCGCCTTGCCGGGGATCGCATACGCCTGCACCCCAAAAGCTTTCATCCACAACTGGGAGGCCCGCGCGTCTTCCGCCGACTGCGCGGACAACCACCCGGCATAGGCCTGCTGCTGGACCGGGTTGTATGCCGTTGAGTACGAGCTGCCTGCCCACTGCTGGACGTCGGTGAAGGCATTCAGCCACATCGCCATCGAGCCAGGATAGGCGACGCGCCCATGCGGCAGGTTCGCCTCCGCCCATTTCGCTGCCCGGTACTCAATCGTTCCTGTCACGTCGACCGGGCGGATGACCGTCTTCGCGTATCTCCGGTGACTCACGACCTGCTCCGCGGCGAGCGCGAGACCGAACAACGCCAGCCCGGTACGGATCGGCACAGGTAAGCGATCAATGAGCAGTTTGGCCGCAAAGATCAGCAGGATCACGAGCGCGAACTCGGCCTCGACTTTGTAGCGGCCAGGCTGCGGGATGAACTGGCGTTCGAACTTGTAATGCAGAAAGGGGATCGCTGACATCACCCACGCGAGCAGCGCGCTGAAACGCAGCCACCAGGCTCCGTTCCGGGCGGGCAGCACCCTGATCAGCGCGATGGCTCCAACCGCCACCGTGGTGAGTGCCGGGAATGCTCCAACGTTCCAGCCGCCTTCCCGGTCCGCGTTGTCGTAAATCCTCCAGATGAGGGAAGGCGGCAAAGCCGGGCTGATGAGCAGCCATGTGATCGCACCCGTAGCCGCCACTGCGGCGAAGTTCCGGACGCGGCGCCCGCCATCGAGCGTGAGCAGCAGGCAGGTGAGGCTGATGATCAGCATAGTCGCACCGAAGGCGCTTGCGAGCACTGCCAGCGCCATGAACGCACCCGCGGCCACCCAATACCGCCCGCGGCCGGTGCGTATGGCAAGCGCGGTGAACAGGATCACCAGCGGCAGCATGGAAAGGGCGGCGAAATGAGGCGTCTCATCCCAGGCCGACATCAGGTATAGCCGGCGTGCCTCCCCGATGCGCCGGAACGAGAACGCTTCCTCCGGAATCACGATCTCTGTCGGAGCGAGCAAAGAATAGACGACGCCCGCGACAAAGCTCCAGCCCAGGCTGCGCGTCAGCACTGCGCACATCGCGAACAGCGCCATTGGCGCAAGACAGTAGAACACGCCCGTCACCGACTGCAGTGCGCGCGCTGGTGAGACTCCGCCGAGCTGTGACCAGAGGCCCGTCAGCCCCGGGATCAACGGAGCATACGTAAACTCGAACGGCATGCCTGCATCCCAGTAGGGCCACCACCCCGGCGACCACCAGTGCGAGTTCGCGAGCCGGGCTATCGCCGTCCAGAACCCGTGCATGGAGTTCATGTAGCCAGTGTGCTCAGTGAAAAAGAGGCCGCGGCAGATGTACGCGTTCAGCCACAACAGGACGATCGCATAGACGACGGGCAGGAGGCGGCGCAAGTGAACAGAATAGCGTGACCGTCGCTGGCCCGGTACGAGGCTCGCGGCCATCCGTCGTACGTTCAAATCGAGTGGGGCTCGCTGAAAACGGCCGTGACGGCTGCTTTCGCTCCGCGCGCGGTACTCCTCCTGTAGAATGGTAGCTTCCAGCGGAACCTGCGACGGTTCCGGCCCCCTTCAACCAAAGGACAATCGAACTGCACATGCAAATTGTGAGAGTAGTGGGAAGAGAGATCCTCGACTCGCGCGGCAACCCCACCGTCGAGGCCGATGTTCATCTGGCCGACGGCAGCAGGGGACGCGCGGCGGTGCCCTCCGGCGCCTCTACGGGCGCGCACGAAGCCGTCGAGCTGCGCGACGGCGACAAGTCGCGCTACCTCGGCAAGGGCACGCAGAAAGCCGCCTCCTATATCGCCGCCGAGATCGGCCCCGCGATCCTCGGTATGGAAGCCACGCGCCAGGCTGCGATCGACCGCAGAATGATCGAGGTCGACGGCACGCCGAACAAGGGCCGCATCGGCGCCAACGCCATCCTCGCGGTTTCGCTGGCAGTCGCGCGCGCGGCCGCGCAGTCGCTCAATGCGCCGCTGTATCGCTACCTCGGGGGAGTGAACGCACGCCTTTTGCCCGTCCCCATGATGAATATCCTCAACGGCGGCGCGCACGCGGACAACTCGGTCGACGTGCAGGAGTTCATGATCGCTCCCTACGGCGCCGGGCGTTTCTCGGAAGCTTTGCGCATGGGTGCGGAAGTGTTCCACACCCTCAAGGGCGTGCTCAAGCAGCGCGGCTATTCCACCTCGGTGGGCGACGAGGGCGGCTTCGCGCCCAACTTGAAATCCAACGACGAGGCGCTCGAGGTCGTGCTGGAAGCGATCGCGAAAGCAGGCTACAAACCGGGCGAGCAGATCGGCATCGCGCTCGACCCCGCCGCCAGCGAGTTCTACGACGCCTCGAAGCGCAGGTACGTCTTCAAGAAGTCGGATAAAAGCGAGCGCAGCTCCGACCAGATGGTCGAGTTCTGGGCTGGCTGGGTGCGGCAATATCCCATCGTGTTGATCGAAGACGGCATGGCCGAAGACGACTGGGAAGGATGGAAACAGATGACCGGCGCCCTGGGCGGCAGAATTCAACTCGTGGGCGACGACGTGTTCGTCACCAACACCGCGCGTCTCGCCGACGGCATCCGCCAGGGCGTGGCCAACTCGATCCTCATCAAGGTGAATCAGATCGGCACGCTGACGGAAACGCTCGAGGCCATGGAGATGGCCGCGAACGCCGGCTACACCTCCGTGGTGTCGCACCGCTCCGGTGAGACCGAGGACTCCTTCATCGCCGATCTCGCCGTCGCCACCAACGCCGGCCAGATCAAGACCGGCTCGGCCAGCCGCACCGACCGGATCGCCAAGTACAACCAGTTGCTGCGTATCGAAGAGGATCTCAGCACCGCCGCCCGGTACGCGGGCAGGAAGGCATTCCGGCGGTAATGGCGCGGCCCAAACCGCTGGTCCTCACCATTCTCGACGGCTGGGGCTTTCGGGCTGAGATTGAAGGCAATGCCATTGCCTCGGCGTGGAAGCCCACCTACGACAGCCTGATCCGCGACTACCCAAGCACGCTCGTCCACACTTCCGGTCCTTTCGTCGGTCTGCCCGAAGGGCAGATGGGCAACAGCGAAGTCGGACACCTCAACATCGGCGCGGGCCGCGTCATCTACATGGACGTCACCCGCATCGACATGATGATCAGCTCGGGCGAGTTCTTCCGGCATCCGGTGCTGCTCGAGACCATGAAGCGAGGCCGCGAAGCGCGGCTGCATCTGATGGGTCTCGTCTCCGACGGCGGCGTGCACTCGCACAACACACATCTGTATGCGCTGCTGAGAATGGCCCGTGAGCAGCACGTGCGCGAGGTCTTCGTCCATTGCTTCCTCGATGGCCGCGATACCCCGCCCGAGAGCGGCGCGGGTTACCTCGAGGAGCTGCAGCGCAAGATGGCCGAGTACGGTGTGGGCCGGATCGCCTCGGTCTCCGGCCGCTATTACGCCATGGACCGCGACAAGCGCTGGGAGCGCATCGAGCGCGCATTCGGCGTCATGGTGCTGGGCAACGGCGAGAAGGCGGCCGATGCGGTTGCCGCGGTGCGCCCATCCTACGAGCGCGGGACCACCGACGAGTTCGTCGAGCCGATCACCGTCGTCGATGCCCGCAATGAACCCATCGGCCTGATCCGCGAATCCGACGCCTGCTTCTACTTCAACTACCGCGCGGACCGAGCCCGCCAGATGACGCTGGCGCTGACCGATCCGCTGCTTGAGCGGCCCGCGCGCTCGCGGCTGCCCGCCAACCTGTACTTTGCAACCATGACCCGCTACGACAAGACATTCACCTTGCCGTACGTGCTGCCGCCGGAACACCCGAACAACATTCTCGCCAACGTGATGGCTGCCGAGCACTGGCGTAACCTCCGCCTGGCGGAAACCGAAAAGTATGCGCACGTGACCTATTTCTTCAACGGAGGAAATGAGAAACCGTATCCGGGCGAGGAGCGGGAGCTGGTGCCGTCGCCCAAGGTCGCCACCTATGACCTGAAGCCGGAGATGAACGCGGAGGGAATCACGGACGTGGCCGTGAAGGCGATCGAGCAGGGCGATTTCGACGTCATCATCATGAATTACGCGAACGCCGACATGGTCGGACATTCGGGCAAGCTGCCGCCGACCATTCGCGCCGTCGAGACCGTCGACGCGGGGCTAGCGCGGATCTACAGCGCGATCCGCGAAAAAGGCGGCGCCTGGATCATCACCGCCGATCACGGCAATGCCGAGATGATGATCGATCCCGTCACCGGCGGTCCGCACACGTATCACACCACGAATCCGGTCCCGTTCATTCTCGTCAACGAGCTGCGCCCGAAACTGCGGGCGAATGGCGCTCTCCAGGACATCGCGCCCACGATTCTCGGCATCCTCGGCGTGGCCCAACCCAAGGAAATGAAGGGACGCGACCTGCGGATGCTGTAACTCGCACGCGCCGCTACCCTCCACACCGCCTTGGTAGAGTAGTGTCCCACGTGATATTTGACAACCGCCTCCTCACGGTCGCGGCTCAGATGAACACTCCCGAGCCGCGCGCGCAAGCAAGCGGTACGCGGGACCGCACACAACCCGGCGTGGCTCGCCGAGGAATTCCCGCGGATAACGATCGCCGGCGGCGCTCGATTCTCGATCAAGTCTCGGACGTGGAAGGCTTGTCTGCGCCTTGCCCCTGCGGTCGCGAGAAGCGGAGAGGGGCGCTCATTAGCGAACACCGGATTGAGGATCTACTCTCAACCGGTTCTCGACATCGCTGACGCCGCCGGCCTGCCAGGCGCAATCCTCCGCCAAGTGCTTCTGGTGGCGGCTGGCGACGCTGCCCGCCAGCGATACGATTCCGTCCTTCACCGCCACGTTGACGTCGGTTGCGTCGACGTCGGGATCGTAAGTGAGTCTTTCATTCACGTCTTCGGCGATGCTCAGGTCGGATCGGCGATACCCTTTTGGCCCGCGTCCCGCGAAGGAACGGCCTGCCGGCCCGGATCCGTACGGGCCGCCGTAGGAAAGGCCCATGCCGCCGCCGCCCGCCATCCCGGCCTGCGATGCGCCGTTGTAGCCCCGCTGCTCGTAGGCCTCGCTGCCATGGTCTTGATCATGACCGAATGGGGTGCGGGCCCCGAACGTGCGATATGGCGTCTCCGTAAACTCGCTGCCGCCGGACCAGCGCGCGCCGCCGCCGCCCGAGAAGCGGTCCTCGTACCCGCCGGTCTCGGCTGCATGCCTGTCACGGTAATCAACGGGAATTCTCATGTTGACCTCCGGTTCCCTTACAGTCTGATCGCCGCCGCGACGTCGAAATCGCGAGTCACCGTGAACAGCGCCGAGGCGCGCGACACCGCGTCCACGGACGAGGAAATCGTCATGAACGACAAACCCATCGAGGTTCTCAATGACCTGATATCCACCTGCCGCGACGGCGAGGAGGGTTTCGGCAAAGCGGCCAAGAGCGCCCACGGTGATGACCTGCGGCGGCAGCTCACGGATTTCGCCCGGCTGCACCGCGACTTCCTGGAGGAGCTGCGGCAAGAGGTCCGGCGCCTGGGCGGTGAGCCGGCCGAGCGCGGCCATGGCGGCGGCATCCTGCATCCCGGATGGGGTCGATCTCGAGAGCCGCATCCGCCCGAAAGACGACGCCAGCATCATTCTCGAGTCGCGGCGGGGCGAGGAAGCCACGCTCAAGCATTACCGCCGGGCTCTCGACCGGGATCTGCCGGAAGCTGTCCGCGATCGCGTGGACAAGCAGTACATCGCCATCCAGCAGGTGCTTCAGCAATTGCGCGCAATCTAAGGAAGTGGCGACGCCTCGCTAGTCTAGTCTAGCTCGCGCAGCCAGTCGCGCAGGTCATCGCGGACCCGGCGGAAGGCCGCGAGCCGCTCCTCCTCACTGCCTTGAACAGCAGCCGGATCCTCGAAGTCGCGGTGGATGACACGGGCTCCCGGGAACACCGGACAGGCTTCGCGCGCCGAATCGCATACCGTGAGCACGGCATCGAAGTGCCGGCCCGCGAATTCCTCGACGGATTTGGAGCGGTGGCCGGAGATATCGATGCCAATCTCTCGCAGGACCGCGATCGCCTCCGGACGCACGCGCGCCGGTTTGTGCCCAGCGCTGTACACTTCGAAGCGCTCTCCTGCATCGTGGCGGAGCAGGCCTTCCGCCATCTGGCTGCGCGCGGAGTTGGCGGTGCAGAGGATGAGGACGCGCTTGCGATTCACGCTTTGCGAGCGCGCACGAAGGCGCTCATGAACTTACCGTCCACCTGCGGCGCGATTTCGGCG
>JACOTZ010000213.1 GCA_016178155.1 Acidobacteriota bacterium
GAGCGCCAAGCCCTGCGGCAGCGAGCCCGCTGTAACAATCCAGGTGTACGGCGGCGTCCCGCCCGCGGCGGTGAGGGACTGCGAGTAGGCGACCCCGACCGTCCCCGCCGGAAGCGACGTCGTCGTGATCGCAAGCGGACTCGTGACCCGAATCGTGAAATCTTTATTGTCGGTTCTGTTCAGGCTGTCCGTGACGGTCGCTCGGAAACCGTAGTTGCCCGCCGTCGTCGGAATGCCACTGATGTTCCCCGTGCTCGGAGCCAGGGTGAGCCCGGGCGGCAGCAAGCCGGTCGCGCTCCACTGTAGCGCTCCCTGTCCTCCCGACGCCTGCAGCGTGTACGAATAAGGAACACCGACCTGCGCACCGGGCAAAGTGGATGGTCCGGTAATCGAGGGCCTTGCCTGGGAGAAAGCCGGCAGAGCAGCGCAAAGCCACATCATCCAGGCGCAGAAGCGGATAAGGCGTGATCTCACTGGACACTCTCCGGTGTAACCGGATCCGCGCCTCTACCGATCGGAACGAACCACACTCGCGCTTCCGCTTCGCGCGCGTCCAGGACCCACACGGCGCCCGACCCCATCCCCGTGACACGGTACATGCGTTCGATCATGGTGGGCTCGAGCAAACGCGGCGCGCACGTGCAGACCACGGATTGTTGCTCGCCCGTCTCGATATTGATCACATGGATGAAGCCGCCGCCGTCTGCGATCAGCAAGCGGTCGCGGCCCGCGAAAGTCGCGGCAATGGGATCGGACAACCCTTCCCGCTCGGCCGCGAGCTCGATGATTTCGGTGGCGCCGGCCACGTCTCGGATCAGGGATATCGATCGCCGCCCGCGATCCCCGACGGCCAGATCTTTGTTGTCCGGCGAGAACGCAAGCGCGGGTCCTCCGGAAAGCAGGAACCGTGGCGGCGCACCGTCCCGCGAATCGAGCAGGAACACCTCCGTCGCTTCGCCGCTCGCGGCCGCAACCGCGACCAGAGACCCGTCATCGCTGACCGCCATGCCCACGATGTCGCCCGGAATCGAGTCCCGAGACAGCACGCGGCTTACTTGCGGTGCCTGCGGCAGCCCTGTGACCACCTCCAGGCATTCGCATTCGGCCGCATACAGGACGGCCACCGCGCCCGCGGGGCTGAAGGCCGCCATGTTGAACCTCTTGGCCGCGCCTGCGAGCGGCTCGAGCGACGGCTGATTGTCCAGATCGCGGAGGAGCAGGACGGCATCGGCGCCGGCCGCGCTCACCAGCGCATACCGGCCGCCGGGCGCCGTCAGCATGCGCTCCGGCGCCGCATCGAGCGCCAGCGCGGAACGCACGAGCGCCGCACCTGGAACGCCGGACACAATCCGGATCTGTTGCTTGTCTTCGTCCAGCACGTGTCCGAGGACCGGTCCGGCGAATACGGAGTCGCTTGGTTGAGCGGTCAAAAGCACCGATGAAACGGCAATGGCCGCTGCGGAAACCGCATACGATCTGATGCGCCTTCCCGCAGCCGCGGCTGGGTATTGATTCTGAGCCGCGACTCGGCATTCCTTCCGAGCCGCGGCCGTAAGGGAGCGGTTCTCAAATCTCAGGCGCGACACCACACTAGCCCTCATTGCCCACTCGCCCTACCCTGCGGCTTGCGCCCTCAGTACGGCTGACGCATTCCCGGATACACCGTTCAGGCATGCCGGTGAATGGCCGTGCTCGTGCGCCTTTCGAAAACGACTGCACACTTGAGAAATCGTGGCTGAACATCAGACCTTCTACCTCGGCGCGCCAAAGGATGGAGTCCCCGGCGTAATCGAGCCGGCCGGCGGGTCGCTCGGAAGCGATGGAGGCCGTGCCGCCGTAGAGCTGCCGCCACTGCCGCCAGTCGCCGCGACTGCACCCGCTGCCGCCGCACCGCCGATCACTCCCAGCAGAATCGCCCACTTCCGCCCCGAGCCTCGCCGGGCTTCCGCGGGGGCGGCATTGGTTTGCGTGATGTTCGTGCTCGCCGACAAGCCTTCATGCGACGCCATCACCCGGATTTGAAACTGGCCGGTGACTCGGTTCGGACGCAGACCTCGGGCGACCGCGCGGCCGTTCTCATCCGTGCGGGACACCAGCGTTTTGCTTCCATCCGGAAAGATCCCGCTTGGGCCATATGCCGGTAGAACAAACGTCACCGACGCTCCTACAACGGGCCGGCCACTGAGGTTCCGAACCTCAACCACCGGCTCGAACCCCGTGCCCCGGCTTACATTGTTGATCGCGCCATCGCCCTCGACCACCACAACCTCGATCCCAGGTGTGGTTCGCGGCACCTGCGCCACAGCGGATTCAGCCACCAAAAAGCACGCCAGCACCACGGCCAGCCTGGCTCGTGCCTTATGTTTGACAAACGCTCCCGCACGGTCGCGGCTCGCAACGAACACCTCCGAGCCGCGCCCGTCAGCAAGCGGTAAACGGGGCGCCACACTAGCCTTTAGTTCCAGGACGGAGTATGACAGCATAAGGTAAACTCCTAAGCATAGCGGAGCCTCGGTGTACGACGCTACCCGCGTTACATCGTTTCCAGGCGCCGCAATCGGCCGCTTTCCCGATCAACGGCCTGGGACGGACAGTTTATCGAAAATGCCGACCCTCGAAAACGGGCGCCACACCAAGGCAGAGCAGGAGTTCGCTCACTGGACCGGCTCGACCGCACCTGACTGTATCTGCTACTCGCGCAGGGTCCTCGAGCAGATCCGCGCCGATGCTCTCGAAGGATTCATGGCGATTCCGCGAGGGGGAATCGAGATCGGCGGCGTTCTGTTTGGTATGGCCGCTTCGAGCGGCGTCACGATCTTCGCTCACAGGCCCCTTGAGATCGAGTACCTCAGCGGCCCGTCATTCCAGCTTTCACCCAATGACGAGGCGAGACTGCGGCAGCTCCTGGCCGAAGCCGCGCAAGATGCTGCCTTGCAGGGTTTGCGCCCCGTCGGCTGGTATCACTCGCGCACGCGCGGCGGTCTCTCCCTGTCGAGAGAAGACCGGCGGATTTTCGATACTTTCTTCCCCGAAGCGGGACAGATCGCGCTGGTAATCAAGCCGTCGCAATTCGAGCCTGCCGAGGTCGCTGTGTTCGTCCGTGATGCGGCGGGAAACGCGAGCGGAGAGGTGCCGTGGTGCTCCGTGACTCTCGACTATGTTTTCCCTGGCAGGACCGGGCGGCTCGCCTCTCCGGATCCTGAACCAGGCACCAGGACGGATGGCCCGCCGGAGCAGGCGATTGTATCCGAGCCGCGCATCACCCTTTTCCCCGCGACTCCTCCCGCGCGTCCGTGGTGGAAACGCCTGCGTCTCGCGCGGGTCGCTGCGCTTGCGTCTGTACTCGCCGGGATTGCCGCTCTCGTATTACTCGCAACGCGATGGATCCCCGAGCCCGACCTTGGCTCGTTCGGGCTGAAGGTGACCCCGAACGGGGAGCAAATTGCCATCAGTTGGGACCGCGACTCATCCGCGGTCAAAATCGCCAACTCCGCGGAGCTTCGCATCCTCGATGGCAGCCGCCCCCCCGGCCCGCTGCCGCTAAGTCCGGACTACCTCAGAGTCGGCAGCATCACCTACCTGCCCCGCTCCAGGAGCGTCGAGGTCCGCATGCGCCTCTGGTCGCGCGATGGGCGAACGCGTGAGGAGGTGGCGCGTTTTGTCGGACCTGAGCGCAGCCCGGCGGCGCCGCCGCCGCAGCCCGATGCCGTGGCGGCGAAAAACGAGGAGCAGGAAACGAATGCCGAATTGCAGCGCATCCGGGCCGAGCTCGCGCGTGTCAGCGCCGAGTTGGATCGGACGCGCAGTCAGAGCTCCCGCAAGGTCGCTTCTCTGCCGCAGCCTCCGGCTCCGTCCCAGGGCCGGCGTGAAGCCCCCGAGCCGCAACTGCTCGCGGCCAATCCGCAGTTGCCGTCCGTCGGGCCTGTAGTGCAACGCGCGGCAGGGCCGCCGGTCGTCGCCCCGAAACTCGCGGCGCCGGCGCCGCCCCCCGTCAGCCCTCCCCACCGGCCCGACTCT
Organism: Acidobacteriota bacterium; assembly: GCA_016178155.1. Lineage (GTDB taxonomy): Bacteria > Acidobacteriota > Terriglobia > Bryobacterales > Bryobacteraceae > JACOTZ01. The sequence goes on from JACOTZ010000213.1 coordinate 4,018, forward strand.
GGCCGGGCGATCTGGACCGGCCGCCTCCCCCGCGCAGGCCTTTTGCTGATCGACGGCCGCCGCCCGAGCGTCGGCGCGCTCAACGGGCGGCTGCCTCAGGGGCCCGCCCGCCTCCGCGTGTATGCCGCCGACCTGGTTGAGTCGGGGATCGTCGTCTTCAGCGCCACAGCCCGGCCGAACGTGGTCGAGCCCCCCAGCGCGAAAAACGGCTGGAATCTCACCACCTGGTCGAACGATCCCAGGCGGGCCGGCGACATCAGCGTTCTCGAGCAGCCAAACGAACAGAACGACTGGAAGCGGATCCTGATCCGCAGCGAAAATCGAACCCTCTCGATCCTCGTGGTCGACTGGGAGGAACTGCCTCCCGCCGCAGCCCGCTAGCCGAGGTTCGTCGCCACCACTCCCTGAGAAGGTGTGAAAAAATTGATTTCGGGCCTCTTTTCCACAGGCTAACCGAATGCAAACATTGGAGGCCGGAAATGGTTTTTTCGAATATTTCACACCTTCTGACGGTCGTGGCTCAGAACGCTTCCGCTGATTTGACGGCACTTACTGAGCCGCGCGCGTCAGCAAGCGGTTCGAAATCCTGTCGGTGACGAACTTCGGCTGGGTTCCGCCTGGCGCTCGAGGCTTTACGGCGTGCCTTCGCGCAAGTACATGGCGGCCTCTTCCGGCGGCGTGGGATTGATGTGGAAACCGGAGCCCCACTCGAAGCCGGCCACGCGGGTGAGCTTGGGAATCACCTCGATGTGCCAGTGGTAATAAGGCATGGCGGGCTCCTGCACGGGGGCGGTGTGCACGATGAAATTGTAAGGCGGGAGCTCCAGCGTGCGATCCAGCTTGCGGAGGGTCTTTTGCAGCACGCCCCCGAGATTCTGGATGGCGGGCGGGCTGATCGACTCGACATGCGAGTGATGCAGCTTGGGAAGGATCCAGCACTCGAAGGGGAAGCGCGCCGCGTAGGGCGCGATCACCAGGAAGTGATCGCTCTCGAGGATCACGCGGCTGTGGTCGTGGATCTCCTCGTGCAGGATGTCGCAGTAGATGCAGCGCTCCTTGTGCTTCCAGTGGCGCCGCGAGCCTTCGAGCTCCTCCTGTACGCGCTTGGGCACCACGGGCAGTGCGATCAACTGGGAGTGCGGATGCTCGAGCGAGGCGCCCGCCGCTTCGCCGTGGTTTTTGAACAGCAGGATGTAGCGTAGCCGGACGTCCTTTTTCAGGTCGAGCACCCGGTCGCGGAACGCCCAGAACAGATCGGCCACGCGCTTCTCGTCCATGGTGCTGAGGGTCTGGCCGTGCTCGGGTGTTTCGATCAGAACCTCGTGCGCGCCCACCCCCGAAATCCTGTCGTACATACCCGCGCCCTCGCGGCTCAGTTCGCCTTCCACCCGCAGAGCCGGGAACTTGTTGGGAACCACGCGCACCTGCCAGCCTGGCTGGTTGGCGCCGCCTCCGTTGCGATAGGCCAGGATCTCCGGGGGCGTTTTAAGCTCGTTGCCGGGGCAGAAGGGGCAGAAGTGGCCGTTACGGGACACCACGGCCTCACGTGCGAAGTCGCTGGGACGCTTCGCGCGTTCAGTCGCAATGATGACCCAACGACCCGTAATCGGGTCCTTGCGCAACTCAGGCACAGCTAAGACCTCCACTGTACTCGGGGACGACGCGGGATTTACAGGGATTATATATGAGTGACGTGGGCCGTTCCAAGGCGGTTGCAGGCCGCCGGCGGGCGCAGTCAGCTGTGCCTTCCGAACGCCGCCCGGCGATGCTGGATGGACGTGCGCTCGTCATATACAACGCTCACTACATCAAATCGGACGGATTCCCAGGGAACGTTACGCCGGCGCACGTACTCGCCGGCGGCCCGGACGAGGTGGCGGCGTTTCTCGCGATCGACCGCCTCTTCGGGGGGACCAAAGGCATCGGTCGCCCGCGTTTTTACCTCGACGAACACCAGGGTGGGACCTTCCCACGCGATCAGGTCGACCTCGCCTCCGCTTGACCGGGCCCGGTAGTTGCGGGCAACCACGGTCAGGCCGTGCTCTTCGAGGTAGCGATGGGCCAGGTCCTCGCCGCGCCGGCCCCAGGCATGGCCGGCCGGCCAGCGGCGGAGCCTGACGCGGTGGCGCAGCGCGTCCAGGAACGGCGCGGCGCGGCGCCACAACCAACTGGTCATGCGACCTTCTCCATCTCGAACTCGATCACCTTTCCGCGCACCAGATAGCAGAGATAGTGCTCCCAGAAACGCCGGAAGCGCGGGAACCGGTTCACCAGAAACTGAAAACCCAGCCACCGCCACAAATTAAGTAGCTTTACCGCAACCGAAATCTCAAGAAACTTTGCCTGCGAGTAGTAGGAGAAGCCGCCGTGGTCCTCCCCGAAGTAGCGGAAAGAGAAGCTGTTCAGGTGCCAGCGGTGGGTAGGGTCGCAGAAGGAGCTGAAATCAGTGTAGTGGGGTGTGACCACCAGCACCCGGCCGCCGGAGCGCAGCAGGCGGTGAAACTCCTCCATGGTGCGGACCACATCGCTGACGTGCTCGATGACGTGGACGGCCCGGACGGCGTCGAACGACGCGTCCCGGAAGGGGTAGGGGAAGCGGTCGAGATCGCAGAGAACATCCGCTTTCGTTTTGGGATTGCGGTCGATTCCGATGGCGCCGGGATGCTTGTTGACGCCGCAGCCGACGTCGAGCACCCTCAGCGCCCGCCGACCATCGCCTGCAGGCATTCCCCCAGTGTAGCGGCGGCGAAATCAGCCTGGTCTCGCGTAATCACCAGCGGCGGGGACAGGCGGATGGAGTTCGGCCCCGCGCCGAGCACCAGCAGACCGCGCTCGAATGCCATCTGCACGAGCCGGTCGCGCAGGTCGGGCGCCGGCTCCTTCGTCTGCTGGTCGCGTACCAGCTCAATGCCGATCATGAGGCCGAGCCCGCGCACATCGCCGACGATCGGGAAGCGCCGCGGCCAGTCGCGCAAGCGGTCCATCAGATGCCGGCCGATGGATGCAGCGTTCTCGATCAGCTCCTGCTCGAGCAGCTCGATGGTGGCGAGCGAGGCCGCCACCGAGACGGGATTACCGCCGAAGGTGGAGGCATGCTGGCCCGGCTCCCAGGTCATGATCCCGGCGCGCGCAATCATGGCGGACAGCGGCATGCCGCTGGCGATCCCTTTGGCGATCGCCACCATATCGGGCACGACGCCGAAGTGCTCACCGGCAAACATCTTTCCGGTGCGGCCCATGCCGGACTGCACCTCGTCTGAAACCAGCAGAATGCCGTGCCGATCCGCGACCTCCCGCAGCTCGTCGAAGAACTTCTGCGGCGGGACGATGTAGCCGCCCTCGCCCTGTACGGGCTCGACGAAAATGGCGGCGAACTCCCCGGCGGGAGCGATCTGACGAAACACGCGCTGCTCGAGTGTCTTCACGCACTCGACGGCGCAGGTATCAGGTGTGCGGCCGTAGGGACAGCGGTAGCAGTAGGCGAAGGGGATGTGGTGCACACCCGGGAGAAAGGGCGCGAATCCCTTCTTCTGAATGCTCTTGCTGGCCGTGAGCGAGAGCGAGCCCATGGTGCGGCCGTGAAAGCCGCCCCAGAACGCGATCAGTTGCTGCCGGCCCGTGTGGCAGCGCGCCAGCTTGAGCGCCGCCTCGATGGCCTCGGTGCCGGAGTTGCCGAAGTAGACTTTTCGGGGGACGCCGCCGGGCACGAGCGCAGCCAGTTTCTCGGCGAGCGCGACCGCGTTCTCGTAGTAGAAATCCGTGCCGGACATGTGCAGGAAGAGCTCGGCCTGCTCGCGGATGGCGCGCAACACTCGTGGATGGCTGTGGCCCGTCGCGACCACGGCGATCCCGGCGTTGAAATCGAGAAAGCGGTTGCCGTCGACATCCTCGACCAGGGCGCCCTCGCCGCGCTGGATGACGAGCGGGTAGGCGCGCGTGTAGGAAGGCGAGAGCACCGCCCGGTCGCGGCGGACGATCTCCCGGGCTTTGGGTCCCGGCAGAGGTGTCACCAGATGAGGCAGATCGTGCCGGATGGTGTCGGCCAACATACTTGCTCCCTTCTGATAGATCGACAAACTCACGTTCTTGCAACAACCGTGAGAGGGGAGAGGGGCCTAATCGCAGCCGAAGAGGGGCGGGACGCGCCTTGGCCGGCGTGGCAGCAATCACGTCTCCAGTGTATCGGGATCGTGGTTCTCGCGGCTGAGCGGACTGCCTGGCGGCGATCCGCCGAAGGGCTCACGCGCGCACGCACGTTCGTGTGCAGCCGGCACACCGCGGCTCGGAAGTGCTCATTCAGCGCAGGTAGGAATGCCATGCCGGACAACGCGAGCGTCAGTCTGAGGACATCATTACGTTCGGCGCAGGGGAGCCGGGCCCGCCGAATATGGCCGGTGACAGAGGCTTTCAGGCGTGCGTGTCAGAGGGGCGGCCGCTTGGTGTGCCACGCCGTGGCTTGCTGGTACGCTCCCGCCAGCGCGAGCACCAGGTCCTCGCGGGCGGGTGGTCCCGTGATTTGCAATCCGACCGGCAGCCCGGCGGCAGTGAAACCACAGGGAATGGATATCGAGGGTAGTCCGTAGAGATTCCAGGGGGCCGCATTGCGGAGGAAGATGAGTTCGGCCGGCTTGCCCAGCTCGAAGGCGGGCGCAGGTGCGGCGGGCGTGATCAGCAGTTCGGCTTGCGCGAACAGACGGCCGGCCTGAGCGCGTAGAGTCTCCATTTCCCGGCGGGCGCGAATATAGTCGGCCGCGCTGATACCGGCGCCGCCCTCAATACTCCGGCGAGTGACTTCATGATAGCGGCCGGGTTGACGCTTGAGGGTGTCCTCATGAAACGCATAGGCTTCCGCTTTAATGACTCGAAGATAGGACAGGGGAAACTCGAGAGCTTCCGGAGCCGGGGTGAGCGCCGGCAAACGGACCTCCTGAACGCCCGCCGTCAAAGGTTCGAGCACCTTCAACGCCGCGGTTACCGCCTGCGCAACCTCAGCATCCAGGCGCTCGTAATACGTGGCGCGAGGCACTCCCAGGCGCAGCGATCTGAGATTGCGCGCGAAGATCGTCTCCGCCGCAGGCAGCGGCGGGAGCCGCGCAGCGGTCGCGGCGGTCTCCTGTCCGGCGATCACATTCAGGACCAGGGCAGCGTCGCGTGCGTTGCGGCACATCGGCCCAATGTGATCGAGCGACCAGGCGAGAGGCGCGGCGCCCTTCGTGCTTACGCGGCCATAGGAAGGCTTGAGCCCGGTAATGCCGCACAGCGCCGCCGGCAGCCTGATCGAGCCGCCGGTGTCGGACCCGAGCGACGCGTAACACATACCGGTGGCTACCGCGACCGCTGAGCCGCCAGAACTGCCGCCAGGCGAACGCCGCCTGTCCCAGGGATTGTGACCGGGACCAAAGAAACTGGTCTCGGACGTGAAGTGATAGGCGAACTCATCCATATTGAGCTTGCCCACGAGCACCGCTCCGGCCGTCTTCAGCCGGTGCACGACATCAGCGTCTTCGGTGGGCACACGGTCACGATACTGGCCGCTGGCAGCGGTCGTGCGTACTCCTGCGGTGTCGATCAGATCCTTGAGTGCGACTGGGATGCCGTGCAGTGGGCTACGCCATCGTCCTTTTCGCAGCTCGGAGTGGAGCGCACGGGCTTGGTCCATCGCCTGTTGGGCGGTAACGGTAATGAAGGCATTCAGCCCCGGATTGAGGGTTTCGATGCGGCGCAGGCACGCCTGGGTCAGTTCGACGGGAGTGACTCTGCCTTGGCGCAGCAGGCTGGAAGCCTGCTCGAGCGTGAGCCACTCGAGATCCCCGGCAGCCGCCGGCAGGCTGGCCTCGGCCGCTGCCAGCAATCCGCCCATAAAGGCACGTCGCGAGTGCATGTGAGCAAACATAGCCTGCTGCCTGCGGCGGCCGCAAGCGGCGGCGGGCCTGCCGATCGCACCAGATGCCGAGCGGCGCGGCGGCCGCCATCGAATCTCGCATCGATCGCTTGCGCCTGAACCATCGCTGCCGCCATGGCAGCGCTAGCCGTGATCGCGCTGCCTGCCCGCTATCTGCCCGCCCGGCGTGCCGCGCAGCCAGCGCCGATTCACCGCGCAAAGTGGAACTGCAAAGATTTTTGGGAGCGCGCTCGCACCGCAGTTGGCCGCGGGGGGACTACAGGTTTGCGGATGGGTGACGAAGCTCAGACGAAAACGTGCGGGAGGCACCCAGGCGCAATGTTAGGCGAGGCGCAAGCCGGCCGCAGCCCGCTCCCCTACCAGCCTCTTGTTTCCGGCGACTATCTCAGTGACCAGCGTGGGTGCCTGCAACCTCTTGAAAACACGCGTACCGGTGAGGCGATCGAGCAGCGACCGCTCGAACCCGGCCTCATGCTCGAGTGAACAGAAGCGGTGGTGCTTGTAGCGCCGCAGGACGTCGAGAGGCTTCCGGCACAGCAAGCAATGGCTGCTCGTTTTCGTCTGGCACACGACGTGTCCAGTATGGCTCATTTTATGGTACGAAACAAGTGTCCTTACTACTCCCAACTACTCCCCCAGCGATTTCGCAAACCCACTTCGGAGGCGCGCTAACCGCAAGCAGGGAAGACATTTTGTGCGGAAGTTCCGCGGGCCGGCCTTGTAAAGGCGGGTTTGGCCTTCGGCAGAACGGGTTTCGAGCATTGCCGGCAGGCTGA
>JACOTZ010000214.1 GCA_016178155.1 Acidobacteriota bacterium
GAGGTCACCAGGAAGACGCGGCCGTCCGAAATGGCAGGCGAGCCGATGAACTTCTCCGGGCTGCCGTCCGGCGCAAGCGGCATTTCGTCTTCATCCAGAACTTCCGCCTTCTCCTGGCCTGGCCTGATGATGAAAAATTTCCCGCTCTCGCTGCCGACGTACAGCTTGCCGTCCGCAAGCACCGGTGACGACTTCTGAATCGTCCCCAGGTTCAGTTGCCAGAGCGTCTTGCCCGTCTGGATGTCGAACGCGAACAGGTTTGCGCCGTTGTCCACCTGCAGCAGGCGGTCGCCGTCGATCACCGGCGAGGAGTAGCCCCCCTGGAAGCCCTTGACCGACCACTTCACCTGCTGCGGGCCGATGTCGCCCGCGTGCGTGGCATCGATGGCCGCGACCACGCCCATCTCGCTGCTGTCGAAGTTTTCTTCGCTGTGCGATACGATCGCCGTCGTGCCGTTGATCACCGCGCCGGTATTGAGGCCCCGCTTGCTCACGGCATATTTCCAGAGCGGTTCCCCGGTGCGGAACTTGATCGCATGCATGCACCCGTCGCCGCCGCCCGCGATCAAGGTGCGCACACCGTTAATGTCCGCAATCACTGGCGGTGCGTACGTCGTATCGAACGGCCGCCCCCCGGGCGTGCTCACGTACACTGTCTGACCGGTGCGCTTGTCAAACGCCATGAAACGGTGCTGCGCCCGCGCCTGGCTCCCCCATCCGGTCGTGATGCCGCTGACCACCACGAGGTCTTCCTCCACCACCGGCGACACCGTCCGCCCGCCGTGCGTGGTCACCAGGCCGAATTCCTCGCCGAGGGAGCGCTCCCATAACTTCTTGCCGTCGCGCGTAAACCCCATGAGCGATCCGCCCACACCGAAGATGTAGACGTTGCCCGTTTCCGGATCCCCCGCCGGCGATGACCAGGCAGCGCGGTGCGGCGGCACATCGCTTTGGAAGACGTTGTACTTGTACTCCCACAGCACCTTGCCGCTGTCTCCATCGAGGCACATCAGGCGCTCCTGTAGCCTTTCCCCTTGCCCGGCCGGATTGAGCAGGTAGACCCGATTGCCCATCACGATCGGCGCCGAGCGTCCGCCGTAAGGCACTCGCCAGGCCAGGTTCTCGCCTTTCGGCGACCACTTCTGCGGCAGGTTCTTTTCGGGCGAGGTACCGTCCCGCCGCGGTCCGCGCCAGTCGGCCCAATCGCCCGCGAATGCGACGCCCGCGCACAACAGCAATAACAATGATCGGTTCAGCACGTCCTATTCTCCTCCACAGCCGGCAAAGCATCGCCCGCGGCGAGCAAATCGCTCCGCTCGAGGCGGTACGCGGCCACGCTTAGATTTCGCGGCGCAGTCACCCACAAAGCGCTCCCCGCAAGGAGCCCGTCCACGGTGCCCTCTCAACGGGCGTCCAGGCGCCTGAACCCCCGCCTATGTGGACCGGACGTGTACTTCCGGTGCTCGCCGCTGCCGTGACTCCATTCTCGCATCCGGCGCCGCCGAAGATCTATTCGATGCCGCCCGCAGGGGTGGTCCGAAGCAGAGAGTTTCCGAGCCACGAGCCTTCAGCGAGTGGCCCGGGCGTCGAAGCCTCAGCTTGGCGCCAGGAACATGACCGCGGCCTGCCCGGCGGTCAGCCGCTGACTTCTTCCTTTCCCTTCGAAACCTATCCCCGGCTCCTGCATCTATAGTGCAACCCGCCCCCGCGGGGCACGGAGGAAAAGTGCGCGCATCATTCCAGCAGCTCTGGTCCCTTCTCACCGCCATGCTGTTGCTCTTCATGTCGGTGCAACCTTCAACCGCCGCCACGGACGATCATGTCGTCCCTCTCAGCGATCTCCAGCGCCAACTCCGCTTCACGGCCGAGCAGCGTACGGATAACCTCGCGGATGTCGGCCGCGTGCTCTCCCATCCCGCCGCCGTGAACGAGCTTGCCAAGTATGGCATCACTCCGCGCCAGGCCCGTGAGGCGGTGGCCAATCTCACCGACACCGAGTTGGCCAGGCTCGCCGACCGCGCCCGCGCCGCCGAAAAGGATCTCCAGGGCGGTTTGATCGTCGGCCTCCTGGCTCTGATTGGCTTGATCGTCGTGATCGTGGTCGTTTTATCGATCCTTTCGACATCCGCGCCCCAGCCGGCCGCTGATACCTGCGCCTCATCGCGACACGGCGGTGTAGAAGGCTGGGCGCCCACCATGCAGGTCGCGCCCGTACACGGCTGATATCGTCAGTCCTCCCACGGTCGCAACCCTGACCCGCAGGCCGGCATCGTAAAGCAGTCCTCGCGATCCGAAGCGCCTGCCCGGATCGCCCGTGCGCCCGAGATCGAAGAACGGTCCGGCCTGCACTCGCACGAACGGAATCCGCAGCAGCTCCCGGTCCACGCCCGTATTCAACAGCACGTACCGGCTGCCGAGCGGCGCGTTTCCCTTGCGCCCGTCGCGCGTGCCGGTATGTCCCCGCAGCCATAAATCGCTGTCGCGCTCCATCCCGAGCATGAACAGCTCATCGAGCGGGACCCGGCCGAAAACACCTCCGGCCCTGAGCTGCGCGCTCACCTCGTACTTCTCGCCCGTCGCCTGCGGGAACCAGCGCCCGGTAACACCCGCCTGAGGCGCGATCAGCCGCGACCAGCCGCCCGTAAAGAAGCGTCCGCTTCGCAGCATCGTCCACCCCTCCACGCGAACCCTCCGCTCCGGCGCCTCAATCAGCAGCGCGTCCACCCGGTTCCGTACCTCCGCGAGCCAGCCGTCCGCGAAAAACGAACTGCCGTCTCCGTTGCGAAATCGCCTGCGCGAAACCGCGAGACCCGGCGTCCACTGCACGCGGTCGCCGATCGCGAACGTCACCTCGGCGGCGGCTTGCAGCCTGCGCATGACCACGCCGTCCAGTCCGCCGTCCGCCGGGCGGTACGTCCGGCGCAGGTCCCAGCGTTCGTCTCGCGCATCGGCCGCGACGCGATACCTCGTTGATATGCCCAGGGGGCCGGACAGCTCCAGCGCGATCCGCCGCTTGTTCTCATCCCAGCGCCATAGCGACATGAGATTGGTCGCGTTCTGCCGCAGGTTGTAGAAATCCGCGTTCACCTGTTCGTACGGCAGCCCGCGCAAAAACGGGAGTAGGCGCCACCACCACTGCCCTGCCGGCGCCGCCCGAGCTGCCGTGCGAATCGTGAGATCATAGCGCTCGTCCGCGCGGGGCGTCAGCTCCAGCCGGTAGTCGGAAAAGATCCGCAAACGCTCGAGATTCGCCCGCGTGCGTTCGAAACGCGCGAACGTCAGCAACTGTCCGCCTGAGACAGCCAGGATGCGCTCGCGCAGCACCGCATCGAGCGCCGGAACCGGCGAGAACCGCACGTCGCCGGTCATGGGCCGGTCGATCCGGTTCCAATACTTGAGCGCCGCCGCGAGGTTTCCGTCGAGTAAGTAAATGCTGCCGAGAAATTCGTTGGCGTAATTGTCCCTGGGATGGCCGCGCAGCGCCTTCCGCAAGTACGATTTCGCCCGCGCCGTATGGTTCTGCCGGTAATTTACGCCGGCGAGCTCCAGAAGAAACCGGACATCGTCCGGAAACCCGCGCCGCCCTTCCTCGAAGATCGTGGCCGCCTCTGCGAACCGCTTCGCCCGGGCGAGCGCGAGTCCTTCCTTCAGCAGCTCGTCCGCTCCTCTGGTCTGGCTGGCGAGAACGGCCGTGAAGAGAAGTCCGGCCACTAGCCTCACGGAAGTTGGCGCGGCACCGCCAGCAGTGCCCAGTTCCCGGTCACGCTCCACGCCCTCTGAAACCGCGCGATATCCTCGCGGACCAGCTTTCCGCGCGCCGAATCGTTCAGCCAGATCGCTTCCTCATCCACGCCCACCACCACTGCGTAATGCAGCGGCGCCTTCGCGCCCTTTAGCCCCAAACACACCACCACCGGCCGGCCCTTGTCGATGTGATTCCGGAGATCGATCAACTCGCCGTCGAAAACGTAGGCGGCGAATCCGCGTTCTTCGAGGTAGCGCTTGAGTGCGCGCCCGCGAATGCCCTTTGCCGATGCGGGCAGCAGCTCATTGATGCGCTCCGCGTCCTTGGCCGCCGCGCCGAGCTGCGGATCGTGCCGCGACCAGTAGCCGACTACCATCGCTACCGCCGCGGCCCCGCAGCCCGCCTTCACCTGCCGTACGAAAGGCACGTCGAGCCAGGCGCCGCCCGCCCCCGCGGTCATCACCGGCACAGCCAACAGCGCCACTGCACGCCACGCCATCAATCCGCCTCTTACGCCAGTGTACCGGCAACGCCTCCACGGCTCGGAAAGCCGCGCCCATAAGCGAGCGGTTGCCAACTGTTACCCGGGAGCCGCCCGAACTCGCGCGAAGCCTCCCACCCGCTGTCGCAAATCTGGTGCGCATCCGTGCCGCCATCTTTGGTCCGGCTCGGTTGACGCACCGTGCCGCTTCCGCGTCCGCTCAACCGCGATCGCCCCCGCCCATCGATGTAGCCTGTTGTCGTGGGCAAACAGCAGGCCGCCGAAGTGCTCGTGATCGAAGGCCGGGAAGTCCGCGTCACCCACCCCGATAAGCCGTATTTTCCCCGGCAGACGAAGCTCTCCAAGCTCGACCTCGTGCGCTACTACCTCTCGATCGCCCCCGGCGCTCTCGCCGGCATCCGCGATCGCCCGCTCGTGCTCAAGCGCTTTGTCAACGGCACGGAGGGCGAGGCCTTCTATCAGAAGCGCGCGCCCGCCGGGCGGCCCTCCTGGCTGCGAACTGGTTTGAGCGGCGCACTGCAGAAGGAGGCCATGAGCTATGATGGTGCCATCATGATGTCGCGCACGCAGGTCACACTCGAGCCCGAAATTCAGCGCCGGGCAAAGCAGCGTGCGCATGATCTAGGACTGTCGCTGGCGGAGTATGTGCGGCGGCTGCTGATGCGAGACCTCGGACAACCGCCTCAGAACGCCAGCCCCGCCGCTGTGTTCGACCTTGGTGCTTCCGGAGATTCAGACATGGCCCGGAATAAGGATCGTATGCTCGGCGAAGCTTTCGGCGCACGCCCCAGAAGGGGTCGGCGCCTACGATGAGTCTCTTCGTCGACACATCGGTCTGGTACGCAGCCGCGGACAAGTCGGACGTAAACAACCAGTCCGCCAAGAGGGTTCTCTCCAACGGCGAAGCGCTTGTGACGACCGACCATGTTCTGGTTGAAACCTGGACGCTGATTCGTTACCGGTTGGGCCGCCGCAGCGCCGAACGTTTCTGGGATGGTTTGCGAGCAGGAGTCGGCTTGGAGATGGTCAACGCTGCGGACCTGGAGAGCGCATGGGAAATCGGAGCGACCTGGCGAGATCAGGACTTCTTTCTGGTAGACCGAACAAGCTTCGCCGTCATGCGACGACTTGGCATCGAGCGGGTGACCTCATTTGACGAGGACTTCGCAATATTCCGCTTCGGTCCGAACCGGAGACGCTCATTCACTGTCATTCGCTGATCCGCGCGATGCTGTAGCCAGGCGCACTGCTCGCTGTTTTCGAATTCCGGTAACCCGACTCTTCGGGACTCATCGGATCGTCGCGTGTCGGGCCTGTTTCCGAGTAGCCCGATTCGGCCACGAGCATGGAAGACAGGCCGTAAGCTGCCAATACTTCTCGTGCGCCGTTCTTCGTTTCGTTTGCCCGCCATCACGTTCTCGAATGCATTCCTACAGTTTCTGATGCGACACTTCCAGAACCCGCAGGACCCATGGAAGCGCCTGCGATTCCGGGTAAGCCGTCAAGCAACTCGATGCACGCGATCTAGGAAGTCAAGCATTAGCTCTGCGATTCGCTTCGCGTGCGTCTCCAGAGCAAAGTGCCCTGCGTCGAGCAGGTGCACTTCCGCCTGGTTCAGGTGTCTCTGGTAGGGCGTCGCTCCTTCAACCGGGAAGATGAAGTCATTCTTGCCCCAGACGATTAGAGCAGGCGGCTGATGCTTGCGAAAGTACGCCTGGATTTCCCGATAGAGCTCGACGTTCGTGCGGTAGTCGTAAAACAGATCCAGCTGAACTTCCTGATTGCCGGGACGATCCAGGCGCGCCTGGTCGAGGATCCAGGCATCCGGACTCACCAGCGAGACGTCCGGCACCCCGTGAGTGTACTGCCAGCGTGTCGCGTCGAGGGTCAGCAACTTCCGCAGGGGTTCGGCGGTGGTTTCGCTGCGCTCATGCCAGTAAGCACGGAACCGGATCCCAGAAGTCGCGAAGACCCTCGACATACGCGTTCCCGTTCTGAATAATGAGCGCCCTCACCCGTTCCGGGTGCTTCAGTGCAAGCCGGTAACCGACCGGGGCGCCGTAATCCATCATGTACAGTGAATAGCTATGTCGGTTCAGAGCCGCGGTCAATTGGTCCACGATCTCCGTGTAGCGAGCGAACGTGTAGCTAAAATGAGTGCGTGGCGGCATGCTGCTGTTCCCAAATCCCGGATAATCGGGCGCTATCATGTGATAGCGCGTTCTTGTCGACGTTTCGATGGCTGCTGTACTTTGGGGCGTCGAGCCTGATCGTCGCTGTCGTGATAACCGGAGTCGGATTGATCAGGCGGCCAAGACCGGGCGAGATGGAAGGTGAACCGGCGCCGACCCCACGCATATCTTAGACAATCTACTCAGAAGAACGTCAACGGCATCGACCAACTCGCAGCCGTCGGGCAGGCGGGCTTCCAGTGCCGCCACACGCCTCCGTAACGCCGCAACGCAGAATGCTAAGGCGTGGGTCCCGTTTCCGAAATGTGCACGGGGATTGTGAGCGTTATCTCCGGCTATCGGGACATCGGGAACGAAGAACGGCGCTACCGGAACGTGAGCGGCCTGGGCGTGGACCGGAACGAGCCGGTCATCCCGGCCACTGCCGGCCCCGAACGGGTTGGGAATCGCGGTCACCATCGCATCCAAAGAATATTTCTACCATTTTGAGTAACATCCGGACACGGGTCCGGGAATTCCTTGGTATCAGGGCTGTATAATTAAAGCGGAAGCGAAAAAGGCACGATCCCCCGCCAACGCTGGAGAAAACCACGCGGCGGGGATCTGGCTTCTAAACACTCAGGCCGGTGCGGCCGGGACCCAAACTCCCGAGCCCACCGGCCTTCGATTTTAGGAATAGGAGTAATTTCCATGGTAACTGCCACGCAGATTGCGGCCAACCGCCGCAATGCCCGGAAGTCCACCGGCCCGAAGTCCGCCGATGGCAAAGCCCGCTCTCGTCTGAACGGGATCACGCACGGCCTCTGCTCCGCGCAGGCCCTGCTCCCAGGCGAAGATGCTCAGGCGCTCGCCGAGCTCCACGCCGCCTTCCACCACGAGCACCAGCCCGTCGGCCCCACCGAGCTCTACCTGGTCGAGAAGCTCGTCCAGATCTACTGGCGCTCCCGCCGCATCGGCCGCGCCGAGCGCGAGATCGTCGCCGCCATGGAACGCTGCTTCAATGGCGGCCTCGGCGAAGCCTTCGCGCA
>JACOTZ010000215.1 GCA_016178155.1 Acidobacteriota bacterium
ATCTTTCCAGCCGCGGTCTTGCGCTGGCACAGATCAACCGCGTTCAGAAGCTGCAGCCGGAGGTGCGCGGCAGCATCGCGGTCAAGGCCGTGGGCGCCGCCCTGGTGCGTGATGGTAATCCGCTGCTCAGCAACCTTGACGGGCGCATCGATGTGCAGAGCCTGGTGATTGAGGGTAAACCCATCGGCAACTTCGCCATCGACGCGAGCACACGCGGCGGCGAGCTGACCCTCCGTGCCGGCGGCGATCTGCGCGGCGCGAAAGTGAGCGGCAATGGGACTTTTCAGCTTGCGGGCGATTATCCGGGCCGCGGGCACATCGAATTTTCGCCGCTGACCTTCTCCACGATTCGCGATCTGGTCTCGACCGCGCGTGCCATCCAGCCGCTGCCGTTTGACGGGGTAATCGCGGGCCGCATCGAGTTCTCCGGACCGATACGAAAACCCGAGCTGCTGCAAGCGCGCGCCGAATTCCCGACGCTCGAGATCGTACCGGCGCGCGGCCCACGTGCGGGCCAGGAGAACGAACTCCTGGCACTGCGGAACGAGGGGCCGATCGTGGTCGAAATGGATGGCAAGGGCCTGCACGTCCGGAGTGCGCACCTGGTAGGCACGGACACGGATCTGCAGGCGGCCGGCACGCTGAACTTCCGCGAGAAGACGCCTTGGGACCTGCGCGTCAGCGGCAACGTCAATCTCGCCACGCTCGAAAAGTTTAACCCGCGGATTGTCTCCGTGGGCGCCGTCGCTCTCAAGGCGACCGTCCGCGGCACCCTGCGCGATCCGCAGGTGTTCGGGCGCGCCGAGCTGAAAAATGCCTCGTTCTACTGGGCCGACCTCCCCAACGGCATCGATCAAGCGAACGGGACGATTGAGTTTGACCGCAATCGTGCGACCATCGAGCGGCTGACCGCCAAAACCGGCGGCGGCGACCTGCGGGCGACCGGCTTCGTTGGCTATGGTGCCGGGGGAATGACGTATCGCATCCAGGTGGAAGCCAGCCGCGTCCGGGTGCGCTATCCCGAGGGAGTGAGCACGACTATCAATGCAGTGCTAAGCACGGGCGGCGGCACCGCGCGCGGGTTGCTGGCCGGCGTCGTCACCATACAACGCGCCGGTTTCAATCCCCGTACAGATGTGGGCAGCCTGCTCGCGCGCTCGGTCAAGCCCGTGCAGACGCCCACAACGCCCAACGAATTCGTCCGCAATCTGCAGCTCGATGTGCGGGTCGAGAGCGTCCCCAATCTTCAGTTTCAGACCGCGCTCACAAGCGACCTGCAAGCCGAGGCGGACCTGCGCATCCGCGGCACCGCGGCCAAGCCCGCGGTGCTCGGCCGCATCACCATCAGCCAGGGCGAGATCCAGTTGTTCGGAAACCGGTACCAGATCAGCCGCGGCGAGATCGGCTTCTTCAACCCGGTGCGCATTGAGCCGATTCTCGACCTCGACCTCGAGACGCGCGTGCGCGGCGTCCTGGTGAATATCAGTCTCGCCGGACCCCTGCACAAGCTGAACGTCTCCTACCGCTCCGACCCGCCGCTGCAATCCTCCGAGATCATCGCCCTGCTTGCCGTCGGGCGCGCACCCGGCGCGAACACGGTCGCCAGCAGCCAGGTAGTCACCAACCAGAGCTTTCTGCAGACCGGCACCAGCACGCTGCTCGGGCAGGCGATCTCGCAGCCGCTGTCGAGCCGGCTGCAGCGGTTCTTCGGTGTCAGCCGCGTGAAAATCGATCCCAACCTCACCAACCTTGATGCCGTCCCGCAGGCCCGGCTGACCCTCGAGCAGCAGATCTCGAAGGACCTCACCCTGACTTACATCACCAACCTGACGCAGACCAATCAGCAGATTGTGCGCCTCGAGTGGGATCTGAACCGTACCTGGTCGCTCATCGCTGTCCGGGAGGAGAACGGCGTTTTCGGCATCGACTTCCAGTACAAGAAGCGTCTCCGATAGGAGCGGACACTCCCGTCATGCGGCTGCGCACTGCTCAAAACCGGCTGAAAGTGGAGCACAGTATCATTGCCGGCGTTCGCTCCGCGCTCGAACGGCTGCTTGCGGAAAACCCGGAGAGCATCCGATCGATCGTACCGGGCGTCATCAAGCCGGTGCGCGACGCGCGCGGCGAGGTCCGCTTCCGGGTCACAGTGCCCACAGCCAACGGCTGGAAAGCGCTCGCCTTCAGCGCGGGCGCGCGGCAAGAGCTGTTCATCAGCACCACGCTCGATAAAGAGGCGCTTGAGCAGGCAATACGCCGGGCACTTCAGCGATAGCCCGGGTCCCCACACGCAGGCCCTGCCTTCCACAACCCGCTCGGCTTGCAGTTCATCTCGCGCCACGCCGGAGCGATGCGCGGCGGCGTGATTGTAGAATAGCGTCGATGCGATCCAGGTTCCTGCCCACGATCCTCGCCGGCCTGCTGCTGGCTTCCTGTTCCAGTCCAAGAAAGGAAAGCGCGGAGAAGCAGCCTGCGCCGGCCGCCGAGCCTGCCAAACCGGCGCCCGAGATGCCGGCGACCTTCAAGGTGCGATTCGAAACCAGTAAAGGGCCGTTCCTCGTGGAAGTGCATCGGGATTGGGCGCCGATCGGCGCCTCACGCTTCCACGACCTGATTCAGGACCGCTACTACGACGGGGCGCGCTTCTTCCGGGTAGTGCCGAATTTCGTTGTGCAGTTCGGCATCGCCGCCGCTCCCGCAATGACGAAAAAATGGGACAAGCCCATCAAGGATGACGCGGTCGCGCAGACCAACCGTACCGGTTCGCTCGCCTTTGCCACCATGGGGCCGGAGACCCGCACCACGCAGGTGTTCATCAATCTGCGAAGCAATCAGACCCTCGACAACCAGGGCTTTGCGCCCTTCGGTCAAGTCGTCGAAGGCATGAAGGTGGTCGAGAGCCTCTACGGCGGCTACGGCAACGCGCCCGACCAGGGAGAGATCACGAGGCGCGGCAACGCCTATCTCAACGAACAGTTCCCGCGGCTCGATTTCATCCGGACCGCGCGCATCATCGAGTAGCTGCGAACTCGCCGGAGGCGCCGGCGGACCTGCGTCCGCTGGCCCGCTACAAACACGCGCGGGCGTTCTCTATCCTTTCTCTCCAGCCGAAATCGTATTGGCTGGCGTGCTGTCCCGCCCGATTGACAATGGCTCCCTCACACTCGCGGCTCAGAGAAACACTTCCGAGCCGCGCGCCGGGAAGCCCTATGCGAGCTGGCACACCAGCCTCCCGCTGGCCCGCATTTCCGCACCTCATCAGCACGCGCTACGGCGCCTGCCACACTGAGGAATGCGGGCCGGCGGCGGTCTGACCTACTTATTCGCCTCGAGGTCGGCGATGGATGCCTTGAGCAGACCCATGGCATACGCCATGTTGTGGATGCCCAAGCTGCCATCTTCCTTCACGAACTTCCAGTTGTAAGCCGCCTTCAGTTGTGGCCGCGTCCAACTGGAGTCGATTGACAGTGACGATTTTTCCTTGCCCGCAGGCGGCAGCAGCAGCGCCAGCTTGTCCAAAAGATGCTCCACCTCCGTCTGTACGCCTTCGACTTCGCCGTCATTGTCATAGTCCAGCAGCGCAAAATTGAACGTGCTGAGACCTCGGCCGTGGCAATCCTGACAAGCTTTAACCAGCTCTACCCGCCCAGTGTCCGAAGTTTCCTCCGAAGCCGGCTTAAACGTATGCCCGCCCACATGCGTCAACGCCGCATCATTGGCCGCTACGGCCTGCATATGGCAGGCAACGCAGGTGTCTTCGACGACAGCGCCATGCGCCGAGCTGGGCATGGATTTGCCATAGGTATATCCGTTGGCTCCCGCCAGCATGTCGGCTTGCGGGCCATAGTGCGGTCCGAAGTGTGTGCTTGCAGCCGCGGTCTCGGCATATTCCGCCGCGTTCTGCCGGCTTTGATGACAGTTCATGCAAAGCATGCCTTTGCCGGCGCCCGTCACAGTGGTGCCGTCCTTGAGCGTCACCGAATCGACGGTCCGAAGCAGGTGAGCTGTTCCGGCGGGCGCGGTGTCGCCGTGGGGCTCGTGGCATGTCTGGCAGTTGATCGCCGAGTACGCCGTGCTGGGCGTCTCCGCGACTTTGATACGATCCCGGAAGCCCGATCCAGTGTGACAGCCGACGCAGCCTTCGCGTCCCGCTCCAGAAGGATACCGGGTGCTGACAGCATGAACGGAGTTATTCCACTCGCCGCTCTTGGCATGGTGCGTCAGTGCGCCATGGCACTGGCCGCAAACGCCGGAACCCGAGCTTACCGAAATCAACCTCGGATCGCCGCCCGAAGCGACATGCCGGCTGCCGGGACCGTGACAGTTCTCGCACTGAATGTTGCCCAGGTTTTTCAGCCGTTCCGGCATGCCTTCGAACGTGCCTGCCTTTAAGACCTTGGGAAACGTCCACTTGAGTTCCGCGGCGACGTCGTCGAATCCGCCATTTACGGCAAGCGGGTCCGGATCATAGCCCACCGTGTGACAGCCGATGCAGCTAGCGCCGTAATGATCACTGAGGACGCCATTGACGCCTTCCTTCAACATCGAGGCATGGCCGGTTTTTGCCCATGAATTCGCCATCGACCACGGCCGCGACGCACCGATGCCGTGGCACGTCGCGCATTGGTTGCTGCCTACGTACGTACCCGCGGTAATCATCACATTGAGATCGGCGGTCCCGCTGTTTGCCGTCTCGACCGTGGCGTCGACTATGTACACGCCCGGCACGTCGGGCCGCAACAGCATCCGTGCTGCGACCTGATAATCCGCGCGGTCCGCCGCCTCATACGTCGGCAGCGACGCGGGAAACGGACTTTCGGCCATAACGGCCTTCGATGTGGCCGGCTTGCGGCTCACGTTCCACGTCACCGCCACGATATCCGAGGCGGGGACTTTCTTATCGACCAGTACTTCGAGATGCGCGGGCTGGCCCACTCCGATGGTGGACAATCCCGCCGAGATCTGAGTTGTAGCGGCAAGTTTGTACGCAGCGATGTCATCCCGCGTTACAGAACGAAGAGTAATCTTAACGTTTAAATTCGTTTGAGCTGTCACTGTGGCCGGGACGGCCGCAGCCAGTAGCACCAATGCCACGGGGCCATGTAGTGTTCTGGGAGTTCGAGAAGGTGCTTCGCTTTGGAAAAGCATCGATCACTTCTATCTCCCGGGTTCATCATTTCACATGCGTACAGGCTGAATCAAGCAACAGAGAACGTCGCAATTAGTACATTTATATTAGTGTGCGCAACGGCCACAACCCTGGTCCTGTACGCTGCACGGCGCTCTATTCATCGGGCATCTTGTCCTCCGCACCGGCTTCACCACGATTTTCGTGAGGCGCTGCGGCGAGCCATGGGACAGACCACCTGCTGTGTGTTCTTCGTGGTTACGAAGGCTATTGTTCTCCAGACAGGCCGTCGAGGCCCCGGCGCAGTAGATGCGCCTCGCGGCAGGCGGCCGGGGAGCGCGCTATGCGCGCTAACCCCGCATCATCTCTTCCCAGGTGACCTCTCGCTTCGTCTGATACGCCAGCCGACCCAGGATCGAGGTCAGCGTCGCCTCTGCCGCCGCCTCCGTCATGTGGTACGGCTTGCCCTCGACGATGCTGCGGAAGAACGACTCCACTGCGTCGATCGTGATCTCGCGCTTCGAATCGCCCCGCTCGACCAGGCTGCGGTCGCCCAGGTCGTCGGCGTTGACCAGCCGCGCCTGGCGGACGGGCCCGTGCCATTTGTAATACGTGCGCGCCGTCTCCAGCATCCCCTGCGAGCCGAAAAACTGCTCCTTCACGTCGCGAAAACCCGCCGTGTGCTTGATGCTGATCAGCCAGCCTTCGGTCTGGTTCGGGTAGTAGTAAATGATGTCGTGGTGGTCCGAATCCCAGTCCCCGTACGGCGTCGGATAGCGCACGCCGCCGCGCCCGGCCGCGCTCGCCGGATGTGCCTTCGCGAACCAGTTCAGTACGTCAACTCCATGGCAGTCCTGCTCCACGATCGCGCCGCCGGACGTCTCCATGAACATCCCCCAGTGCCGGATCCGGCGCTCCCCCTCCGGGTAGGGCGACTTGAATTGGTTGAGCGGCGGATTGCCCAGCACCCAGTAGCTCATCATGAGCTTCATCTCCCCGATCTTCCCCGCGCGCAGGATGCTTTCGGCCTTCAGGTACTCGGGGCTGAACCGCTGCTGGAAACCGAACTGGATTGTCTTCGATTTGTCGGCGCGCCTGCCCGCCGCCATCAGGCGCTTCACGCCCGCGACGTCCGCGCCCGCGGGCTTCTCGCAGTAGATGTGCTTGCGCGCATTCACCGCCGCTTCGAAATGCTCGGGATGCAGGAACACCGGTGTCGCGATCAGCACCGCGTCGATATCCTTCTGCGCCAGCAGTTCCTTGTAATCCCGGAACGTCCGCGCGCCGTCTGCGCCCGGAACCTGTGTCTTCGCCGCGTCGAGGCGGTCCGGATAGATATCGCAGATCGCGCCGAGCTTCGCGCGCGGATCCTTCGCCATGTGCGTGCCGACATAGCGTCCGCGCCCGCCCGTACCGATAATCCCGAAGACAACGGAGGAATTGGCCTGGGTCCCGAAGGCGATCTCAGGCTTGACAATGGTGAGGCCGGCGGCCGCCCCGGTCAGCGCTTCTCGTCTGGTGAGCTTGGGCATGGATGACTCCTGCCCCTCACTGTACTACGCAAACCGCCTTCTCACCGCCCTCAAGGACCGGAGGATTTCGCAAGTCGATGACGCCGCGCTGGTAGGGCGGCCCACCTCTGGGCCGCGCCGGCTTGCCCGGAAAAAACCCGAGCAAAGTCCGTTCTCTGCCGGCGCAACGCCCTCCCGCGACCCGCCGAGCGCTGCTGAGCAGTTTGGACCCGCGCCGGCGCGGCTGTTCAGCCATGGCGCGCCCCTGTCTTCCGCCGACACTCCTGAAGCCCCGCCGGCGGTCTCTCGGACACGCTTCCCACCGAGTCCGTTCGTACAGAATTTGCCGTATTTACGCGCTCCCGGCACTTGCCTATGCTCACCCAAAGCCGGCATCGACGTCTCGAACGAGACCGCCGGCTTTAGAGGAGGGGAAAACTCATGGCTTTGAAATGCGCGCGAGCGTCCGAACGTGTGTTTTGGACCCTGATCGTGCTGTTTGTGCTTTCGGTCTCGACACTACAGGCGCAAGTCGCGGGCAGGATCAACGGCTACGTCCGGGACACCACGGGCGCCGTGCTGCCGCGCGCGACTGTTACCGCCGTGAGTATTGAGCAGCAGCTTTCCCGTTCGACAGTAACTGACTCGACGGGCTTCTATGACTTGCTCGCCATGCCTCCCGGAACCTACACCATCACTGTTGAGATGGAAGGCTTCGAAAGGCAGGTGCAGAGAGGCGTCCGCCTGGCGCTCAATGAGAACCTCCGCGTCGACGCAATGCTGCGCGTCGGCGAAGTGCGCACCGAGGTCACCGTCTCGAGCCGGGCCACCCTGGTGAACACCACGAACCAGACCCTCTCCAGCCTGGTGGACGGCCGCCGTGTCGTGGACCTCCCCATCAACGGGCGCAACGTCATGGCTCTGGCTCGGATCCTGCCCGGTGTGACCCAGGTCAAAGCCGGCCAGCAGGTCAACAATACGCGCGACGGCCCGAACATGAGTGTCAACGGCGGCCGCTCGGTGAACAACAACTACACGTTCAATGGCGCGAACTTTACTCACTTCGGCCAGACCACGGGAATGAACTATCCCCCGCCTGACGCCGTGCAGGAAATCCAGATCCAGACCCACAACTTCACCTCGGAGTACGGGAACAATTCCGGCAGCCAGGTGGGCGTGACCTCCAAGTCGGGCACCAACGAGTTCCATGCCACCGCCTGGGAGTTCTTTCGAAATGACAAGCTGAATACCCGCAGCTTCTTTCAGCCCCGCCGGCCTAAGGGCACTCAGAACCAGGCGGGCGTGGCGGGAGGCGGACCGATCCTGCGGAACAAGCTGTTCGCCTTCGGCCATTTTCAGGAACTCTGGAATCGCCCCGAGGTCGGCTCCACCCAGGCGCTGGTGCCGACCGGCCGGGAGCGCTCCGGCGACTTCACGGGGTCGCGAGCGACGCTGCGCAACCCGGTGCACGCCCTCACGGGCGCGCCTTTTACCGACCCTTCGGGACGGCCCTGCGTGGCCGCCAACATCGTCAACCCGAACTGCTTCAGCCCGGCGGCCAAAGGTCTGCTGGAGAAACATGTCCCCACCTCGCCCAGCGGCATCTTCGTGGCGCAGAACCCGGAGCCGTCCGGCAATTACAGCTTCATGACACGCGTCGACCTGCTTCAGAGCCCGAAGCACACAATCTTCGCGCATTATTTCCACGACCATTACCGGCGCACTTTCTCGCCCGGCGACATTAAGCCTTATGTCCAGGGCGAGACCGGCGTCGATGTGCGCCAGCCGGCCTTCAGCAGCACCTATACATTCAGTCCAACCTTCCTGAACGAAGCGACCCTTTCCTACATGCGCACTACATCCTTCCAGGAGGGTAAAGAATTTGAGCCGCGCAGCCAGAGTGTCAATATTCCCACCGGAATAAATGGTGAGGGCCTGACCTACAATCTCGCCGGGCGTTTCAGCCTTTCGACCGTAAGTCCGAACGGACAGCAATACGAGAACTGGCATTTCCGCGACACCATGAGCTGGATTAAGGGCCGCCACACACTGAAGTGGGGATTCGAGTTTCACGACGTGGACTGGTCGCTGAATACCCGCTTCACGCAAGGCCGGAACGTCCGCTTCAGCGGAAATCGGACTGGAGATCCTGTCGCCGATTTTCTGCTCGGCGCCTTCGATCGGATGGATGTCACTTTCGGCCAGCCCGGCAGCGACCCCGTGGGACAGAAATACTTCCTCTTCTTCCAGGATCAGTGGAAGGTCCGTCCCCGCTTCACTCTGACCTACGGGGTGCGATGGGAGCCGTATCTGCCCTGGGACCAGAAGTTCGGCCGCCATACGCACCCGGATCTGGCGGGGGGCTTCCTCGCCCGCTCGGTGGTCAAGCCGGACTCTCTGCCTGGAGTGCTCCATCCCGGCGATCCTGGACTTCCCAGTAACGGCAAACTCACCTTCAACGACTGGAACAACCTTGGACCTCGCCTCGGCTTCGCCTGGGACGTATTCGGAGACGGCAAATTCAGCGTGCGTGGCGGCTACGGCATCTTCTTCGATCAGATCAGCGCCACCACGGTCCACTCGGCCGAAGCGCCCTATCGGGGTAACGACATTCTGTTTGGAGGCCTGCTCGACGATCCTTACCGCTCGCTCAACCGCCCGTTCCCGCCCGAGGGCATCCTGCCCGGCAACTTCGGATGCCAGGGGCCGCGGCTCACCCGCTCCCTGGCCGATCTCGGCGGGCCCACCGCTCCCGGGTTTCCGTTTGTCAAGTGCGAGTTCCCTATCCCGCAGCGGCTGGTGCTCACCGAAGCGCACCTGGTCGTGCCCTACTCGCAGTCCATGAATCTGACTCTCCAGCGGCAGATTACAGGGAACTTGATGCTCGAGGTGAGCTATGCGGGTAAGCTGACCCAGAAGTTGGACGGCCACCGGCACTGGAATCCCGCGGTCTACGGACCCTCAAAGGTCACGGGCCGGCCTCCGACCGCCCAGAACGTCAATGAGCGCGTGCTCTATGACGAGACTCTGGGCCTGATCGATACCGGCGCGCGAGTTATGGGGAACGACTACCGGCAGGGATACCACAGCTTCCAGTTGCGCGTGGACCGGCGATTCAGCGGAGGGTTCACCCTGCTGGGCTCCTACGTGCTCTCGAAGAATCTGGACAACGTCGTCGCCCCGCAGCCCGGCATTACCCCGGGCGTCGGCAACCCGTTCAACCTCAAGCTCGATAAAGGGCGCGGTAGGTTTGACCAGCGGCATGTCGTCGCGGTGAGCTGGCTGTGGAGTCCGCCGTACCATTTCTCAAACCGCATGGCCCGGCATGTGCTCGGCGGCTGGACGATCTCCGGCTTCCACAGCATCCAGAGCGGGGAGCCGATCCACATCGTCCTGGGTACTGATGTTGCCCTCGACGGCACCGGCCAGAGCAACCTGAAGCACGCAGTGATCGTCCCCGGCTTGACCCACAAAGACCTCACGCTCGAACACCCGAATCGCGACGCGTTCTGGCGCCGGTTCTTTAATACCGATGCCTTTGTGCCGGTTCGCAATATGACCCCCGGCACGTACGGCAACGCGGGCCGGAATCTGATCAGCGGGCCGGCCTCGAGCACCAGCGACTTCGCCGTGATGAAGGACTTCAGCGTGCGTGAGCCGCTGCGAACGCAATTGCGCGGCGAGTTTTTTAACGCCTTTAACCAAGTCAACTTTGGCGCTCCCGAAACCCGGCTTTCGTCCGGAAGCTTGGGCCGGATTCGCAGCGCAAGCCCCGGACGTGTCATTCAACTCGCCCTGAAGCTGATCTGGTAGGAGCGCCGGCAGCACGCGCACAGGACAGTGCGTGCAACAAAGAAGCTAGGTACTTTTGGAGTGGCTTTCGACGGATCCGCGTTCAGCGTGGTTAATCGCCAAAACAAAACGGAAGGAGAATGACTTCTTCCTTCTTATCCAGCGAGCTCTTCCGCGACCGATTCCTACAAATTGGCCGCATCACGATCCTTCGAAACGGAATTCTCCATGCCGCGCTCCAGCCCAGTTTCATTGTCGGTTGCGGGGACACCAGCGGGCGATTCACAAATTCAAAAAATATTTCTATTTGTACCTAACATCCTGAAACAGTGGAGCTTACGCCGCAACCCCTGGTTCCACTTGGCGGCGTTTTGCACGCTCTGCTCGTAGCCTGAGACATGGGGGAGGGGCAACACGCTCTCTCGGAGGTTACGAATATGCGATTCCTCTTCGCTTTCTTTTTATGCGCGGTTGGACTATTCGGCCAGGCTGACGGTACCGAGATCTTCCTGCGCGTCATCGATACAGCGGGCGCCCGCTGGATGCGTGTCCGCCTGGACGGCATCACTCTCCGGCTGGAGACCACCGCCACCGGGTCCATGTTGCGCGTTGTCGTGCCATCGGCCCCGGTCGTCCACGACATGGTAGAGCTTGTCAAGCCCTCCGCGCTGCTCGAGACCTATCGCCTGGCGTATGCCCCGATTCGCAATTCCCTCGCGGTGACCTGCAATGGCGTCACCCTGGCCGACGGGGAAGACTATAGGCTCGATCTGCCGGCCCGGACCATCACATTTACCAAAGCTACGCCGGGTCCCGGCGACCTCGTCCGGGTCCAATACCGCTACTGAACAGAATCGCGTTGCCAACCGCTCACGCGCCGGCAGCTTCGGCGGAGACCCACGGGGGCGGCCTC
>JACOTZ010000216.1 GCA_016178155.1 Acidobacteriota bacterium
AGCGTACCCGTGTTCGCGGTGTACCACAGAAACGTACCCTCGCGGCGCACCTCGACCAGTTCTTCGTGCCGCAGCTTCTCGAGGTGATGCGACAGCGTCGACGCCGGAATCCCGAGCTCCGACTGAATCGTGCCGGCGGGCAATCCTCGCGAATGCGCCTGCAGAAGCAACTGCATGATGCGCAGGCGCGGCTCCGAGCCCATGGCGGCGAACATGTCGGCGTAACGGGCGGCGCGAGACGAGCCGTTCATATTTCCATTATTGTAGAAATATGGAATGCTGTCAAGCCCGGTGCCGCCTATTTGCCCGCGGGGAGTTCGCGGAACATCAGGTCCTTGTACATGACCATGCTGCCGGGATCGTGCTGCTGCAAGGCCAGGTAGCCTTTGGTATACGTGTTCTTCTCGTCGACGTAGTCGACCACCACCTTGTCGTTCACCTTGATGATGATGTGGTTGCCGTTGGCGATGATGTGCTGGGTCCACCAGGTCTCGTCGGGCACGAGCTGCTCGGTGATGTTCTTGAAGTTGTACAAGCTGCCGGTCTTCTTCGGATCTTTCACATAGCTGTTGTTGACCTGGGCTTCATAGCCCTTGGGCCAGCCGGGGCCGAAAGCGGCGCGGAAGTACATGCCCGAATTCGCGCCTTTGCGCAGCCAGACTTTGGCTTTGAACTCGCAGTTCTCACACTCCTGCTTCATCCAGAACAGGTGACTGACGCCGCCGCTGCCGACGATGGCGCCGTTTTCGACTTTCCAGCTCTCCGGCCGCTCGCCGGCCTTCCAGCCTTCGAGGTCCTTGCCGTTGAACATCTTGACCCACTTGCCGGGCTTGGGACCGGCGGCGAAGGCGGAGGCCGCCAGCGCGCCGGCGGTGAGGAATGCGACCAGGAACTTCATTGTCATAGTTCTCCTTTCAGAGATTCAAAAACAGCATACCAGCGGCAGGCGTCGCGGCGTCGTGTGCCTGATATCCTGAGGTTTCCCCATGTTTCTCAAGATTCTGTCCCATCCCGTGTTCATGAGCCTCAACTTTCACATGCCGATGATCGTGGATCTTTCCCATCCCCTGATCATGCTCACGGGCGAGAACGGGTCGGGGAAATCGACGCTGCTGCACTCGATCTACTACGCGCTGCGCGGCGAGCAGGTGAACCATTATCTGTACCGGCTGGAGCCGGACGGAGTGAAGCCCGGCAAGGTATTTCTATTCGATGCTGAGCAGCACAACCCGCGCAAACAGCTCGAGTTTTTCCAGGAACACCAGCCGGAGATGATCGAGTTCCTGGAGATGGCGAGCCACGGGCAGATTATGCTCGCGATGTTTCAGCAGAGCTTTCCCAGCCTGCCGGACGGGACCGTGCTGTTGCTCGACGAGCCGGAGATGGCGCTTTCGCAATCGAACCAGCGGCGCGTGCTGAAGATGCTGCTGGAGCTGGTGGATCGCAAGAACTTCCGGATCATCGCGGCCACGCACTCGCCCGTGCTGATCGATGCCGAGGAAACCTACGTCATCAATCTCGACCGCCACGTGAATCGGAACGTGCACACGACCGACATGGGCGTCGAAGGCTCCAGTACGCTCCAGTGAGCGGCGCCCAGCCAAACGCCGGCGCTGCCGGCGAAATCGCGGTCTTCAGCATTTTGCGCGAATCAAAGTGCTCGGAGTGCGGCGAGGAGCTATACGGGGGCAGCATGCTCACGATGTACCGGGGCGCGCCGCTGTGCCTGGCCTGTTCCGATCTGGGGCATCTCGTGTACCTGGGCCGTGGGGATGCCACGCTGACCCGCCGGGCGCGCAAGTACAGCTCGCTTTCCGCGGTAGTGGTCCGGTTTAGCCGCTCGCGCGGACGTTATGAGCGGCAGGGCATCCTGGTGGAGGAGGCGGCGCTCGAGCGTGCCGAGCAGGAATGTCTGTCCGATGAAGACCGGCGGACGGTACAGCGGGCGCGCAGCGCCGAGCGCCGGGCGGAGGAAGACCGCGAGCTGGTGGAGCGCATGACGCAAGCCATCCGCGAGCTTTATCCGCGCTGCCCTCCCGCGGAGGCGCGCGCCATCGCGGAGCACACGGGCAGGCGCGGCAGCGCGCGCGTCGGACGCACGGCCGCCGGCCGGTCGCTTGATGCCGCGGCGCTGCGGCTGGCGGTGGTCGCAGCGGTCCGCCACCGCCACACGAACTACGATGAGCTGCTCATGCGAGGCCGGGACCGCGCGGACGCCCGTGCAGCCGTGGCCGGCAGAATCGAAGAAGTGATCGATCGCTGGGGCGGGTAGACAGCGGAAAAAGTAAACTGTCTTGCTTATTGAGGCGGAAGTGGCGCACATGTATACTGTATCTACAGTAGATGGCCAGATCACTGTCCGAGGTGGAGGTAGAGGCTATCTGCGCGGAATTGGATAATCTCTCTTTGCGTGTGGGCAGGATTGCGGAGAGGCTCAAAGACGATCCGAAAGCCGGCGTGCTGGCTGCGGAAAGCGTGAGGGTGGAGAGGGACATTGCCGTACTCCGCACCCGCCTACGCCGGCATTACGACCACATCGCGAGTGAAGAATCGGTTTAGGGCTGCCGTGCGTTGAACCTGGTGTGGAATGACCTTTGGCCGACGCCGCGGGGCCGCCGTAGATGGAGGCTTCAGTGCTCGAGCCGCCATTTGAGCTGGCGCAGCACGGCATGCGAGGAATCCGGCCTGCGCTCGTACCAGACTGTGAGCAGATGGCCGTCACGCAGCTCGACGGTCGAGGGGTAGCCGAGATCGCCCGAGGCTCCGTCGCCTGAAAGAGTGAGGGCGGCGGACCAGGTGCGTCCGCCGTCGGCACTGACGCGCGCCTGGTTACCGAAGGGTTTGCGGCGATGACCGTAGCTCATGAGCAGGCGGTGCTCGCGCAGGCGCAGCAGGTGCGAAGGCAGACCCCAGACGCCAATTGGACGCGGCGGCGACCAGGTCCTGCCCCTGTCGTCCGATTCGCTCTGCAGCGTTTCACCGCGGTTTTCCGGATTGTGATTGCGGATGTGCACGAGGAGACGGTTGCCGGCTTCCGCCAAGTGGAGCTCATGGTAGTCTTCGACACGGTCGCCGGGGCGGGCCGGAATCTGCCCAAGCCAGTGCCAGGTCAAGCCGTCGTCAATCGATTCGCTGATGCCGGCGCGGCCGGTTCCCCAGAGATCCTTGCCGGCATAGAGCAACCTCCCGCCCGAGACCGCCACTGGTCCGTGCGGACTGTTGACGGGAACCCGGTATGGCTTCGACCAGCTCACGCCGCCATCGGTTGAGCGCAGCATCCAGCAGCCAAGCTGCGCTTTGCGCTGCTCGGGCGAGAGTCGCTCCCGGACAGCCTGCCAGCGCGCCAGCCTGTCGGCCGGCCAGCCCTTGGTCTGCACGTTCTCGAAGGCGAGAGACGTGAATGTCGTCACCAGGATCGTGCCGCGCGCCGTTTCGACGACGCCGGCGTCGCGGTCATCAATGTCGCTGTCGAGCAGCACGCGCGGCCAGCTCCAGGACTCGCCTTCGTCGCGCGACACCATCCACTCGACGCGCCCGAAGGGGCAGACGTGTGCCTCGCGCCCGCCGGACCAGACGAGCACGAGGTCGCCGTTCGCGCGCCGCGCCACGGTGGGCCAGCCGTGATACAGGTGCGGCTGCCGGCTGATCGTCCGGATGGGCGCGCGTCCCTCCGCAGCCCGGGCGAGGGTCAAAGTACCGGCGGATAAGACCGTCCAGGAGAATCGACGCCTGGTGCAGGACATTTCAAGGCCAGTTTAAGCGTTCATGCAGCGGCGCGCTTGAATCGGTAAAGACGGCGCGACAGGAGACGTGCTTCAGCGCTACGTCAAGGACAAGGGCGGAGTCCGCAAGCCGCGGTAGCGGGGCTTCAACGCGCGCCCAGGTGTATGCTGAATGCAGTTTCCAACACTGCCATGTCAAGAACCTATTCGGTGCCGAGACGACTGGCCGCGGCGCTCCTCGCTCTCGCCCTCACGCCTGCCCTGCACGCGCAGGCCGTATCAGGAAGAATCGGCGGCGCGGTTATGGATCCGAGCGGCGGGGCGATTCCCGGCGCTCTGGTCAAGGCCCGCAACGAGGAGACCGGCGCCGAGCGCACCAGTACCACCAATGTGGAAGGGGGGTACGTCCTCTACCCGCTGGCGCCGGGCTTCTATGAGATGACCATCCAGGCGCCGGGTTTTCGCGCCGAGCGCCTGGAGCACCTCCGCGTCGATGTCGCGGCCGTGCTGACGCGCAACGTGACGCTCGAGGTCGGGGCGGTCGAGCAGCAAGTGGTGGTGACGGCGGACACGGTTCCGATCTTTACACAGTCGCCCTCGGTGGAGAGCACGATCCTGCGCGAGCAGATCGACACCTTGCCGCTGAACGGCAGGGACTTCAACCAGCTCGTCACGCTGGCGGCCGGGGCCGTGGACAACAACGTCGGCGGCGGCACCGACTTCGGCGCGGTCGCGGTCAACGGCAACCGCTCCTATTCAAACGACTACCTGCTCGACGGCACGCCCAACAACAACCTGTTCCAGAACCGATCGGCGGCGCCGGTCTCGGTCGACCTGATCCGGGAGTTCAAGGTGACATCGGGCGTAGCGCCGGCCGAATACGGCCAGGCCGGCACGCAGGTCAGCGTCGTCTCGCGCTCGGGCACGAACCGGTTTCATGGCAGCCTGTTCGAGTACTACCGGGGCAATGCGCTGCAGGCGCGCGATCCGTTCAACACGCGCGAGCAGCAGCCGTTCCGGCGCAACCAGTTCGGCGGCTCGCTGGGCGGCCCGATCCGGCGCAACCAGATGTTTTTCTTCTTCAACTACGAGGGCAACCGGCAGACCGAGAACGTCACCCGGGTGGGCACGGTGCCGCTGGAGGAGTTCTGGGCCGGCGACTTCAGCTCGCTCGCAGCACGTCGAATCCAGCTCACCGATCCGTTGGCATCGCGGCAGCCTTTTCCCGGCAATCGCATCCCGGCGTCGCGGCTCGATCGCTCGGCGCTCGCGCTGCGGCCTTTCTTCGGGTCGGCGACGGGCTCCGGGCTGGCGAACAACACACTCAACTTCCCCGGAGAGACCAACCATGGCGACCAGTTCACGGTTCGCGTCGACCACTACCTGCCGCGCAATCACACTCTGGGGGTCCGCTACACGCAATCCGACACGGGCGGGTTCATTCCCAATCTGCTGGGCACGCCGGGCGCGGGACGCTCCGAGCCACTCGACAGCCGCAACGCCACGCTGAACTGGACCGCGCCGTTCAGCGCGCGCGTGATCAACGAGCTGCGCTTCGGTGCGATGAATTTCTCCGATATTGTCACCTACTCGAACGGCGATTTGCCGACCATCGAGCAGCTCGGCTGGCGGGGGTTCGAAGCGGGCAATCCGGGCATCCCGCCGCTGCCCCGGATCCAGTTCACCGGCACGGACTCGTTCACGCCGCTCAAATACGGCAGCACCGCCACCTACGGTGAAGCGGCGCTCTCGATGATCAACAACGTATTCACCCTCAGCGACGCGCTCTCGATCACGCACGGCAGCCACCAGATCAAAGCCGGATTCGAAGGCCGCCGCATCTACCTGAATTCCCTGCAGCAGACCAATGCGCGCGGGCAGATCAACTTCCGTGGGGCCAACTCGCCAAACTCGAGCGGTTATACTTTCGCCGACTTCCTGCTCGGCCTGCCCGCCTCGAGCCAGCAGGTGCCGGTAAAGCCCAAGGTTCTGCTGGTGCAGATGGAGGTGGCGAGCTATATCCAGGACGACTGGCGGGTGACGCGCAACCTCACGCTGAGCTTCGGGCTGCGACACGAGATTTTTTTCAATCCGTTTGAAGAACGCAACCGGCTGGCGATGTTCGATGCCGAGACCGGCGCGATCGTAGTGGCGAGCGACCAGGGCCGGTTGCCGGCGAGCGAGTTTCTGCCGCTCGTGGCCGCGAAGCTCACCGACGCGCAGGGACGCTGGCGTTTCCCCTTGCTCAGCGACGTCGAAGCCGGCGCCCATCCGCGCCGCCTGCTGGATACCGATTACAGCAACTGGGGGCCGCGTGCCGGTTTCGTGCGCCAGTTCCCTTCGGCGCGGATGGTGGTGCGGGGCGGATACGGCATTTTCTACTCGCGGTACCCGATCCAGTATCTGCTGCAAACGGTCGGCATTAACCCGCCGTTCGCGGGGCTGTTCTCCTACAGCCAATCGATCCGCGACGGCGTGCCGGCCTTGCGGCTCGACAGCCCGTATGCAAGCGCCGGCGGCAGCGCCAGCGTGTCGCCCGCGGGACTGCAGCGCGATTTCCGTCTGCCGGACAACCAGCAGTGGAACTTCACGCTGGAGCGCATGCTCGGCCGGGGCACGGTTGCGAGCCTCGGGTATGTCGGCAACAAGGGCACGCACCTGTTCCGCTCCATCAATGCGAATAAGAGCTTCCTCGACCCGGCGAGCGGGGAGGTGCGCCGCAGCTATTCCGGCACCTACGGAACCAGCACGATTAACGTCCGCCGCTCGGACGGCAATTCGATTTACCATGCCATGCAACTGGAGGTACGCCGGCGCAACCAGAAGGGGCTCATCTTCCAAGGCAACTGGACCTGGGCCAAGGGCATCGATGACGTGGGCGCCACCGTGCAGGCCGCCCTGCTCGATCTCGAGAACCTGGGCCGCGACCGCGCCGACAGCGATTACGTGCGGCGGCACGTGATCAACCTGAACGCCACCTGGGAGATGCCCTGGCGCCAGCGCGTGTGGGGCGGCTGGCGGCTCAGCTCGATCTGGCGCTTCTCGACGGGGCGGTACCTGACACCCAGCTTCACCACCACGGGCGGGCTCGCAAACAACCGTCCCGACGTCGTGTACGGCGTCAGCCCCAACCTGCCGCGCGGCGAGCGCTCTCCGGGCCGCTGGTTCAATCCCGCGGCCTTCGCGGAAGTGCCGGCCGTCGATCCCGCCAGCGGAGGGCCGCGCTTCGGCAACGCCGGCCGCAATATCATCGCCGGCCCGGGCGTGAACGTGATGGATGCCAGCCTGGCGAAACTGTTCCGCATCCACGAGAATCACAGCGTGACCTTTCGTTTTGAAATGTTCAACCTGCTGAATCACGCGAATTACGGCGCGCCGGTGACCAATGTCTCGAGCGTGAATACGGTGGCGACGATCAACCGAGTGGTCCGGCCGATGCGGCAGGCGCAGTTTGCGATCCGGTACGACTTTTAGCCAATGGCGGCCAGGCGCATCGTCCGCGCTCGGGAGATCCGCTAACGATGATGAACCGCAGACAATTTCTCGCCACGCCGGCCGCGGCGGCGGCACAGAGCACGCCCCGCTGGAACCTGCTGATGATCACGCACGACCAGCAGCGGGCGGACTGCCTCGGCTACTACGGAAATCGGGTGATCCGCACGCCGAACATCGACCGGCTTGCCTCCCAGGGCATCCGTTTCGATCAGCACTACGTGCAGACGCCGCAGTGTGTCCCATCGCGCGTCAGCCTCGCGACAGGCCGTTACCCGCACGTGCATCGCACGCCGACCAATCTCTACCGGCTGCCGGAGAGCGAGCGCTCGCTCGCCCGCATTCTCAACGAACAGGGCTACCATACCGCCACGGTCGGCGAGTTGCCGTTCGCGCCGCGACACTACCTGGGTGGTTTTCAGGAACTGGTGGCCAGCGGCAGAGAGCACGAGGCAATCCTCGAAAAGCACGGCTGGCGAGGCGCCGGCATTCCACCGGAGAACCGCCGGCGGCTGGAGGAGTTCGAGCGTCTCAGCCGCGAGCGCTTCCAGGCATCCGCCGTGCCCTGGCCGGAGGAGTTGGATGAGACTGCGGTGTTCGCCGATCATGCCCGCGGCTTCCTGCGGCGGAACCGCCAGCGGCCCTTTTTCCTGCACGTGAACCTGCGCCGTCCGCACCACCCGTTCGACCCGCCGGCGCCTTTCGACCGCATGTACGAAGGCGCGAGTTTCCCGGCATCGCACTCGCGCGCCGGGGAGATGAACAACAAACCGCCGGGCCACAACAAGGCACTGCACAGCAGCGTCGGGTTCGATCTCACGAAGATGTCGGCCAAGGACCTGGGCCGCGTAAAGTCGTTCTATTACGGCATGATCTCGCTGAACGACAAGTACGTCGGCCAGATCCTTGATGAACTGAAATCGCAGGGGCTCGATGAGCGCACGGTGGTGGTCTTCAATGCGGACCATGGCGAGATGCTCGGCGATCACGGCCTGCTGTTCAAAGGCGGCTACATGTACGACGAGGTCCTGCACACGCCGCTGGTCATCCGCGCTCCGGGGAAAGTAAAGGCGGGAGCGGTGAACCGCGCGCTCACTGAAGAGATTGACGTGCTGCCGACCGTGCTCGAGCTGCTGAACGTGCCGGCGCACAAGGGCATCCAGGGGCAGTCATTGCTGCGCGGCGAGGGCAGGCCCGCGGTGTTCGCGGAGTTTCCCACCATTCGGACCGCGCGCACGAGCGAGTGGAAGATCGTGCATTACCAGCGGGCGAAGCTGGGCGAGCTGTACGATCTGAAGAACGACCCGCACGAGCTCCACAATCTCTGGGACGATGCGGGCTATCAGCGGCGGCGAGCCGAGATGCAGAGCCTGCTCTGCGACTGGCTGGCGAGCTCGGCCGATCCGCTGCTCGCGCCCGTGCAGGACGCGTGAGATTTCCTGCCCGTTTGTGCCGTCCCTGCTAACCGAAGTTCGTCAGTGCGCCCCAACGGGGCAGATCACCAGTGGGGGAAGGACCCACTCAAGTAGTTGTTGGTAGGACTTGATAGCTTGCGAGCGTCCGAGCCGGGAAACCGGTGAGGGCGGAGCCTCGCGATAAA
>JACOTZ010000217.1 GCA_016178155.1 Acidobacteriota bacterium
GAGAGGGCGGAACCCATGTTCAAAAGCAAATTGGTCGAGCGGTGGAAGGGGCAAAAAGGATTCGTGCTCATCACGGCGGCTCTGAGCACCGTAGTGCTGATCGGGGTCACTGGCCTGAGCTTTGACGCCGGCAGGTTGTATATTGCGAAGAGCGAGCTGCAGGCCTTCGTGGATGCGGCGTCCCTGAGCGCGGCTCAGCAACTGGATGGGACCAGTGATGGCACCACGAAGGCAACCAATGCCGCGCTCGATACCCGCAACGCCTGGAACTTCAACACCCAGTCGATCCAGTCGCAGAACGTGCGCGTCGAGTTCTCGCAACCGCCGGTCGGGACCGGCTACAACTGGGTGCAGAGTCCGAACCCGGCTGACAACTACACCTTCGCCCGGGTGCAGGCTCGGGTGCAGGCGCCCGTCTATTTCATCCGCACGCTCTTTCCTCACGATTCGACCTCCGTTGCCGCCGAAGCCATAGCCGGGCAGATGCCAAAGACGAGCTTCAAAGACGGACTCTTCCCGTTCTCACCCTACGCGCACCTGTTCAACATCGGCAACGGCATGCCTTGCGGTGCTTCGGCCCGCCGCGGCTGCACCGACGAGACGACCGGCCTGGTGGTGGGCAACGTCTACACGTTGCGCTGGCCGGCGAATCCGACCACCGGACAGGGCGTGTCCGGCAACAGCAACATGTGTCCCGGCGATCGTTCGGCCGGGCAGACCATCATCGATATCGCCAACGCCGCGGGCGGGTCGGAGCGCGGCTACATCGAATCGACCAGCGCCGACGACATTCGCGAAACCATCACGGACGATCTCCAAACGGTTGACCGCACCGTGGGAGAGCTCGTCACCATGACCGGCGGCGCCAAGCAAACGCAGTGGGATGCTTTGCTGTCCCGGATCAGTCAGGACGTCAATTCCTCCGCCACGAACTCCGAGGCCTATTTTGCCGCCCCTCATAATAACCGGCGCGTGGTTGCCTGTCTGATTAACGATGGCGTTCTAGTGGGCAGCAATCAGTACCGCTCCGTCCAGATCGGCGGGTTCCTGCTGTTTCCTGCTTCGTCGTACGGAGTTGGCGGGAACCAGGCCTGGTGCGCCGAGTACCTTGGCAGCTACGTCAAGGGAGGCAAGACGGCCGGCGCGGGAGCACCCGGCGCGTATGTCGTGAGGCTGGTGCAATGAAAAGGATTCTCCATCACTGCTTCTTCCGTTGCCGGGGCGAACGCGGCAACACGATGATCGAGTTCGCTGTGGCCTTCACGTTCATGTCCGCGCTCTTCATCGGCGTCTTCCAGTTCGGATACAGCTTCTACATGTACAACGTGCTCTCCACCGGAATCCGTGGCGGCGCCCGCTATGCCGCGCAGAAAAAGTACGTTCCGGCGAGCACCTCCACCCGCACCAGCCCCGTCATCCACGACTGCTTTCAAACCGCCGTCAAGAACATGGTGGTCTACGGCACTCCGGCGCCCGCTGAGAACGCATCCCCGGTCGTGCCCGGACTAACCCGCAGCAACGTCCAGGTGGTGGGCACATACGACAGCGCGGGAGTTCCGGATGAAATCACTGTCCGGATCTCGAGAACCGCGCCGTTCCGGCTGAATGCCCTCTTTCGGACCATGTCGTTTGCGGGCAAGCCTTCAGTGACATTTCCTTACACGGGGGTCTACGCGCCAAATGCTATCAGTTGCCTTCAATAGCAGGCATTCCCCGGCGTCCCGCCGGCGCCAGCGGGGCACGGCTCTGGTCGAGTCCTCGCTGATCATCATGGTCTTCCTGTTCATGCTGCTCGCACCTTTCGGCCGCGGACATTGACGTGACCATGCCCGACAGCAGCGCCGACGCGCGGCTCACGGTCGCGGTCACCCGCTACGATTTCCTGATTCTGTCGCCCTTTCTCTCCCGCACGGGGACAGCTCGGATGCGAACCCTGGTGGCCTCGGCTCCGGTCGAAGACCCGATCTGAGTCCGCTGCCGCCCGGAACGCGAGCTACGCGCTCGCCGGACGCAGGCGGGCGCGGAGCAACAGCCATGCTCCCAGCGCCAGCGTTGCCAGCGCGATCCACTGCGTGATCGAGAGCGGCAGGCCGAACGGCAACTCCTGCTCGTGAAAGCGAACGAATTCGATACCGAAGCGCGCCGTCGAGTAGAGCACCAGATATAAGCCGAGGATCGTGCCGTTGCGGTGCGGCCGGTGAAACCGCCAATACAGCACGGCGAAGATGGCGACGTTGGCGAAGGCCTCATAGAGCTGCGCCGGATGCAAGGGAATGCCGAGCGGCACGCCCGTGAGCTGGTGTGCATCCGGGTTGCGAAAGGTCACCGCCCACGGCCGGTCGCAGCGCGTGCCCCAGCAGCAGCCCGCGGAAAAACAGCCCAGCCGCCCGATGGCATGTCCAAGCGCAATCGCGGGCGCGAACACGTCGGCGGTGAGCAAGCCCGCAAGCCGGTGGTGGCGCATGTACAGAACAGCCGTCAGCAGGGCCAGCAACAGGCCGCCCTGGTAGACGCCCGCGGCCTGCAGCGTCTCCAGGCTGAAGATCTCGCCCGGGTGCGCCAGGTACGACCGCCAGTCGAAGAGGAACATGGCGATCTTCGCGCCCGCGATGCCGGCCAGCGCGCAATAGATTCCCAGGTTCATGACGCGCTCGCGGTCGAGGCCGGCACGGACCGCCAGCCGGCCGGCCATCCACAGCGCCACCAGAAAGGCCGTGGCCACCAGCAGCCCGTAGGTGGGCAGATAGTAGCTGTCCCAGTGAATGAGCTTGGGGAGCATGGGTCAGGTCCGGGCGGGCTCGCGGCGCCGGCTTCTCCACATATCGAGGATCAGAAGCGCCGCACCCGTCGTGATCGCGCTATCGGCGACGTTGAAGGCCGCGAACCGGTACTCGCCCACGTAAAACTCCAGGAAGTCCGTAACCATGCCGTTCAGGATGCGGTCGTAGAGGTTGCCCAGAGCGCCCCCGAGCACCAGCGAAAGCCCCACCAGCGTAAGACGCGTGGCGACCACTCCGCGTGCCGGCCGGAACAGCAACAGCGCAACAAACAGCAGCACCGCCAGCGATACCCCAATCAGCAGAATCGTGCGCAATTCGCTCGAGCCGTCCGCGAACATCCCGAAGGCCGCGCCCCGGTTCTTCGTGTGCACGATGTCAAAGAATCCCGGGATGATGTGCAGGCTTTCCCACGCGGAAACGCTGCGCTCGATCAGGACCTTGGTGACACGGTCCAGAACGAATACCGCCACGGCGATGACAGCAGCCCAGCGTCGCGGCGGCATTCAGCTCCGCAGGATCTCCTCGACCGCGCTGGCGCAGGCGCCGCAGATGGTCGGGTACTCGGTCCGTGAGCCGACGTCGGTCGTGTACTTCCAGCAGCGCTCGCACTTGGTCCCGAGCGCCCGTTCCACCTTGACCGAGACTTCTCCCGCCTCCGCGCCGTTGCCGGGCGACTCGCCGGCCCCGGGCGCGTGCTTCTCCAGCTCCACCTGGGACACGATGAACAGCGGCGCAAGGTCGTCGCGATAGCGGCTGAGCAGCGGCAGCAGATCGCCATTCGCTCGCAGGATCACTCTCGCCTCGAGCGGGGCTCCGATGAACTTTTCCTGGCGGGCGGCTTCGAGGCTCTTGAGCACCTGGCCGCGCACTTCCATGAGCCGCTGCCAGTCGCCCGTCAGACGCCGGTCCTCATCAGTCAACCCGGCGCTCGCCTCCTCCGGTTCGGGAAGCAATGCCAGGTGGACGCTCTCGGGAGCGCCCGCAGGCTTGTCCATATAGCCCCAGACCTCCTCGGTGGTGAAGGTCAGCAGCGGCGCGAGCAGCCGCACCAGGGCGTAATTGACGCGGTACAGCACGGTCTGGGCGCTGCGCCGGGCGCGCGAATTCGGGGCCGAAGTGTACAGCCGGTCCTTGAGAATGTCGAAATAGAGAGCGCTCAGGTCGCTGATGGCGAAATCATAGAGGCCGTGGTAGATCTTGTGAAACGCAAAATCTTCGTACCAGGAGCGGCACTTGCGGATCAGCTCCTCGGTGCGCAGCAGCATCCACTTGTCGATCTCGAGCAGCTCCGCGGCGGGAATGGCATCGCGGCGCGGATCGAATCCGGCCAAATTGCCGAGCGCGAAGCGGAACGTATTGCGCAGCTTGCGGTAGGCTTCACTGAGCCGTTGCAGGATGGTTTCGGTTAAGCGCGCGTCCTCGTAGAACTCGACCGAGGCCACCCACAGCCGGAGCACTTCCGCTCCGTACTGCTTGATGATCTTCTCCGGCTCGATGACGTTGCCGAGCGATTTCGACATGGCGCGGCCTTCGCCGTCGAGTGTCCAGCCATTGGTTGCGCACTCACGGTACGGCGCCGCGCCGCGGAGACCGACGCCCACCAGCAGCGAGCTGTGGAACCAGCCGCGATACTGGTCGCCGCCCTCGAGGTAGAGGTCCGAGGGCCAGGGCAGCCCGGGCGTGTGGCCGAGCACCGCGAGATGGCTCGAACCTGAATCGAACCAGACGTCGAGAATGTCTTTTTCCCGGGAGAAGCTAGTGCCGCCGCAGCGCGCGCAGGCGAAGCCGGGCGGCATCAGATCGGCCGTTTCGCGTTCGTACCAGACGTCGGCGGTGTGCTCGGCGAACAGGCGCACGACGTGGTCGAGCACCTTGCGGTCGGTGAGCGGTTCGCGGCAGCCATCGCAGTAGAACACGATGATCGGCACGCCCCAGGCCCGCTGCCGCGAGATGCACCAGTCCGGCCGCTCGGCGATCATGTTGTAAATCCGCTCCTCGCCCCAGGCGGGCATCCACTTCACATCGCGGATGGCCGCCAGCGCGTGCTGCCGCAAATCGTTCCGGTCCATCCCGATGAACCACTGCTCGGTGGCACGGAAAATGGTCGGGTTATGGCAGCGCCAGCAGTGCGGGTAGCTATGGCGGATCTTCTCGACGGCCATGAGGGCGCCACTGCGCCGGAGGATCTCGATGACCACGGGATTCGCTTCCCAGACGTTCTTTCCGATCAGTTCGCCGGGCAGCGTGCCGTCCGCTCCCTGCGCGTGGAAGAAGCGTCCGGCCGCGTCAACCGGGCAATAGGTCTCGATTCCGTACTGGCGGCCAATGGTGAAGTCCTCGTAGCCATGGCCCGGCGCCGTATGCACCGCGCCCGTGCCCTGCTCCAGGGTGACGTGTTCGGCCAGGATGCCGGGCGAGTCGCGCTCGAGAAACGGATGGCGAAAGACCGCCCCCTCGAGGCGCTCGCCGGGAAAGCGCGCGACCTCCGCGTAATCGACCCATTCCAACTGCTTCGCCACGGCTTCCACCAGCTCGGTCGCGACCAGGTACACGTTGCCGGCGACGTCGACCGCGCTGTAGTTGAACTTGGGATGATAGGCGATGGCCATGTTGGCCGGGATGGTCCACGGCGTGGTGGTCCAGATCAGACCCCAGGCGCGCCGTCCGGCGAGCGCCGGATCGATCTTCTCGGGCGCCGAAGTCAGCGCGAACCGGACCCAGATGGACGGGCTGGTGTGGTCTTCATACTCGACCTCGGCCTCGGCGAGCGCCGTCTGGTCGGAGATGCACCAGTGGACGGGCTTGAGACCCTTGTATACGTATCCGCGGTCAAGAAATTCGACGAAAGCGCCCGCGATCACGGACTCGTACTGCGGGCTCATGGTGAGATAGGCGCTGTTCCAGTCGCCGAACACTCCCAGGCGTTTGAAGTCCTTCTTCTGCAGCTCGACGTATTTCTGCGCGTACTTGCGGCACTCGGCGCGGATCTGCGTCGCCGAGAGCCGGTGCTTGCGCGAGCCCAGCTCGGTATCGACCTTGATTTCGATGGGCAGGCCGTGGCAATCCCAGCCCGGCACGTAGGGCGAGTCGTAGCCGGCCATGGTCTTCGCCTTGACGATGAAGTCCTTCAGCGCCTTATTGAAGGCGTGGCCGAGATGGATGTTGCCGTTGGCGTAAGGCGGGCCATCGTGCAGGAGGTACTTGGGCGCGCCGGCGCGCGCGTTGCGAATCTGCTGGTACAGGCCGGCCTCTTCCCACCGCGCCAACAGCTTGGGCTCGAGCTGCGGCAGATTCGCCTTCATCGGAAAATCGGTGCGCGGAAGGTTGATGGTCTTTTTGAGATCCACTTCTGTCGGCAGCATCGGAGACTTACCTTTATTGTATAGGCCGCCCTGCGTTGCAGCAGAACGATCGCTTTGAACAAGCTGTGTGAATGCGACTGGAATTCATCTCAGACGGAGAGCGGCCCGGCGGCGGGGCGTCCGAAAGTCGATCACGCGTAGCACTGAGCCAACGCAACGAACGGTACGGCCGGATCCCGGCGGCGCGCGGCGGCCTGGGCAAGGGCCGGGGCTGTTGAACGGGGCTCGGCCGCCGTGGCCGGCTGTCAGGCTCAATCTGCCCGCTCGAACTGGCCGGCGGTCCGGCCGCGAACTGGAGATCGCTGGAAGCGCGGAACTTATTCTAATACGCGTTCAAGTTGAGACTAACTATCCAGGGCCAAGCCGTGAGGCTGCAAAGGCCTTCGGAGTTGGCGGCCAAACGGGGCAAGCCTTCTTCCAACTGCCGGACAACCGCATCCAGGTGGTTGAACACCCGGTTCGGAAATTCTTTCTCCCGCAGTTCGTCCCAGACGTGTTCCTGCGGGTTCAATTCGGGCGCGTAGGGCGGCAGGGCCAACAGCCGGATGTTTTCCGGGATGAGCAGATCCTTGGCTTTGTGGGAACTGGTTGCGTCCAATACCATCACAATGAGATCGGCGGGGTGAGCCCGGCTGACTTGCGTGAGGAACTCTCCCATCCTCGCCGTGTTCATCTCGCGGCACAACCTCCAATCCAGCTGGCCCTGCAACGGACTCACGGCGCCATACACGTAGACAAACTGGCGCTCGTAGCCATTGCGAATCACGGGCCGCAGAGGCGTCGGCGCCCAGCATCGCCGGGGTCGTACCATGCGTCCAAAGCGGGCTTCGTCCTGAAACATCAAGCGCACTGGACGGCCGCCCACCAACTCGGGTGTCAGCAAGGTAGCCAGCGTTTCCGGAAGTTTTTTTTCCATTCCGCCTGGGCGGCGGGGTCGCTCTTGGGATGGCGGGTGTCGGGAGCGACCTTGCGCCATCCATGCCGGGCCAACAGCCGGTACACCACCGAGGCCGCGACCTTTTTCCGCCCCAGCTTCTCGGCCAGTGCTGCCCGCAGGGGTGAGACCACCAACACCCCGGCACCGCGGGCTTGTTCCGCCCAAGGCGCGAGAAACGCCTTCTCTTCTTCCAGCGCACCGTCCTGGTTTTTGTCAAGCGCTCTGAGCACCACCGGGGCATGAGCGATTTCAGATGCGGACACGGTATAGTCGTGATTACCGCGTACAGGGCCGGTGACAGGGCGCCGACCAGGACCAGTTTCCCGACGGGCATGGAAAACGGCTGCTGGGCGGAGGCGAGCAGGGGCGAACAGGAATCGTCCGGGTACAAGACGTTGTCGTGCGGGCAAGCCGACAATATACACCGGCAGATGCCGTTCGGCGGCTTTGTTTGTCGCTGGGCGCGTCGCGCGAAATTGGACGTGGCAATTGCGCTTGATGTCCAAGCAAAGCAACCGTCTCGTCAGGGAACGATCCCGGCGGCGGGCCGCCGGAAACGCGCCCGCTCGACTGCGCCATCGGCGTCGCTGTAGGCGCGAGAGATCTCAGCCTGATTGCTGACAAACGCCGCCTTGGGGGAGCAGCGAGATCATCGGCGGAGCGTTGCCGGCGAAGTCTCGAACTTTTGCCGGTGTTGTTCGGCGAGATCTTTCCGGCCCAGTTTGCCGTAAGCCCTTGCCAGCAGAAAGTGGATCTGGCGTTCGGTTGTGCCGAGGCCTTGGGCGGCTAGCGCCTTCTCTCCATGCGCAGCGGCTTCGGCCCAGCGACCCTGCTCGAAGGA
This sequence comes from Acidobacteriota bacterium, assembly GCA_016178155.1. GTDB lineage: Bacteria > Acidobacteriota > Terriglobia > Bryobacterales > Bryobacteraceae > JACOTZ01. Next base: position 7,921 of record JACOTZ010000217.1, read on the forward strand.
GAGCCGGCCCATTTCGTAATGGCCATCCCGCGAGTTCGGATCGAGCTCCAGCACCCGCGCCACCTGTTTGGCGGCCTCCTCGTAGCGGCCCAGCGTGAACAGCAGCCGGCCATAGGCCGTGTGCGTCTCAGCCGAAGGCTGGCCAGCGCGCCTTTCCAGCTCGATCGTCCTTTCATAAAGCGGGACCGCCAGGTCGGGCCGCGCCAGACCATCCTGGGACATAGCAAGGTATAACGATGCGCGCGCATCGGAGGGATTCAGCTTGAGAGCACGCTCGAGGGCGGGCGCCGCTTTGATGAAATCGTTGTCAACGTAATAGAAAAAGCCGAGCATGAATTGCGCGTAGGCGGAGTCCGGCGCGATCTCCGCCGCCCGGCTGAACGCGACGCGGGCCACATCGAAACGATTGAACCCCATCGCGAGTTTTCCCTTGAGAGTGAGGGCCGGCACGTAATTGGGATCGGCAGCGAGCGCCTGATCCAGGGCCTCGTTTGCCTCGCTGAATTTCTGCCGGTCGAACAACGCGCTGGCCCGGCTATAGTGCTGGGAGGCCACGGAAGCGGCAGCCAGCAGCAATGCTGCGATCATTCGAGCTTTCCTCCGGGCTCGAGCGCGTAATAGCGACCGGCAGGGACATTCTCGAAGCGATCGACCCTGGAAAGCGGCGCCGGCCAGCGCACCTCGAGCCACCTGAGCTTGGTCGCCGCGCCCAACCCGAGCAGTTCGCGTGGATCGTGCGCCGAGAGATAACTCCCGCCCGCGGTCTTCACTCGCGAGCGCACGACGCCTCCCGCTGACCACGTGATGCGGGCGCCGGCCGCGCGGCCCCGCAGATGGAGGCCGATCCAGTTGTTGCCCGCGCCCGTGTGGCGAAGCACAACGGGCGCTTCGCCGCTGTTGGCGACGATCACGTCGGGATAGCCGTCGTTGTTCAGATCACCCACGGCGAGGCCTCGCGCTGGAAAATGACGGCCGAAAGCGTCACCGGCGCGAGCAGCAAGGTTGACGAACTTACCCGCCACATTCTCGAACAGCAGGATAGGTTCCCTGTACTTGAGCGTGCCTGAAATCTCCTCGATGCGATCGTCCGGGTGACCGCTGCAGACGATCAGATCGAGGTCGCCGTCGTGGTCCACATCGAAGAACTTCACGCCCCAGCCGCTGTACATTTGTGTGGCTGTGCCGATGCCGGTCGGCCCGGCTTCGTCAGAGAAGGTCAGGTCGCCGCGATTCCGATAGATCGAAAATCGCTCGCGGTTGAAGTTCGCGACGAACAGGTCCTCGAACCCGTCGCCGTCAAAGTCGGCCGTATCGACGCCCATGCCCGAGCGCGCCGCGCCGTCGGCGCTGTAGGCGATGCCGGCGTCGAGTCCAATCTCGGTGAATACGCCGTCGCCGCTGTTCAGGAACAGGAAATTCGCCACCGAGTCGTTGGCGACGAAAAGATCGAGCAAGCCATCCCTGTTGATGTCGGTCGCGACCGCGCCAAAAACTTTGCCCATGTGCTTCCCGATGCCGGACGATGCGCTGACGTCGGTGAACGTGCCGTCGCCGTTGTTGCGATAGAGACGGCTCGGCCAGGGATCGTAGCTCAGCGGGTAGCAGTAGTGCGGGACGCCGTTATAGCGGCAGTCGCGCTCCAGAGACTTGCTGTACTTGACAAAGTGGCCGACGAAAACGTCCTCCGTCCCATTGTTGTCGTAGTCGAACCAGACCGCGGCTGTGTAGAGGCCCGGCGCGTCGAGGCCGGCCTGCCTGGTCACATCCGAAAAGACGCCGTCGCCGTTGTTGCGGTAAAGAACGTTAGTCCCGTAGTTGGTGACGAACAGGTCAGTCCAGCCGTCATGGTTGTAATCGCATGTGGAGACGCCGATCCCGAAATCGCGCCCTCCGACGCCGGCCTTCTCCGTGACGTCGGTGAAAGTGCCGTCGCCGTTGTTGCGGTAGAGAGCATTGCGCAGCGGTCGTTTCGGGGTGAAGAAATCCGATGGGCCGCTATTGGTGAAGTAGACGTCCATCCAGCCGTCATTGTCATAGTCGAAGATCGCCACCCCGGGACCCATCGACTCGGGTAAATAGCGGCGCTCCGAGACCGCATTGTCATGGACGAACCGGATGCCGGTTTCCGAGGGCGCGAGCGTGCGGTAAATCGCGGCGGCGCTAAGCAGCAAAGCGAGGATGACGCTAGCCGGGGCCATTAAACCGGCGCTGCGGCCGGGCTGAAGCCCGGCCGCAGCCTGAAGGCCGCCCCACCCATTGTTAATCCTTAAAGCGGGCAGCACATTAGAATTCCAACCGCGCCACGATCTGTCCGGATCGCGGCGGGAGGAACACAGAGCCGGCGTTGATCCGCCCGAAGCCCGAGATCGGGACGCCCCGGGCGTCGGTTCGCTGCGTCGCCAGCGCGTTGGTGGCATCGGGATTGTTCAGGTAGGTGCGGTTAAAGATGTTGAAGAACTCGGCGCGGACCTGGAAGTTCGTCCGTTCGCGGATTGCGAAGACCTTGCCGATGCTGAACTGCTCGTCGTGCCGCCGCTGGTAGCGGTAATCGCCGTAGTAAGCCGGCGCGAATCCCCACTGCCCGGGGCCCGGGTCAGACCAGGCTGCCGGGTTCAGGACGAAATCCCGGTTCGGGTCGATGCATTGGCAGTTGAGTTCCTTGAGGAAGAGCGGCTGGCCCGGGACACGATTGGCGAAGGTCCCGCGAAACAACAGCGCGGCCAGGTTGTTCTGCGCCGCAGGCACACGGATCGGCGTGCCGCTCGCGTAGCGCAGAATGCCGCCTATGGTCCAGCCGGAGAGCAACTGGCGCGTCCATCGATTGCGGCTGGCCATCCCGTAGGCGGGCAGCCGATAGTTAAAGCTGGTGACGAACACGTGCGGCTGGTCGGTGCGCGAGAATGTCTTCTGGTTGCGGCGGTTGAATACGTCGTTCACGGGCACCACTTCCGCGTTCTGGTCCTCGACCGTTGTGAGGTTCTTCGACCAGGTGTAGGCTGCGGTGAAGTCGAGCCCAAGGGAGTAGCGCTTCGTCACCTTTACCTGAAGCGAATCGTACCAGGTGTTGCCGAGCGGCGCCCATAGCATACCCAGCCCGCCGAACTGCGGGAACGGGCGCAAGGTTTGCGCCACGGTGGCGCCCGCGGGAAAGCCGGCATAGGGAGGCCGGAAGCCGCGGGCCTGCGCCTGCGGCGAATCGATGCGCGACGTCAGCAGCGTCCGGTCGGCAGCATTGTTGATATCGAGGCTGGCCTGCCGGATGCGCTCGGGCGTAAGAGCGTTCAGGTCCACGAGGCCGCTGGCCTGGAACCAGGCCCCCCGGTTCCCCACGTACGCCGCCTCCACGACGAGGTTCCGAGTGACTTCCTGCTGAAGCCCGATGTTCCATTGGTTCACGCGCGGGGGACGTCCCCCATTTCTGTCCACGTGCGCCGGCGGAGAATTGAGTTGTCCCCGCGAAGGCCGAATGCCAACGTCGTATGTGGCCATATAGAGGTCGGCCAGGTTGTACGTCAACCCGTCGCGCAGGACCACTGCCGGATCGCCGAACGAGGGAGTGGTGAAGCTTATGGAGTTGAAGCCCATGCCAAGGGAGTTGCCGCCGCCGATGTAGTTAAAATTGGCCGTGCTGCCGTAGGTGATTCCCCAGCCAACGCGCAACACCGTCCTCGGCGTCACCTGGTACGCAGCGCCGAGCCGAGGCCCGAAACCGAACAGGTAGGTGTCAGTGAACCTGCAGTTGCAGCGTTCCGCTCCGTCGCCTTCGTATAGAGTAGCCCCGAGAAGTCCGCCCGCCGAAGGGTTGGGAGTTGTTGGCGCGAACATGCTCGTGCGGTAGCGCAACTCGTGCGCAGCGGGCTCGATGTCCCAGCGGATGCCGTAGTCGAGCGTGAGCCGGCGTGTGACCTTCCAGGTATCCTGTCCGAAGAAAGCCCACGCCGTCTTTCTGTACTGCGGATCTTGCGGATTCCCGATCGTGGCGTTGTTCACCAGGCCGAGCAGGAAGCTCGCGTATGGAAAACCGATGCTTCCACCCTGCAGGTTCTGCCCCTGCGTGGCGGGAAGTCCCGTCTCGACGGCGCTGAAGGCATAGTTCCCCGAAGCGAGGTTGGTGTTTCGATTCGTGAAATTGTCAAACCGATACTCGGCGCCGGCTTTGTAGGTGTGATTGCTTCGAGTCATGCTGATGCTGGCCACACCGGTGACCTTGTCCTGCAGATACAGGTTGCGGTTGCTGGGGCCGAGGTTGAAGCCCAAACCGCCTTGAGCGGTGCCCAGCCCGGTCATGCGCGGAAAACCTTTCTCGACCGCCCCCTTCAGGCCGAGTTCCTGGATGGTGTCGTACGCCAGAATATTCGGCGGCGCCGTGTCGGGATTATGGTACCGCTGGTAGCCTGCGCCGAGATGCAGCAGCACGGTCGGCGATAGGGAATGGTCGTAGTTGACGCGTTCGGTATGGCTGCGAATGAACTGGTCGCGCCGCTGCGAAATCGGATCGGGCAGACCGTCCTGTCCGTTGTCCTTGTCGGTCCGCATGCGCGACCAATAGAACGACAGTTTGCCCGCTGTGCTGAAATTGTGGTCGATCTTGACGCTGGGAATATCCTGGATCTTGCGAAACTCGAATCTCTGTTCGAAGTTGTTCACCAGTCCGGCATTCATCGGCGCCGCTATTAACGACTGGATCTTGGCGGCCACGGGATCGAAGTGGCTCTGTGGAATGACGTTTCCCGGGTAAGGATCGCGGATCACGCGGCCATCGACGGTGCGGCCCGATTTCGGGTCGTAGATGGTATTTTCGAGAATCGGGCGCCCGAGCGGATCCGTGCCGAGCACGCGTCCGGTGAGCGCGGCGCTAAAATCACCCCGCCGGTATGCCTCTGTCGGGACCGTGCCGAAAGTCCCGGAGCGGCCCTCGCGGTTCCGATACATCTCGAAATTGAAAAAGAAGAACGTGCGCTCGCGGCCGTTGTAGAGCTTTGGGAGGATGACCGGGCCGCCGATGCTGGCACCGAAGTCATGCCGCCGTGCGCGCGGACGCACTAAGCCGCCGCTGCCATTGTCGGTGAATGGAATGCCCGCGTTCAGAGCCTCGTTAACAAAGTACTCGTAGACGCTGCCGTGGAACTGGTTGGTTCCGGAACGAGAAGTGAAGTTGAACAGGCCTCCTGTCACCTGACCAAATTCGGCGGCGAAGTTGCTGGTCTGCAGCGTAAACTCCTGAAGTGCTTCAACCGAGGGCTGCGACTCGTCAGAGACGCGCGGATTGAGCGCGCTGGTGGTGTCCTGCCCTTCAAAGATGATCCGGAAGGTGTTGCTGGGAGCGCCGTTGACGCGGATGTCATTCCAGCCGCTGATGCTCGATCCCGGCGAGAGTTGCACAAAGCTGAGGGGGTTGCGCACGGCGCCCTGTCCGATCGCGAAATTCAGCGGCAAGGCGTTAATCCGCTCGCCGCTAAGTGTCGTGCTCTGCTCGGCGCTTTCGCTTTTGAGCAACGGCGCATCGCCGGTGACGGTCACTGACTCTGTCGTCGCGCCGACTTGCAGCACCACATCGATACGCGCTGTTTGCGCTACCTGCACGCGGATGCCTTGCTGCTGGAATTTTCGGAAACCGTCCACTTCGACGGTCAGGTCGTACGACCCGGCCGGCATGGAGGGGATCGTGTAATTGCCGGTGCCGGTTGTAACGGTCCGGAACTGAACGCCAGTTTCGGTGTTGGTGGCCACCACAGGCGCGTTAGGGACCACGGCGCTTGCCGGGTCCGTGACTGTCCCGGTGATGATTCCGCGGTCGCTCTGGCCGAACATCAACCCGGCCGCCAACAGGCAACCCAAACTCACGTAGACAATCCGCATTTTAGCCCCCTATTGGCAAGTACTCTAGCTCAGCCGTTTGGTGAAGTCAATCGCCAAGTCACCGTCATGATCCGCCCGACCGGCACGCAGGAAAACGCAGGAGAGGGCACAGGCCTTGCGGGTCCACAGGCGGTTCCTTGAAGCCTCAGCACTGCGGCTGCCTGGCGCCGGCGGTCCAGCGCGCGCCGCGGTTCGGACGCGAGTGATCACTGGCGGCGTCATCCCGTCACTCCACCTCGATTACAAAGAACTCGGATCAAGCAGTATCACAGGGAGGGCTGCGTCCTCCGCGCAGAAGCCACAATTAACAAATGCGCGCTTCGGCATCAGTAAACTCGGAAACCTGCCCGCTCTCCAGCAGATCAGCTTTCGAGCCAACCGGCGTCTCCTCGACCTCCAGAGGGTCTCTCCCATGATTCGATTGGCGAAGTGCGCGCGTTGCCTGCCCGCAGTGTGTGGCGTCTGCCGGTGGCCAGCGCACCTGCCCGTGAATGCAGGTGCGCTACCGTGCGGAAATTCCTTGGAAGCCATAATGAAATCCGCCACTTGGACGGAAGTTGTTGAATCTAAACAGGCGCAAATGGGGTGATCCACTGAGCCCAAGGCGGCTTCCTGGCCGTTGGGAAATCCTCTATTTTCAACTGCTTACATTTCAAAGGCTTGGGGCCATTGCGTTGAAACCTCTGTTGCAGCCGGTTGAAGCCGAATGCTTTCAGCAGCTACAAAATCATCTACAGTCAGATGGGGTGGACCCCTCCCGTGAGACAAAACGCGTGGCTACACCTTGCCGTTTGATGATTTTTCCTACTCAAGCCGGTTCTTCTCCGCTAATCTCAGAATCGGCTGGCGAAGCGGAAGCGGGCTTTGCTGGAGAGCAACCCGCGGGGGTGGGGGCCGTCGCGAACGCCATGATCGGCACGACTTTGAACAAAAATCCTCAGCCCACTGCTAGCAGCTCGATCGAAGATCTTGTGGCTCGGCACCCAGCGCTTCTACACGGGCGCGCGATAGCGGGGTCCAGCTTCGCTGCCCAAAAGGCGGGGACATCAGGCCGCCCCCGTCGCTACTGGGTCAAACCCCCGCAGACCAGGGCCGCAGTGGAATGGTCCCAGGTCGCAAGGCCAGTTAAGCGACCGGAAAGGACGCGGCTCACCGCGACGGCTCCAGCCTGGACGCTGAGAACAATTTGCCCTAATCCCGGCCGGTCAGAAGCTCGGTAGCGAGGATGGCGCAGCGCGGTAGGTGAAAGGGGTCCTTGACGGGAAGGGCGACCACCGTGGTCATCGGGTGGCCCTGCCGGTCCAGCCGCTGCCACCATTCGCCGGTGCCCGGCATGGGGAAATGCCGGAACGACCATTCGTGCACGCGCTCGTACCAGTCTTCGCACCACGGCTGGCCCGTCAGCTTGCTTGCCAGCAACAGCGCATACAGCGCCTCGGTGTGCGGCCACCACAGCTTGGAGTCCGAGTGGGGCAGGAAAGGCGGGAATCCCTCGGCGTCGATGCCGAGGAACAGCCCGCCGTAACGCTCGTCCCAGCCCCTTTCGAGGTGCCAGCGCAGCACCTCGGCGGCCCGGTCAACCAGCGCCCGCTCATTGCGGCGCATGGCCCCGTGCATGATGAACCACATGGATTCGATGGCGTGGCCCGGCATCACAAACGTCCCTTCGGGCGGCGGCAACTCGCGATATTCACGGTCGAGGAATTCGAGCAGGCAGCGGCGATTCAGGCGGACGAAGTGGTTCATGACCCTGCCTGCATATTCCGTCGCGGCGGCCTCGATCGCCGGCTCTCCAGCGGTCCGCGCCAGCTCTCCCGCAACCTCGGTAAGTATCATGGGCACGCCGTGATTGCGGCGTCCCCGGGGGAGCAGGTAGGGCGCGGTCTCGCCAAAATCGGGCGCCTCGATCCGCCGGCGAATGCGCTCGAAGGTATCGAGAGCGAGCGCCAGCAAGGCCGAATCCGGGGCCGCACGGTAATACTCGCTCAGGCCATAAACGGCGAAACAGTCGGAATAAATGCTGACGGCGCCTTCGAGGACGTGCCCCTCGCGCGTGATGCGGTAGACCCAGCGGCCCTCCCGGTCGCGGCAGTGCGCCAGGAGAAAGTCGATCGTACGGCGCGCCCATTTCAGAAACTTCGGCTGTTTCTCGATCCGGTTATAAAGCGCCGCGCAGACCCAAACCCATCGCGCCTGCGACCATACGTATTTCTCATCGCTGACCGGGCTGCCGTCTTCCCCGATGCAGGTGAAGACGCCGCCGTTCTCTTCATCGACGTGCTTCTCCCAAAACGGCACGATGCCGTCCAGCAGCAGTTCGCGGTAGAGGCGAGCAAGCCGCGGCTCGTTCATGGCGACCGGCGAGCTTTGGCCCCGCCGGGAGCGGCGAATCGCCGGGCACGCCGCCTGAAACTTGAGCAGCGGCTGCGCAGGCGGGTGTATGCGAAATTTGTGGGATTGGACGGTGTGTCCGCCGCCGGCGCCAACCGAATGGCGCGGCTCACGTCATGCTCCTCAGCTTCGCCGCGGCCTCCCGCCTCGGCGTGTACATCTCGGGGTAAGCGGTGCGCATCTCGCCGGCGGTCTCGAGGGCCGTGCCGATCTGGACCAGCTCGCCCTTGCCCATCCCGGGACAATACTCCGCGGTGCGCCGCCAGGCGATCCGGCTCTCGACCAGTTCGGGCCAGAACGGGAACAGCCGGCACTGGGTCGGCTTGGCGGGGTGGATTGCGCAGCCGTGTTGCTCGAGAAAATGACACTGCGAATGGGGCGGCTTGCGCAGCCGCAGCATGGTTTTCGTGCGGTAGACGTAGCGCGCCTCGAAGGCCTCGGGCGTGATGCCGAGATAGCGGGCGGCCCGCTGCAGGTCGTCTTCGGTGAGGTAAACGAAGCCGCGCATATTGCAGCAGTTGGTGCAGCCGGGCTGGCAGGTGAAGCGGACGCCGTGCATCTCCGATCAGGGTAACAGGGGTGTGGCGGGACACCACACCAGACGCGCCCCATTCGCGGCCCCGCGCTGGCGGCTTCGAAATTTTGATTACTGAGAACTCGCCGCGGCCGGATAGGAGGCAGGCATTTGCGCGTAGTCGGCCGGCGGGATCCAGCCGGGATGCGGATTCATCGAGCTGTCGATGTCGGCCAGGGGGTGCAGCTTGCGCCAGCGCTCGAGCTCGCGGCGGAGGCGGTCGAGCGTCTCGGGCTCACGCGCCGCCAGGTTGTTCTGCTCGCCCGGATCTCGGTCGAGCCGGTACAACTCGGTGGTAACTTCGTCTTTCGGGTTCACGATCTCGACAATTTTCCACGGGCCGCTGCGCAGCGCGAACTGCCGGTCAAGAGTCTCGTTGCGTTTGCAGGCGACGAAGAAATCGCCGCGCTCGAAGGGACGACCGTTGCGGATCGCCTCCCAATAGTTCTGCCCATCGAAAGGTTTGCCGCCGGAAACGGGAACGCCGGCCGCGGCTGCGAGCGTCGGGAACAGATCGAGCACGGTCATCCAGGAATCGCAGTTGCGGCCGGCGGGCAGCACGCCCGGCCAGCGCATGGCGGCGGGCACGTGCAGGCCTCCTTCGTATGCGGTCAATTTGCCCGCGCGATAGGGCTGATTGCTCGCGCCCTGGCCCGGTGCGCCGCCATTGTCGCTGAGGAAGACCACCAGCGTGTCGTTCGCGATTCCCTGCCGGTCGAGCACGGTGAGCACGCGCCCGATCTGCTGGTCCATGACGCTGAGCATGGCGGCGAGGACGCGCCGCCTGGGATTGGCGATGTGCGATTGCGCGCGCAGGGCCGCCTCGGGCGCCTGCATGGGGGCGTGGACGGTGTCGAAGGGCAAGTAGAGGAAGAAAGGGCGGCGGCGATCGCGCGACTCCAGCCAGCGCACGGCTTCGTTGCCGAGCAGCTCGGCCGAGTAGCCCTTCTCCCGCACGCCTTTGCCGTTGCGCTGCCAGTCGAGGCCCCCGAGCTTGGTGTGCTCGAAATGATCGATCTCGGCGTTTACGTAGCCATAGAAGTGATCGAAACCGCGGCGGTTCGGCAGTTGGGCGGCGTGCGCGTGACCGAGGTGCCATTTGCCGATAGTGGCCGTGCCATAGCCGGCGCGCTGGAAGGCTTCTGACAGGAGCAGCTCATCCTGCGGCAGCCCATAGCCGGACCAGGGGCGGATCACGGAATAAATCAGACCGTAGCGCACGGGATTGCGGCCAGTGAGGAGGGCGGCGCGCGAGGGCGTGCAGAGCGGAAAACAGGAGAACTGGGTGAAGCGCACGCCTTCGCGGGCGATGCGGTCGATGTTCGGGGTGGGGAGATCCCCGCCCTGGAAGCCGGTGTCGCGCGAGCCGAGATCGTCGGCAAGGATCAGCAGCAGATTGGGCCGGGAGGCGGCACGGACAAGCGGGGCCGATAGGGCGGACACCAGGAATGCGCGACGGGTCAGGGCCTGCACTCTCGCTCCAGTAGTGAGTATGTGGATGGTACCACGGCATCACTGTGAGTCCCGCTGCAGCGCCCGGTTTGGGGGTGCATTTCATGACCGTAGGCATTGGACTTTACGACTTTGATCCGGGCGGCGCAAAAAGGCGCAGCAACTGGTTTCAGCGAGATGATTCGGCGATTCGGTTGCAGCCCGTCAGACGGGGTCTTCTCCAGCCAGTTTGAAGACTCCCGCGCGCGTCCTCGACGACAATCGGAATCTGAGATGATCGAGTTGTCGAGCACGGGTGCGATCCGGGCAATCTGTCCCTCTGCTTGGCGCGCGGAAGGATACCCAGTGTGCCTGTGAACGTCAGTTTGAGGACCGCAGTGTGCAGACGCGCGAGGCGTTCATCGAGGATCACGACGGCGCCTGGGACCTGCAAGCCTAGCGCCAGCACTTCCTTCTCCCCTGCGCCCAGATTCGCCGCCGTGGGCACCTTGTCCAACCCTTCCGGCGCCTGAATCTTCATCCAGGGCAGCGCCCCAACGTCTGGTAAATCGATGCCGATCGCCCTGCCTCTTCACGCGCGACGGCGGGCGGAATCAGAGTACGGCTGTAGAACTCGGGCATCGATACGGCGATGTCGCCTTCCGCACCGTCCTCGACGAATCCGAGTTGCCCGAAGCGCTCGGCGTCTTCGCGCCGGCAAGTGATATGCACGTAGGCTCTGTCGCCCATGGCACGTTGACCTCCTCCAAATGAAGAAGGGCCGGAAGACACGGATTTCCGCGCCCCGGCCTCATCTGCCCGATGTGTATCTGGTTCTATGCTTGCTGTTGTTGCCGCTTCGCGGCCGCAACCTGGACGTAGAACTAGCGTTTGTTCCGCGCCGTCTTCACGACATCGCCGCCTTGGAAGTCCCTGGCCACATCCGCGCAGCCCTTTCCCTGGAAGCCTTCGAGGTCCATCGAGCTGTTGCCGTGCTCGTCGATTTCGATAACCACCGTCTTCTCTTTCATCGGACTCCCTCCTCATCGAACCGCGAAGCGCAGTTGTACCTTCTTGCCCTGAGGCGTGTTGATGACTTCTCGCCCTTTGAAAACGTACCCCTTTGCCTTGGCGACCGCCATTGTCTGACGTTCCTTAGTAGGTTTGGGATACTCGTCCGATCCAGGCGTCGTCGAAGCCGATTCCCCGGTCGTACTCACTGATGATCGCTCGGTACACCCCATTCCCATCGCGGGAGAAGCCGATGTCGTTTGATGCCGAATCCAAGTGTCTCCGCCGGATGATGATCTGCGCCCGCTCGGCCCGTTCGTCACCCATGTAGCCGATGAGGGCCTTGCCCTCGTGGCAGATCTCCGGTTCATAACCGAGTTCACGGAGAGCTTCGACGAGGGATTGCTCGCCGGTCAAAGCTGTACTCATCTCAATGTATTTGCTCATGATCGCCTCCTTAAATACGAAGATCCGGTCTCCGCCGGCGGCGGCTGTGACTCCAACGACAATGGTCAGCCACTCTATGCCTCCGCATCCCGGGCTGACGTTTCAGATGCGTGTGCGGATGCGAGTTGCCTCAGGCCATGCCGAACTCGAAGCAAGTCGGCGAGTAATTGCTGCCGTGACGTACTGGGCGAGACGGCGAGCCTGACGATCATCGACCTCGTGCGTAGTCTCCTTCACCGACGGCTCGCTGCCTACCGCAATCGACACCTTCACGGTCATCCCCTGCGGCGCTGGCGAGCACATATTCTGGAGTCGGCGTTCTCAAGCTCGATCGTAAATGCTTGGCGACCAGACGGGGATCAAGGACACGGTCTTTTTTGGAATCGCTTTCCCCCTCCAGCAGATCGGAGTCCAATGTCGTCCGTTCTACATGCTGAGTAGAGCGTCTACCCTGTGTGGTATTATTCTGGGTAGATCTTCTACTAACTATGCCGCCAGACAATCCTGATCGCATCGAACTCGTCCAGGGCACGCTGGATATGCTCATTCTGCGTACTCTGCGAATGGGCCCTGCTCATGGGCATCAGATCGCGAAGCACCTTCAGTGCACTACGGACGACGTGCTGCAAGTGGAACACGGTTCGCTGTATCCCGCCCTGCACCGCCTTGAGCGTAAAGTCTGGCTTGCGGCTAAATGGGAACCGGCCGGCAAGGGCTCCAAACGCGAATTCAAGTTTTACCGGCTAACTCCGAGTGGCCGTAGGCAGCTATTGACGGAGGAATCACGATGGAAGCAGATGGCCGACGCGATCGCTCGCGTGATGTGGCCTGTTGAGGAGGGCTGAGATGACGTGGTGGCGACGTAAGGAGCGGGAGGATGATCTGGATCGCGAACTGCGCGATCACCTTGAGATCGAGGCGCACGAACGGCAAGAAGAGGGGTTCTCCCCGGAAGAGGCTCGCCTCGTCGCCCGGCGGCTGTTTGGGAACGCAACTCTGGTAAAAGAGGAGGTGCGCGAAATGTGGGGATGGATGTGGTTGGACCGCCTCTGGATGGATCTCCGGTACGGCGGGCGGGGACTGTGCAGAAGCCCGGTGTTCACGTTAGTAGCCGTGCTCTCGCTCGCGCTTGGCATTGGAGCAACCGTAACTGTTTTCAGTGGGTTCGAAGCTGTGTTCTTCAATGCGGTCACGGCGAAGGACGTGGGACGACTTAAGCAGGTGGAAATTGGCGGTCAGCGATTCTCCTATCCGTATTACGAGGAGCTTTCGGCGGGCACTCCGATGCTTACGGGTGTCGCCGCGTACGACCAAACTAGCGTGAGTTTTCGATCGGGAAACGACCTGGAGAAAACCACTGCCGATCGTTTCTCCACAGCCGAATGGTGCCGGAGAAATGACCGAATGGGAAGATTGATCCGTCACGCGAGGCCGGCAGTGCCGCTGCCGGTACGCACGCTGCCGGTCTCGATGATCGAGCCGGCCTTCCGGACTCCGCTGGTG
>JACOTZ010000040.1 GCA_016178155.1 Acidobacteriota bacterium
ACCAATCGATCCGCCGTGCGTGTCTTCAACGATCTCACGGGTGATGGTGAGCCCCAGACCCGTGCCTTCGCCTAGCGGCTTGGTTGTGAAACCGGCAGAGAAGATTTTACAGCGAACCTCGGGCGGAATGCCCTTGCCCGTATCGGTGATAGAGACATACGCGGATTCGCGCTCGCGGCGCGTCCTGATGGTAATAACGCCCTCTCCTTCAATCGCCTGGGCGGCGTTGACGATCAGGTTTAGAAATACCTGGTTGAGCAGGCCGGGATAACATTCAACGGCGGGCAGCTCCCCGAAGTCGGTTACCAGGTTAATGCGGCGGCGATAGAGCGGGTCGCTGAGCTTGAGCGTATTCCGCAGGAGCTCGTGCAGGTCCACCTTGCGCAGGTCGGATTCATTGACGCGCGCGAATGTCTTCAGGCTGCGAATGATGGCGTAGATGCGCTCGCAAGCGATCTTGTCGACGGCCGTCAGGCTGGCCATGGTCTCCAGCATGGCGCTCGCCTTCGGCGGCGGAGGCGCATGGTTCGCCGCCGCCTCGCCGAGTATGACCTTCAGCGCATCAATGGAGCGGCAAATCGTTTCGTTGTTCGAGAGGATTGAGCCGATCGGTGTGTTGATCTCGTGAACAATGCCCGCCGAGAGCCTCCCGAGGGAGGCCATTTTGTGCGCTTCCGCGAGCTTTCGGTTGGCGGTATCCAGTTCGGCTTTGACTTTCGCGACCTCGTCGTCGGCGCCGACCTGGACAGCCTCCTCACTCATAAGCCCAGATTCATTATCTCCCAGGTGCGGTCGAACCTCGGTCTGCATCGTGCCGCGCGACAAATGAGCGCAACGCTCCGGCGGCCTTGCCGGCAATTCCGATCCCCTACGTCACGGTTGTCTAACCAGTTGATCGGTTCTGTAAGCGGCGCAGTCCGCCGTAGCCGCCGGCGCGCAAAGACTTCGCCAATATGGCTGCGCTGTCGGCTTGCCACTACTCGCCCGGAGCCCGCCGCGCTATCATCCCAAGAGAGCGCTACCATGTCTTCCCGCCGTGACTTCATCCGCAATGCCGCCGTTGCCGCCCCTGCCCTGGGCGCCGCCTGGGCGCAGCGCAGTCCGAATGAAACCGTCAACATCGCCGTCGTCGGCTTCCATGGCCGGGGACGCGAGCACATCCGCTCGTTCGCTCGTGTTCCCAACGTCCGCATCGCCGCCCTGTGCGATGTTGACGAGCGGCTGTTTCCCGAGGCGATCGCCGAAGTCGAAAAGCTCACCGGGCACAGGCCGGCCACCGAAATCGACGTCCGCAAGCTGGTCGAGCGCAAGGACCTCGACGCTATCTCGATCGCCGCTCCCGACTACTGGCACGCGCTCATGACCATCTGGGCCTGCCAGGCCGGCAAGGACGTCTACGTCGAGAAACCCGTGTCGTTTACGGTGCTCGAAGGCCGCCGCATGGTCGAGGCCGCGCGCAAGTACAAGCGGATCGTGCAGGCCGGGCAAAACATGCGCAGCGCCGCCGAAGTCCGCGCCGCCATGCGGCTCCTCAACGACGGCGGGCTAGGCAAGGTTTATCGCGCCCGCATGGAGCTGGTGAAGCCGCGCGGAAGCATCGGCCGAGTACAGGAGGCCTCGATCCCCCGGGGAGTGCACTGGGACCTCTACCTCGGACCCGCGCCCTACAAGCCATACACGCCCAACCGCTTTCACTACGGCTGGCATTTCTTCTGGGACACTTCGACCACTGACGTCGGCAATACCGGGGTGCACCATCTCGACGTCGCGCGCTGGGGTCTGGGCAAGAACGTGCACCCGGTCAAGATTCACTCGAACGGCGGCTACTACGCCTGGGATTCAGACCAGGAAACTCCCAACATGCAGTTGGGTACGCTCGAGTACGCCGACGGCAGCATCATCGATTTCGAGGTGACGAATCTCTACAGCCCGCCGTCCCGCAGCGAGAACATTTTCTACACCAGCAAGGGCTATCTCGTCGGCGATCGCGGCTGGAAGGCGATGCGCGGCGTCTTCAACTCTCGCGACCGCGTTTCCGCCGCCGGCATCGACGAGCGCGCCACCAATGCCAGCTTTCCGCGCGCGGCCTACACGCCCGTGCCTGTCGAGGTGCGCGAGAAGACCGTCAGCCATTTCGAGAACTTCATCAACTGCGTCCGTTCCCGCAAGGTCGAGGACCTCTACTGCGACATTCTCGAAGGCCACATGTCAGCCACGTTGTGCCACCTCGCGAATATTTCCTATCGCCTCGGGCGCAAGCTGGCCTTTAATCCCCAGACCGAAATCTTCGACGGCGACACGGAAGCCAACCGGCTCCTCACGCGCAAGTACCGCGCTCCTTACGTTCTGCCTGAGAAGGTGTAGGAGGGCGGCAAGGCCCGAGAGCCGGAACCGCCGGGCGTCGCGAACGTGCCTAGATCTGCCAGGGGCCGAGTCCGTGCGGCTCCGCCTCCGGTTCCGGAGCGCGGTCCAGCCGTATGACGAGCTGGTACAGTCCGAAACACGCCAGGAAAAGAATGCCCGAGACGATCATGCCGGCAAGCGCGGCGTCGCGGTGACCGCCAAGATAGCTTTCGAGCGTCGCCGTAAGCAGCCACATTTGTGTCATCAGCAGGATAACGACGAGCGCCAGCGCCGCGTCAATCGCAGTGCGGCGCCGCGCCCGAACAGGCCCTGGCAGCGCCTTCATGCGCCGTGCTCCCCGGCCGGGATGCCCACCGCCACGATCTCTTCACCCCGTTGTTCCAGCTCAATCCGCGGCAAGGGCCGCGGCGGCGGGCCCTGCAAGACTCGCCCCGTCTCGATCGCAAAGTAGCCCTCGTGGCAAGGGCATTCCAGCCGGTTATTCGCTGCCGAGTAGTACACCGCGCAGGAAAGGTGTGTGCACTTCTGGCTGTAGGCGACCAGCTTCCCCGCGCGAGTGCGGACCAGAATGCAGGGGTCGTTCTCCGTTGGATAGCGGAACAGCTTCACTCCGCCGGCCGCAATCTCCGAACTGCGCGCAACCGTGGTTTGCGGGTACTGCCGGTGCGGCCAGTCGAAGAGCGACCGCAGGAAAATCCATATGTTGCCCGCCAACATGCCCGCACTGGTGAGCGTCAGGAACTTGGTGAACTGCCTGCGCAGCACGTAATTGTCTTCGGCGGCGTGGACCGAGAAATCCTCGCGCCAGAGCGGGCGCCGGCCTGCCATATCAGTGGCCGCCGGCCCGGGTTTAGTGAGTGAAGGCGGCGTCATCAACGAGCCATTGCCCGGCAGCTTCATACGGCTCCTTCCACATGTAGTCTTCGATATCCACGCTCACCACCGGCTCGTCAGGCGGCATCATCATAAACACCTTCGTGGTGACGCGTTCGTGGCCGAAATCGAAGTCGCGCACGGGATGCGTGCTGCGCCCGCGCAGAATCGCCTCCGGCGGGCCGTAGCTGAGCGCCTGGCTGGGACATACCGTCGCGCACATCGGCCGCAGGCCCAGGGATGTGCGATCGTAACACATGTCGCACTTCATCATCAGCTCGGGCTCCACATGGACTTTCGGAATTCCGAACGGGCAGGCGAGCACGCAGTTTGAGCACGCAATGCAGCGCGGCTTCAGCGCGCTGCGCACGACTCCGTCCTCGCCCTTCTTGATCGCGTCAGCCGGACACACCAGCGCGCACGTGGGCTCCTCGCAGTGCATACACACCATGGGAACGGTCGCGATCGAGTTCGGCCGGTCGATGTAATCGACATGGATCATCGACTGGCCGCGATGACCGTCGCATTCCGCACAGGCCGCCACGCACGAGCGGCAGCCGATACAACGCGACGGGTCGACGAAAAACTCGTAACCGTACATCAGCGGCGAACCTCCGGCGAGCCGAATGGGCCGGCCGGCCCCGATGGCGTAGTGCTCGGCGAATTGGGCCCGAGATCCGCCTCGCTGCCGAACCAGCCGGTCTCCTCGCGGCGCATCTCCCGCAGGTCCGCGGGTGGGGCGACCTTCTCCAGCCGGCAGGCCGACGCTTTGTATTCGGGGATCTTGCTGCGCGGATCCAGAGTCCGGTGCGTCAGCCGGTTCGCGCTGCGCCGGCCGGGCCAGTGATAGGGGAGGAACACGGTGTCCGGGCGAATCGTCCCGACAACGGTTGCCTGCGCCACCACTTCCGACCGCCGCGTCGTGATCTTCACCCAGTCGCCTTCGGCGATGCCGTATTTCGCGGCGAGCCGTGGATGCAGTTCGAGCTTCGGTTCCGGGTACTGCTCCACCAGCGGCCCGATGCGGCGCGTCTGCGTCCCGGAAAGATAATGGCTCACGACTCGGCCGGTCGTGAGGTACACGGGATAATCGGCATCGATCGGGTCTCCACCCGCGCGCCACTCGGTGACCTGGAAGTGCGCCTTGCCGTCCGCGTGCCAAAAACGGCCGCCTTCAAACAACCGCGGCGTGCCCGGATGGTCTTCCGCCGGGCACGGCCAGAACACGCCGAGCTCCCGCTCCACGCGCTCCCATGTGATGCCGTAATAATCGGCAATGCCGCCCTGCGATGCCCGCCGCAGCTCGTCGTAGATCTCGCGCGTGGACGCGAACCGGAAGTACTGGCCGCGCCCAAGCTTCGCCGCCAGATCGCAGATGATGCGTGCGTCCGAACGTGCCGCTCCCGGCGGATCGACGGCTTTATTGATCTTCTGCACGCGGCCTTCGGCGCTGCAGATGACGCCTTCGTCCTCCTCGTGCATGCTGCCCGCGAACACGACGTCCGCGAAGTGCGCCGTCTCGGACAGGAAGAAGTCGATCACGCCGAAAAACTCGAGCTTCGCCAGCGCTTCCCGCGTGAACCCGGCGTCGGGGAGCGACACCAGCGGATTGAAGCATATCGAGAACAGCGCTTTGATTTCGCCGCGGTGGATCGCTTCCATAATCTCCACGGCCGAAAGTCCCGGGCCCGGGAGCTCCTTCTCGTCGATACCCCAGACGCCGGCGACGTGACGGCGCGCCTCCGGATCCGTGATCAGACGCATGCCGGGAAGCTGGTCGGCTTTCTGCCCGTGCTCGCGGCCGCCCTGCCCGTTGCCCTGGCCCGTGATCATCATGCAGCCGGCGCCCTCGCGGCCCAGGTTACCGGTCGCGAGAAAGAGATTGATCATGGCCAGGCAGTTTTCGACACCCTTCGAGTGGTGCTCGATGCCGCGCGCGTGAATGCCCATGGCACGCTCGGCGCGCCCCAGCCATTGCGCGGCCTTCTCGATATTCCCGGGCGGAACTCCGGTGATCTGCGCCGCGCGCTCCGGCGTCCAGTCGCGCACCGAATCGCGGACAGCGCCGAAGCCGGTCGTGTGATCGGCTATGTAGCGCTCGTCCGTCATGCCGTCGCGCACCAGCACATGCAGCATGGACAAACACAGCGCCAGATCGGTCCCCGGACGCACCGGCAGGTACAGGTCCGCGTTGCGGGTGATGGGCGTCATCCGCGGATCGACCACAATGAGCTTGCCGCCCGCTTCCCGGCACTGCCACAGATAGTGGGTCGTAATGGGCGCGCAGTCGGCAACGTTCGATCCGGCGGCCAGCACCACCTGGGCCTTCGCAAGATCGGTCCAGGGGTTGGTCGCGCGATCGATCCCGAAGGTCAGCTTGTAGGCGGTCCCCGCCGAGACCATGCAGAGGCGGCCGTTGTAGTCGATGTGTTTCGTGCCGATCGCCACCCGCGCGAACTTGCCGAGCACGTACGTCTTCTCCGTGATCATGGACGCGCCGCCGTAGATGGCGATCGCGTCCGGACCGTACTTGTCCTTGATCTCGGCCAGACGGCGGGCGGTCAGATCAAGCGCCGCTTCATACGAAATAGGACTGAAGCCGCTCCCGGTGCGCAGCAGCGGCTGGAGCAGGCGGTCGGGATGGGCGCCCTGGAGGTACCGTTTGACGCCTTTCGGACAGAGCATGCCGCGGTTGAAGGGGAACTCCTCCCAGGGCTCAAATCCGACCACCTGGTTGTCGAGCACTTTGAGCTGGATACCGCACTGCATCCCGCAGAACGAGCAGTGCGTCTTCACCAGCTTGTCCGGCGCTCGCGCGCCCGCCCTTTCCCAACCCCCGGGGGGAGCGTAGTTGGGATGCGGGCCGTAGAGGCGGTTGAGCTGTTCGATGGAAACGGGAGGTTCAGCCACGAGCTTGCTCCTGCAATCTGAGCTGGGCCAAAGCGATCGCCGCGCGCTTGCATTCGGGACAGAGTGCCTGCCAGTCGCCCGCCGGCCCGGCCATGCGGTAGTCGAATCCGAGCTGCGGCAGTACCCGCCTCAGGTCGTCCATCTGCATCCGGGATGCAAAGCGGCGGCGGCATCGCACGCAATACGCGCCCTCATCGGCATCACCCGCGGCCTGGTACAGCTTGATGCCGAGTTGCGCCGGGCGCTGGAAGATGTGGAAGAACTTGCCGAACGGCAGGTAAAGCAGCGCGCCGATGACCGTGATTGCATGCAGGACGGCAAGGAAAGCGTAGAAGGCGCCGCGCAGCCATAGTGTGGAAGCCGTCAGCGCCAGCCCCGTCACCGAGATCGCGAACAGCAGCACGAGCGGGAGAAAGTCGACGGTGAAATCCTGCAGAGTGAGGGCGCCGCGATCGCGGAGCCGCCTCCAGAGTGCGAGCGCGATGCCGGCCAGCACCAGCACGGCCGAGATATCCAGCCCGTGAAAGAGCAGCCACGAGATCAGCGTCCGGATGCGGAACGAACCGGTCGGGAAGCCGAACAGATACGTGACGTAGGTCATCTGATCGTCCGGCGCGCTGCCGAAGTGAATCCATCCGAACACCAGCGGGAAAGTGATGGCCGCGGCGCTGAGACAACCCCAGAAGATGCACTGGTGCATGAGCCAGCGCAGGCGCGAGCGCTTGAAGATGAACCGCTGCTCCACGATGTGCGTGAACGAGGTCTTCGCCACGATCCCGACGCTGCGCAATAAACCGTAGGAGCGCAGGAGCTCAAAAGAGCGTTCAAAGAACCGCCTCGTGGGCGGTTTGCCCAGCCACACGACATGGTGATAAACAATGCCCCACGTGGCGAACACGACAGCGAAGGTGTAGATGACCAGTGCCGGGTCGAAGTTCTGCAGATTTCGTGAACCCACCACGATCGCGGCGGCCAGCAGCGCCGTCATCATTGTTGCCCATGCGCCGGCGCGCAGTTTCTCCGCCCCCTGCGACAGGTAATGCGGGAATTCAAACTCCAGCACTTTTTGCTGCGGCAGGAACAGACGTTCGTTCAGCAGCCACATCAGGCCCGCCGTGGACGCGAGCAGCACAAAGCCCAGGTAAACGGTTCCGATGCGATCGCGGAAAAACCCGAGCAGCAGCGGCGGGAAGAAGCCGCCGAGACCACCCATGGCGCCCACGAGTCCCGTCACGGTCGCGGTGTTGCCCGGGAAGTATTGCGGCACCAGTTTGAACACGGCCCCGTTCCCCAGGCCCAGCAACGCCGCGGACCCGAGCGCACCGACCGTGAACGGGACAATCGACGGCCACATGAGCAGCAGCGCGAAGGGAATGATCCCGAGGAACACACCCGAAAGCACACGGGCTCCGCCGATGCGGTCCGACAGCGTGCCGCCTACCGGACGGAGCAGCGTCGCGAGGACCACGAAACCGGCCGTGCGGTAGCCGGCTTCGATCATCGTCATCCCGAACTCATCGCGCAGCAGCGTCGGAAGATAGATGGAGAATGCGACGAAACCGCCGAACGTGACGAAGTAGAAGGCGGCCAGGGCCCACGAAAGCCGCTCGGTAAGCAGTACGCGGAGCATGGCCGCGAGCGTCGCCGGCCTCCGCTCGACGGGGGCGTTTCGGGCGAAGGCGAAGAACACCGCACTCCAAGCTGCTGCAATCGCGGCAACCCCGTAGAGCACCGCGTCGCGACCGGCCGCGGCAGCTGCCAGCGGTCCCAGAAACACGGCTGCCGAATGCCCGATGTTCCCGAGTCCGTAGATCCCCAGCGCCGCTCCCTGCCGTGCAGGGGGGAACCAGCGGGAGACGAAGCCGACGCCCACGGCGAAGGAGGACCCAGCCAGGCCGATCAGGAACGCGGCGGCGAGGAGCTGCTCGAACGTCTTCGCCGCCGGTACCAGGGCCACCGACACCGCCACGACAAGGAACAGAAGCGTGTAGACGGCGCGCCCGCCATAGCGGTCGGTCAGCATGCCCATGGGGATACGCGCCAGCGAGCCCAGCAGCACGGGGATAGCGACCAGCAGTGCGGTGCTCTGGGCGCTCAAGCCGAACTCCGCGCGGTAGCTCGAAGCGAACGCGCTGATCAGACCCCAGGCGGCGAAGCAGAGGGCGAACGAAACCGTCCCGAAGGCCAGGTTTCGCGATGCTGCGGTCTGCGTGTCTTCGACAGCCACGAACTCTCCCCTCGTGCGAAGGTTGGATTTCGAGCGTACCCGCAGCCAGGTGCTGCTACTCGAAGCGTACTACGAGGTGGAGAACAGAACGAGTTAAGTCGCGGAACGCCTGTGCTGGGATGCGCGGCGCGAAGTATCTCGCTCGACATCAACCGCGGCCTGCCCGGCAGATCAGCCGCTGTCTTCTGCCTTCTCCCTGTATCCTGTACCCATGCCGACCCGACGCAGCTTCCTCACGGCCGCCGCGCCCGCCGTGCTCGCACAGCGCCGCCCGCATAATATCCTGCTCCTCATCGCCGACGACCTCGGCCTCCACACCGGAGCCTACGGCGACCGCACCGCCGTCATGCCCAACCTCGACCGGCTCGCGCGCGAGGGCGTGCGCTTCACCAGCGCATTCTGCACCACGGCGTCCTGCAGCGCCAGCCGCTCGGTCATCCTCACCGGCTTGCACAATCATGCGAACGGCCACTACGGACACGCACACTCCGTCCACAACCTGCACCTGCTGCCGCATGTCCGGCCCCTCCCCGACCTGCTGAAGGACGCGGGCTACCGCACCGGAGTCATCGGCAAAATGCACGTCAATCCCGGCGAGCGCTTCCGCTGGGACCTGAACGCGCAGGAAAACGATCGCGACGTCCTCAGCATGGCCGAACGCGCGCGCCGCTTCATCGCCGCGAGCGCCGGCAGGCCTTGGTACCTGCACGTCGGCTTTGGCGACCCGCACCGCGCCGCCTCCGGTTTCGCCAATCGCGATTACACCGGAGTGAAGCGTACGCGGTTCAACCCGGCCAAGGTTCCCGTGCCCTCGTTCCTCCCCGACAACGAGCCGACGCGCCGCGAGATCGCCGAGTACTACGAAGCCTCGAACCGCCTTGATCAGGGCATCGGCATGATGCTCGAGCTGCTGCGCGAGACCGGCCAACTCGACAACACGCTCATCCTGTTCCTCAGCGACAACGGCATGGCCTTCCCCAACGCGAAAACAAACGTCTACGACGCGGGCCTCCACCTGCCGCTGATCGTGCGCTCGCCCGCACAGTCGCACCGCGGCCTGGTGAATAACGCGATGCTCTCATTCGTCGACCTCCTGCCCACCGCCCTCGACTGGGCCGGCGCCAAGGGCCCCGAGTACTCCGTCCATGGCCGCAGCTTCCTGCCTGTGCTGGAGCAGGAGAACCCCTCCGGCTGGGACCAGGTCTACTTCTCGCACACCTTCCACGAGATCACCATGTATTACCCCATGCGCGGCACTCGCACTCGGCGCTACAAGTACAAGCGGCCGGCGTCAAGGTACCTGCATCGCAGCGCCGAAGAGCTGTACGACATCACCGCCGATCCCGACGAGCTGGAAAATCTCGCGCCTTCATCACAACACCGCCGCACTCTCGATCAGCTCCGCGCCGACGTGCAGGGCTGGCGCAAGCGCACAGCCGACCTCTGGCTCCTTAACGACAACTACCGATGAAGATCACAGCAATCGAAACCATTCATCTCGCGCGCGGCATCACCGTGCATGCGGGGCCTATCCGCTGGCTTTGGGTCCGCATCCACACCGACAGTGGCCTGACCGGCCTCGGCGAGACCTATCCCCTTCCGGAAGCCGAGGCCGCCGTCGTGCTGCGCGCGCTGGCGCCCGTCCTGCTCGGCCGCGATCCGCTCTCAATCGACCGCCTCTGGGCCGGTATGCTCGAGAAGATCTCCTTCAGCGGCTGGGCCGGCGCAGAGATGCGGGCCATCAGCGCCGTGGATATCGCGCTCTGGGACCTCGCCGGCAAAGCGCTCAACGCGCCCGTCTATCAGTTGCTCGGCGGCGCATCCCGCGACTCCATCCGCACCTATAACACCTGCTACGACCACATCGACTTCCTCGGCGAGCCCGTACGTCTCGCGCGCGAGTTGCTCGCGAGCGGCGTCCGCGCCATGAAGATCTGGCCCTTCGATCCCGCCGCGCGCGAGACCGGCGGCCAGTACATCACCGCCGAGCAGATCCGCCAGGGCGCCGAGCCGCTCAGGAAGATCCGCGACGAATTCGGCACGGACATGGACGTCGCCATGGAGTTCCACGGCTTCTGGAACCTGCCGTGCGCCATTCGCATCGCCCGCGCGCTCGAGCCGTACGCTCCCATGTGGCTCGAGGAGATGCTGCCGCAGGATAACCTGGCCGCCTATGCCGAGCTTGCCGCTGCCACCAGCCTGCCGCTGTGCGTGAGCGAGCGCCTAATGACGCGCTGGGGCTTCCGCGAGCTGCTCGCTAACGGCGCCGCGCAAATCGTCATGCCCGACATCGCCTGGTGTGGCGGCATCTCGGAGGCGAAGAAGATCGCCACCGCCGCCGAGACCCACTACCGGCCCGTCGCGCCGCACAACTGTGGCGGCCCCGTCCTGCACGCCGCCACGCTGCACCTCGCCGCCAACCTGCCTAACCTCTTTATCTGCGAAAGCGTCCGCCGCCACTACAACGACGAGTACCGCGGCATCGTGACCGAAACTTACCCCGCTCGCACCGGTTCACTCCCGCTCCCCGCCGGACCCGGCCTCGGCATCGAGCTGACCGGCGAAACCCTCGCCCGCCCGGACGCCATGCGTTCGCGAGTAGAAGCATGACTACGGCCTGAACGCAAAAGATAACCTGGGTCGGGTTGGGCCGTCGCCGGTGTTTCAGTCGGGTCGGGCGGCCGCGGCGCGCCCCTGGGATCCGGCTCCGAATGTGGCATACGAATCGAATGGCGGAT
>JACOTZ010000046.1 GCA_016178155.1 Acidobacteriota bacterium
AATTATAATGGCAGAATGCCGCCGGATCAAGGCATTTTCGAGATTTGCAAGAATGACGCTACGCGGGGCGAGGCTGGCAAGTCGCGAGCGATCAGGTCGATGAACCAGAGCCGGAACTCTGGTTTACGAAATCACTGGCCTGGTACCTGCATGACGATTGGAAGATCACCCGAACTCTGACGCTGAACCTCGGTTTGCGGTACGAGTACGAGGGACCCACCACCGAGCGCTATAACCGGTCCAACCGCGGCTTCGATTTCACCACGCCCAACCCCGTCCAGGACCGGGCGCGGGCCAATTATGCGCGCAGCCCGATCCCGCAGATTCCGGTGGCGGAGTTTCGCACGCCCGGAGGCTTGCTGTTTGCCGGCACGGGCGGGCAGCCGCGCACGTTGTGGAACGGCAACAACAACAACTGGGCGCCGCGTATCGGCATCGCCTGGCTGGTGCGGCCGAAGACGGCGTTGCGGTTGGGCTACGGGATCTTCTACCAGTCGCTGGGGACGGATCGCAATGACGTGGGACAGCAGGGCTTTGATCAACGTACCTCGCTGACGCCTTCAAACGACAACGGCCGGACCTTCACTGCGACGCTCTCGAATCCTTTTCCGGACGGATTTCTGGCGCCGCTCGGCGCGGCGAACGGTTTGCGCACGTTCCTCGGACGCTCGCCCTCGTTTTTCACCCCGTCGCGGCGTAACGGGTACTTGCAGCGATGGAGCTTCACGGTCCAGCGGGAACTGCCCGGTCGCATGATGGTCGAGGCCGGATACACGGGCAGCAAAAGCGTAGGCTTGGGCATCGGATTCAATTACGACAGCGTGCCCGTCGAATATTTGTCGCGATCCCCCGAAAGGGATCAGGCCGCCATCGATTTCCTGAGCGCCAACGTTCCCAACCCGTTCCGCGGGATCGAGGAGTTCGAGGGCACGGCGTGGTATCAGAACGCGAATCTGCCGAGGTCGCAGCTTCTGACGCCGTTCCCGCACTTCAACGGGATCAGCACGACGCTCTCGGACGGCTTCTCCTGGTACCACTCCGGCCACATCCGCTTTGAGCGCCGGTTCTCGCGCGGGATTCTGGCGCAGGCCGCTTACACCTGGTCCAAATTCATGGAGGCGGTAGAGCGGCTGAACGCCCAGGACCTGCTTCCGCACCACGTGATCTCGCCCCAGGACCGGCCGCACCACATCGTGATCAGCGGCCAATACGAGTTCCCGTTCGGTCGCGGGAAACTGGTATCGTCGCGCTTCGCGGCGGTCAATCACGTCATCGGCGGGTGGAGCACGCAGGCCATCTACCAGTGGCAATCCGGGCCGCCCATCGGCTTCGGCAACATCCTCTTCCGCGGGCAACTGGCGGACGTGGTGCTGCCACGCTCCGAGCGCGCCGTGGAGCGCTGGTTCAACATCAATGCCGGCTTCGAGCGGGACTCCACCCGCCAGCTCGCGAGCAACTATCGGACCTTCCCGCTCCGCCTGACCGGCCTGCGCGCGGACGGCTGGAACAACTGGGATCTGTCGCTCTTCAAAACCTTGCGCTTCACCGAGCGCGTGTCTCTGCAGCTTCGGGCGGAGGCGCAGGACGCATTCAACCACGCGATGTTCCAGCCGCCGAACACGGCGCCCGTGAACACGTTGTTCGGAACCGTGAACGCCACCATCTGGGGCGAGCAGCGCAAGGTGACCGTCGCGGCCAAGCTGCTCTGGTAGCGCAGAGCGGCGGCCGCCGGACGCTCCTTGGAAAGGCGAACTGCCTGCCTGCGCCGCTCAACGCGATCACCTCCGTGTCATTCTTCGGATCGAGCGGCGGCCAGGCTGCCCCGCCCGATACGTCGGCTCCGCACGCGCGTCCCGCATCCTCTTCCAGCGCAAAGCAGGACGAATCGCTAGCCCGTGGCACGCGGTCCGCTCCGGCTTCTCCTCGCCCCACCTGTCATACAATCGAACCGACGGCAATGCTTCGCCTTTTTGTACCGCTTGCCGCGGGCGCGCTCGTCTGCGCCGCCAACCCGCTGCGGGGCACGCTCAGCCCTTCCCGAATCACGGCCACCGGCGCCACCGTCTCGCCCGGACCGCGCCCGGACACCATCCGGCTCGAGTTCAACGCGGCCGAGCCTGGCACCGTCACTATCCCGCTACCCGCTGCCGCTCGGGACTGGACCGGTGCGGGTTGCTTTCGCTTTACCTTCCGCTCGAACTCGACCATCCGCTGGAGCATCGCGCTGCGCAACGCCAGCGGCCAGACCTTCGGATATCGCGTGCAGCCCTATGAGGGCGTGCGCGCCACCGCCTCCATCCCCGCATCGTTCCTCGCGCGCGAGTACATGAACAACCGCAACTTCAAGGCGCACTGGCTCTCGAATTGGGGCAATCACATCAACCTCGGCTCGCTCGAAGCCCTCGTCGTCTCCATGGCGCCGAACCGCGGCGTGACGCTCGAGCTCGGCCCCCTCGAACTCAGCCAGGACGTGCTCCCCGATGAGGCGGAAATTACGGTGCCCCTGGTCGATCAGTTTGGCCAGTGGATCCCGGGCTCCTGGCCCGGTAAGGTCGGCAGCCTGGCGGATCTTCGCGAGGCTTGGCGCGAAGAGGATCGCGCCCTCGCCGCCAGCCGCCCCGACCCGGCGCTCTCGCGCTACGGCGGCTGGAAGCAGAAGCGCTTTCGCGGCACGGGTTTTTTCCGGCTCGAGCAGCAGGACCGGCGATCGTGGCTCGTCGACCCGTCGGGGTACGCCTTCTTCTCTCTTGGCCTCGACTGCCTGCGCGTCTCCGATCCCACCCGCGCCCGCGGCAGGGAAGCGCTGTTCGCCAGGCTGCCCCCGAATGCCGCTGAAACGGCGGATTTCTACACCGCCAACATTGCGCTCCGCTACGGCAGCGACTTCTTCTCTCCCTGGCGCAAAAAGATCGCTCAGCGCCTCACCGCCTGGGGTTTCAATACGATCGCCAACTGGTCCGACCCGCGCCTCTTCGAAAAAGCCGACCTCCCCTACGTCACCAACGTTCGCATCGGCCGCTCTGATGTCTCCTGGCAGGGCTTCCCCGACGTGTTTTCCGGCACCTTCGCTGCCGCCGCCCGCGAGGACGCAGGCGCGCAGTGCGCGCCCGCGAAAAACGACCCCTCCCTGATCGGCTGGTTCATCGGCAACGAGCCGCGCTGGCACGATCGCAACCTGATCGATCGCATCCTCCAGGATCCGAGCCGCTCCGCCACGCGCGATTACGTGCAAAAATACATCGCCGCGCGCGGTGACACCCCCGCGTCGCGTGCGGCTCTCCTCGAAAAACTCGCCCGCAAGTACTTCCAGACCGTCGCCGATGCCATTCGTGCCGCCGACCCCAACCACCTCGTGCTTGGCATCCGCTGGGCCGGCAATACTCCCGATCCCGTGCTGCGCGCCAATGACGTCTTCGACGTCTTCAGTGTGAACACCTATCGTTTCGAACCCGACCCGGCTCTCTATGAGCGCTTTCACAAGCTTAGCGGCCGCCCCATCCTGATCGGCGAGTTTCACTTCGGCGCCCCCGAGCGCGGCTACGCACCGTCCCTCGTCATGGTCAGGGACCAGAAGGAGCGCGGCGTTGCCTACCGCTACTACGTCGAGCATGCCGCGGCCATGCCCGCGGTCATCGGCGCGCACTACTTCCAATTCAAGGACCAGCCCGTCACCGGCCGCTTTGACGGCGAGAACTATAATCTCGGCTTCGTCAACCAGCAGGATCTGCCATATCCGCAAATGATCGAAGCCGCTCGCGAAACCCATCACCGCGTCTACCGGATCCATTCCGGCGAGACCCCGCCGGCCGAGGTCACGGCGAAGGTCCGATGACCGGGGGTCTGGTCCGTTCAGTTGGAAATGGAGAAGGCGTTCTCCCGTTAAGGCAATGGAGAGAACGCACGAAGAAGCGACGGTAGCGGCGGAGGACAGCAAGCCATGAAATTTGCGTTCGCGCTGTTCGGGCTTGGGTTGACTCTCTGTGCAGCGTACGCTCGAAGCCTTCCCAGAGGGCTTCTTCCTCGACGGGAGGAAGACGGCGCCCAATCCCAGTGCCGGTCCCGGTCGGGCTCATCTGGGGCTATTTCTGTCGGAATTCCAGACCCCCAATAGGGACGGGCGTCGCCTGGTAGTCCATGTGTATACCGGCCCTGAGTCATCCGCGAGCGCACTGGGGAGGTGGAAGCATACCCTTGCCAGGCAAAGCTATGGGTTTCGTCACACACCTGGCGGCATCCACACCGAATTCTCCGCCCAGGCGCCCGCATGCGGGTCTTTGACGCCCGCCCCTGAGGGGAGCGGCCC
The DNA here is from genome assembly GCA_016178155.1 of Acidobacteriota bacterium. GTDB lineage: Bacteria > Acidobacteriota > Terriglobia > Bryobacterales > Bryobacteraceae > JACOTZ01. Next base: position 4,304 of record JACOTZ010000046.1, read on the forward strand.
CCCCCGATTCCCCGGCCTCGCGTTTCTTTCGCCGCAAACAGGCCGCTAGGACGCATGAAAAGGAAACCTCAAAGCATTTCGTCCGTCCAACACTGATGCCGGATGGTGCCCCCCGGGCGGGCGGCCGAGCGGTTGGACGCTCGCCTGGTCGCGCCGAACGAAACGGCGGAAAATTAATCTCCCGTACGGGCGGCGCCCTCTTGCAAAACAACATTTTCGGAGTATCTTGTTTCTAGGACCATTTTGTAGGACCATGCGGCGCCTCCGTTTTTCCCTTCCCTTCGTCCTGCTCGCCAGTCCTTTCCTGGTCGGGGTGAGCGATACCGCATCCTTTGAACCCGAGCACCGGCTGGCAGGCATCGGAGCCGGTCGCAGAGACATCAGTGACGAGCTGCTTGACAGGCGCACCGAGCTGATGATAGACACCCAGAGCTTCGCTATCCTGCGCGACCCCCGTGCGCTTGCCGGAGCCGAGCGGGTCCTCGGCCGGAACCTGCAGAAACTCTTCGTGGATGCCGAGCGGCGCACCGGGATACCGGCGTCGCTGCTGTCGGCGATCGCTTACCTGGAAAGCTGGGGCGACGCCAAGGCCCAGAGCCCGGCCGGCCCGCGCGGCATCATGCAGATCGCTACCGGCACCGCCCGAGTCATGGGATTGAAGATCTCTTACGCCAGACGGTACCGGACCGCGCGCGAGCGCGTTCGGGTCCGCACACGCGGGGGCAAACTGGCCTGGAAGACCGTCAAACGCCGGATCCCCTATACCGTGCTCGTGCGTGATGAGCGGCTGATCCCGGAGAAGGCGATTCCCGCCGCCGCGCGCTATCTCGCACGTCTTGAGAATGAGCTCGGAGGACGCGATTGGGCGGTCTTCGCGTATCATTGCGGGGAGGGTTGTGTCGCCGAGGTCCGCGAGCTCGCCGCCCGCGCCGAGGGTATCCCCTCTCGCTTCAGCGTCGCCCGGGTGTTCTTCTCCGCCAGCCCGGCGCACAATCGCGAGCTGTACAAGATCCTGCAGGCGCACATGGAACGCGACTGGTCGCCCACGTATTGGTTCCGCGTCCGCCGCGCCGAGCAGTTGCTCGCGCTCTATCGCGAGGACCGGCAAGCGTTCCGTAAGCTGTTCGAATCCTACCGCTACGCCGGCGACCGCGAGGCGCGCGCCCCTCACCGCCTTGCCGTCTGGATCAAGGCCGGCGATCTGCTGTACCAGAATTGCGACGATCTGCGCCGCGCCCAGGGCGCCCGCCTCGTGCGTGCCTTTGACGATCCCCGCTCCTTCGGTTTCCGCCTTCCCGAGGGCCTCCTGGGACGTGGGGATGATCGCGACCTCTATCTGCAGGCTTCGCCATCCGCCATCGGCGCCCTCGCCTACATCGCTTTCGAAACGCGCCGCCTGCACCAGGCCATGAGCCTTCGCCAGGAGCGCTTCGTTCCCCTCGAGGTCAGCGCTCTGGTCCGGCCGCTCGACGAGGCCGCCGCGCCGCCGCTCTCGAACGGCCGGCGCAGCGAAGCCGGCTCCCATTGCAGTGGCCAGGTGTTCGATATCAACCTGACCTCGCTCCCGCCCGGCGAGCGCGAGGCCCTGCAATTCGTACTCAACGATATGGGTTGGGATGGCTACCTCGGCTTCATCGAGGAGGTGCCCGGCGCCCATACCCTGCACATCGGCGCTTCTCCCTCTTCCCGCGATTTCTTCGCTCAGGTATACGAAGACGGCCTGTCCCTGCTGGCCCGCCGCTAGCCGAAGTTCGTCACCGACAGGATTTCGAACCGCTTGCTGAGAAGGTGTGAAAAAATTGATTTCGGGCCTCTTCTCCACAGGCTAACCGAATGCAAACATTGGAGGCCGGAAATGGTTTTTTCGAATATTTCACAC
>JACOTZ010000047.1 GCA_016178155.1 Acidobacteriota bacterium
ACATGCTTACAGCATACCGCGCTTAATGCAGACTGTCAAGTGTACCAACAGACAATTACATGCCTACATAGATGAAGGGTCAAAACCGCTTGGCCCATCAAAACAAACAACCTTCCACTTATTCAGAGTCAGAACTTCGGGTTAGAGGGATTCACAGCCGCTCGCTCACGGTCGCGGCCCGGGACGAATATTTCCGGGCCGCGCGGGTGAGCAACCGGCATGCGGAGCTCTGGCGGGTATGGCGAGTTCGTCTCCGCTGGCCATCCCCGACGCCTCAGGCGTCCCGGCCTGCGTCCAGCCGAGTCCCGGCTCCGCCGCCCTCCTGCTACACTGACACCTGTGAGTTGAAATTGGCTGCGCGCGTTGTTGAGCCATTCGGTACCAGTTTCCTTCCTGGTCTTGTGCTTCGGTAGCGTCGCCCGCCATGGTTCGCTTCGATGATGCCGCCCCGCGGATTCCCGCCCTCAATCGCAATGCCCAGCCGGTCGCCGGTGCGGTCCGCGAGCAGCGCCCGAAGCCTCACTGGAGCCGCCAATCGCGAAGCAAGTCTCAGTCCCGAACGCGAAGTAGGTGGACCTTTCTTGCCGCGCGGCGGCAGGGCTGTAAGTTTCCGGGCAGCGGCTGGCCGCCCGCCGGGTCGCGCTCGCTCGTGGCCGGAAATTGAGCCGCGGCCACCGCGCAGCGGGGCTGTATTTTCTGAGATGGAGACTGGAAGTGAAGAACATTTACGTAGGCAATTTGTCGTTTTCCACCACGCAGGAGGATCTCGAATCGCTGTTCGGGCAGTTCGGCCAGGTCGAGCGCGTTCACATCGTCCGTGATCGCGATAGCGGCCAGCCGCGCGGCTTCGCGTTCGTGGAAATGGTCGTCGACCAGGAAGGGGACAACGCCATTCAGGCCCTCAACCGCACCGATCTGCATGGGAGGACGCTGACTGTCAACGAAGCCCGTCCCCGCCCGGCCGACGGCCGCGGTGGAGGCGGCTTTCAGCGCCAGGGCCGGCCGCGCCAATTCGGCGGCGGCCAGCCGGAACCGCGCCGCTGAGTACGGTCGAAAGAGTCCGGGAATTCTCGCACGCCTGTCACCGTGACGCTCTGCCTGCGGTTTTCGCGGAGCCTTCTCCGGGCGTAGCCGGCGGCGGGCAAGTGTCCAGACGCGCCGCCCCCCGCGCGAGCCGTCCGACAATGAGGGGACGAGTTGCTTCCGGTCTCCTCCCGGCAGTCCCGGGCTTTATAATCGTGACTTCATGAAAGCCGAGCTGACCTGCTTCGCGCCCAACTGCCGCGCGAGCTTCCCGGTGACGGCCGTCCTGTACAACTGTTCCCGTTGCGGCGGTCTTCTCGAGGTCACCTACTCCGGTGGACCGCTGCCGCCCGAGGAGCTGAAACGTCTGTGGCTGGATCGCAGGACACATAACAACCCGATCGATCAGAGCGGCGTCTGGCGCTACCGGGAAGCGTTGCCGTTCCTGGATGACGAGGCGCGCATTGTGACCCTGCGCGAGGGCAATACTCCCCTGCTCGATGCGCCGCGTGCCGCCTCCTACGCCGGGCTCGACCGGATTGTCTTCAAGCACCAGGGCTTCAATCCATCGGGTTCGTTCAAGGACAACGGCATGACCTGCGGCGTCGCGCAAGCCAGGCGCCTGGGCATGCAGCGCGTCGCTTGCGTCTCCACCGGCAACACCTCGGCGTCGATGGCTGCGTATGCCAGTGCGGCCGGCTTGCAGTCGGTCGTTTTGATCCCCCATGGGAATATCGCGGCGGGTAAGCTCGCGCAGGCGCTTGAGTACGGCGCGCGCACGCTGCAGGTCGAGGCCAACTTTGACCAGATCCTTAAGTTGGTCCGCGTGCTTGCCGAAAAGCTCGGTATTTACCTGCTCAATTCCATCAATCCCTTCCGCATCGAAGGCCAGAAGACGATCGTGATTGAGATGCTTGACCAGCGCGGCTGGGCGGCGCCGGACTGGATCGTGCTGCCGGGCGGCAATCTGGGCAACGTATCGGCCTTCGGCAAGGGATTGCGCGAGCTGCAGCAGTGGGGATTCATCCGGAAGCTCCCTCGACTGGCAGTGATCCAGGCCGAAGGCGCCGCGCCTTTCTACGAGTTCTTCCGCTCCGCCGGCAGCCGGGGGTTCGAGCCGGTGTTGCATCCCCAGACACTTGCCACTGCGATCCGCATCGGCGACCCGGTCTCCTGGCCCAAGGCACTCCACGAAATCAACACCTCCAATGGAGCAGTGGAGAAGGTGACTGAGCAGGAGATCGCCGACGCGAAGGCGCAGATCGGGCTCTGCGGCATCGGCTGCGAGCCCGCTTCGGCCGCGAGTCTCGCGGGAGCACGCAAGCTGGTCTCAGCGGGAGTGATCCCGGCCGGCGCGGATGTGGTGGCCGTCCTCACCGGCAACCTGCTCAAAGACCCCGATTACATCCACCGCTATCACACAGGCGCTCTGCGGACCCCCGGCGGAACGCCGCTCGAATCCACCTATGGCAACCGGCCGGTCGTGGTGCCCAACGATCCTGAAGAGATCGCGGCGGTTCTGGCACACTGAAAAGAATGCGGATCGCCGACCTTCTGCGCACCGGCCGCCGCGTGTTCTCGTTCGAGTTCTTCCCTCCCAGAAGCGAAGAGGCCGCCCGCCAGCTCGAGCAGACCATCGCCGACCTGCGCGACCTGCGCCCTGACTTCGTATCGGTCACCTACGGCGCCGGCGGATCGACCCGTGAGAAGACCATCGACATCGTCACCCGAATTAAGCGTGAGACTGGCATCGAGGCCATGGCACACCTCACGTGCGTGGGCGCGACCAGGGACGAGCTGCGCGCGGTCGTGGACCGGGTCGCCGATTCGAACGTCGAAAACATTCTGGCGCTGCGCGGCGATCCGCCCAAAGGACAGACGACCTTCGTCCCCACCGAGGGCGGATTCCGCTACGCAAGCGAGCTGGCGCGCTTCATCCGCGAGCATTACCCCGAACGCTTCTGCTTGGGCGGCGCGGGCTATCCGGAGAAGCACATCGAGTGCGGCAATCCCGCCGTGGACCTCGCGAATCTGAAGCGCAAGGTCGACGAAGGCGCCGAGTTCATCATCACCCAGCTTTTCTTTGACAACCGGCGGTACTTTGAATTCGTCGACAACGCGCGCTCCTACGGCATCCAGGTGCCCATCATTCCCGGCATCATGCCGATCACGAATGCGAGCCAGATCGAACGCTTCATGGTGACCTGCGGCGTCTCCATCCCGTTCCGCCTCGCCGAAGCGCTCGATCGGCGGCGCGACGATCCCCAGGCTGTGCTGCAGCTCGGAATCGCGCAGGCCACGGCGCAGTGTATCGACCTGCTGCAGGGCGGCGCCCCCGGCATCCACTTCTATACCTTGAACCGGAGCACCGCAACCCGCCAGGTCCTGCAGGCGCTGCGCATCGTGATCGAGCCCAACGCG
>JACOTZ010000048.1 GCA_016178155.1 Acidobacteriota bacterium
CGCAGCAATGCCCGGAAGTCCACCGGCCCGAAGTCCGCCGATGGCAAAGCCCGCTCTCGTCTGAACGGGATCACGCACGGCCTCTGCTCCGCGCAGGCGCTGCTCCCCGGCGAGGATGCCCAGGCTCTCGCCGAGCTCCACGCCGCCTTCCACCACGAGCACCAGCCCGTCGGCCCCACCGAGCTCTCCCTGGTCGAAAAACTCGTCCAGCTCTACTGGCGCTCGCGCCGCATCGGCCGCGCCGAGCGCGAGATTGTCGCCGCCATGGAACGCTGCTTCAACGGCGGACTCGGCGAAGCCTTCGCGCACACCGAAGGACTCACTCGCATCGTCCGCTACGAGACCGCCATCGACCGCACCTTCAAAAGCAGCCTCCACGAGCTCAAGGCGCTGCAAGAGGCCCGCTTCGAGCTCGGCTCCTTTGCGCCCTCCGACGTCGTCTCGATCGAGCCGCCCGCCCCCGGGCCGGAGCCCGCGCCCGCCCCTGGACCCGGTACGGTGCCCCCTGAACAGCCGCAATCCGCTGAGCAGCCCCAGGTTGTTGAAATTGGCTTCGCTTCGCAGCAGACCTCGTGCGCCCCGCCGGCGTCCACCGAAAAGCACTTCCAAGGTCATACCCCGGCCGCTTCCCAGGCCAGTGACACCCGGGAGCGAGCCGCCTGATGCCGTCTCTCGTGCCCGAAAATGAGGATGCAGGCCGCTCGTGGCGAGGCCGCGCCTGAGCGTCCTGGAATATAAGCCCGCGAGTCTCCGGCGCGCCGCATCGCCGGACCGCGTCCGCAACTCGCGCAGCCGGCGCTCTGTCTGCACCAGCCGGCGCGCCACGCTACACTAGCGATTTCATGGCCGGGATGCTCAAAAACGGCGGCGCCATCACCACCCAGGGAGGAGTCGCCGAGCTCGCCGAGTCCCCCGCGGTGCGCAACGCGCTGCAGTGGTTCGCGCGCGAGCGCCAGTGGATCCAGGAACAGCACATCCAGCTTTGCCGCATTCCCGCGCCCACCTTCCTCGAGCAGAATCGCGCGGAATGGATGGCGGCTCAGTTTCGCGCTCTCGGCTGGGATGCCAGGATCGACCGCGGCGGCAACGTCGTCGCCCTGCTCGCTCCCAATCACCAGGGCGCCTTCGTCGCTGTCACCGCCCATCTCGATACCGTCCTCGTTCCGCGCAAACCGGAAGAGATCCTCGCCGATCCCGACGGACGTCTGCACGGCCCAGGAGTCTCGGACAATGGCGTCGGCTTGGCCGCGCTGCTGGCGCTGGCTCGCGCTCTCAAGACGTTCTCGCTCGCGGCCGGCCCCGTCGCACCTTTGCTGGTCGCCAACGTCGGTGAAGAAGGCGAGGGCAATCTCAGCGGCATGCGCTATCTCTGCCGCCAGTCGCCGCTCGCGCCCCGCATCCGCGCCTTCCTCGCCCTCGACGGTCCGGCCACGGATCACATCACCGCCGAGGCCCTCGCCAGCCGCCGCTTCGAAGCCGTCTTTACCGGGCCCGGCGGCCATAGTTGGAGCGATTTCGGCATCGCCAATCCCGTCCATGCGCTCAGCCGTGCCATCGCGCTTTTCACCGACGAGCAGCAGGACGCCGGCTCGCGCCCGCGCAGCTCGTACAATTTCGGCGCCGTCCAGGGCGGATCGAGCGTCACCTCCATTCCCTCGGAAGCGCGCCTGAAAGTGGATGTCCGTTCCGAAAGCCCCACCCGCATCGACGAGCTTGCTCAACAGCTCGCGGCCGCCATCGAGCGCGCCGTGCTCGTCGAGAACCAGCGTTCCACGGGCGCGCGCGTCGTCGCCAGAATGAGAGAGATCGGGTCCCGCCCCGGCGGCCTGCTCCCGCCGGACGCCGCCATCCTCCAGCACGTCCGCGCCGTCGATGCCTACCTCGGCATCAAATCGCGGCTCGACTGCGCCTCCACCGATGCCAATATCCCGCTCTCGCTCGGCCTGCCCGCGATCTCCATCGGCGCCGGCGGGCAGGGCGGCGGCGCGCATACCGCGCACGAGTGGTATCACCCCGAAGGCCGCGAGCTCGGTCTCAAACGTGTCCTGCTCACCCTTCTCCTGCTCACTGGCTCATGAGCCCGCCCGCTCCCTGGAAGGCCGAGCTTGCCCTCGCCTCGGTCTGCCTCATCTGGGGCTCCACCTTTGTCCTGGTCAAGGAAGCGCTGCAGGATGTTTCGACGCTGTTGTTCCTCACCCTGCGCTTTAGCGTCGCCGCCGCCGCGCTCACACTCCTCTTCCGCGGGCGCGCGGCACACGCCCCGCCCGGCTCCTGGCGCGGCGGCGTCATCACCGGGGCCTGCCTGTTCTCCGGCTACTTCGTCCAGACCCTGGGCTTGCGCTATACCACGCCCGGCAAGTCCGGTTTTATTACCGGGCTGTACGTTGTGCTCGTGCCGGTCTTCGCCGCGGCCGTCTACCGCAAGCTGCCGCAGCCGTCCGAGGTCGCCGGCGTGACCCTGGCCACGCTGGGCGTGGCGCTCCTCAGTTTCGACGCCAATTCCCCGATGAACCGCGGTGATGTCCTCACCCTCGGCTGTGCCGTTCTGTACGCCTTTCACATTCTCCTGCTCGGCCGCTACTCGCCGGTCATGCCCGTGGAACGTCTCGCGGTCTTGCAGATCGCGACTGGAGCGGCCATCGGACTCGTCACCTTCTGGTGGGTCGAAACGCCGTACCTGCGTGCGACCCCGCGGGTCTGGCTCGCGCTTGCGGTCACTTCGCTGCTCGCGACCGCATTGGCCTTCACTGTGCAAACCTGGGCGCAGCGATACACCACCGCCACCCGCACCGCGCTCGTGTTCGCGCTCGAACCCGTATTCGCCCTGCTGGCATCTTACGTTTGGATTCGGGAGGTCTTCCTTCCGCGCGCCCTGTTCGGGGCCGTCCTCATTCTGGCCGCCATCCTGGTGGTGGAATGGAAGCCCTTCGCCGCCCGCGCGGGAACCTGACTCCGCGTATTCTCCTCACGGCGTCGCGCGAGACAAGCGTTCCCGCTCTGTCGCATTTGACAGTCCGTCTACACGCGGACATACCGAGCCGCGACCGCGAGGGAGCGGTTGTCGAATATCACGCGGGAAACCACACTGCCGGGCCCGGCCCCCCAGAATGACCACTCCCGAGCCGCGACGCGGCACGACCTCTTCCGAGCGCGTAATACGCTCGGGACTGCCGTGCGGCCACACCAACCTCCCGGGCCGCGACGCGGAACCACCTCTTCCGCGCGCGTTAGCCGAAGTTCGTCACCACCACTCCCTGACGGTCGTGGCTCAGGACGCTTCCGCTGATTTGACGGCACTTACTGAGCCGCGCGCGTCAGCAAGCGGTTCGAAATCCTGTCGGTGACGAACTTCGGTTAGCAAGCGCCATGTGCGACGGCGCACTACTCCATGCTGCCCCCGAGTGGGGGCGGGCGCGAACCAGGCCTGCAAACCTGGGGCGCACGGTTCCTGCGACCCGCGAACCCTCCCTGTCATCTCTATAATGAATGTTAGTTGTCGACTGATCCGGAAAGGCAGAACTGAAGTCCATGGGATGGATGAATAAGCTGAGGCAGCAGAAGCTGCTCACTTTCACGCTGCTGGTGTTTACGCTCTCGATTGGCATCCTGATCGGCACGCTGGTCAACACCGGCGTCAACGCCGCGAAGTCGCAAGGCCCCGCGCCGGACGCGATGCCTCTGGTCATTCCCCCAGCCAGCCAGATCTCCAACGAATTCTCCAAACTCGCCAAACGCCTGGAGCCCTCCGTCGTCTACATCAGCACTGACTACAAGCCCAAGGCAATCCCCGGCCACTCCCGTCCGAATGGCGGCGAGGACGAGGACGGCGAGGAGGGCCTGGACCTGTTCCGCCGTTTCTTCCGCAACAATCCCGGTGGCGAGAGTATTCCTCGCCGGCACTTCCGCCAGCATGGCACCGGCTCCGGCGTGATCGTCGACAAGAACGGCTACATCATCACGAACTATCACGTGGTCGACGGTGCTGACCATATCACCGTCAAAATGCCGCACGATGAATCCGAGCACAAAGCTCGGCTCATCGGCAGCGACCTCGAAACCGATCTGGCCGTCATCAAAATCGACGCTGGCCGCGCACTACTGCCCGTCAGGATCGGAAACTCGGAGGCCGTGCAGGTCGGCGATTGGGCGATCGCCATCGGCGCGCCATTCGGCCTCGAGGCCACGGTGACCGCTGGGATCGTCAGCGCCACTGGACGCGACATCACCGGCGCCCGCCAGTTCCAGCGCTTTATCCAGACCGATGCCGCCATTAACCCGGGCAATAGCGGCGGACCGCTGCTCAACATCAACGGCGAAGTCATCGGGATCAACACCGCCATCGCTACCGAAAATGGCGGTTACCAGGGCGTCGGCTTCGCTCTCCCCGTCAATACCGCCGTGACTGTGTACAACGCCATCATCACCACCGGCAAGATGGCGCGCGGCTCTATCGGCATCCAGTTCAACAAGTATCCGAAATCCCAGGAACTGCTCAAGGCCCTGGGTCTCAAAGAGGGCGTGCTGGTCGAGAAGGTCACGGCTGGCGGTCCGGCCGAGAAAGCCGGTCTCAAGGGGGAGGACGTGATCGTCGCTTTCAACGGTAAACCCATCCGTGACGGCGACGACCTTGTCAGCCGGGTTTCGCAGTCGCCCATCGGCTCCCACCAGACCCTCACCGTCGACCGCGACGGCAAGCGCTTCAACTTCACGGTCACCATCGGCGACCGCGAGCAGCAGTTGATTGCGGCCGGCGATCTCCCCGCACACGGCGCGGAGGCGGACCCGCCGAGCGGCGCTGCCGGCACTTCGGATGTCCGTTTCGGTCTCGGCCTGCGGCCGGTCAACGAGGGCGAAAGACAGGCAGCCAAGCTCGAGAATCAGCGCGGAATGGTCATCACCCGGGTGGAAGAGAATTCGTTCGCCGAGGAGCTCGGCCTGATCGAGAAGGACATTATCCTCTCGATTAACCGCCAGTCCATCGTCACCCTCGAAGACATCAAGAGGATCCAGGCGAAGCTCAAGCCCGGGGATCCTGTCGCTTTCCGGGTGCTCCGCCCCACCCCCCTGACCCGCCG
>JACOTZ010000049.1 GCA_016178155.1 Acidobacteriota bacterium
ATCGCGTTTGCCGTGTCACTCGCCGTGGGCCTGATCTTCGGCGTACTTCCGGCCCGCCGGGCCGCGCGTCTCAACCCCACCGAAGCGCTGCGCTACGAGTAAACCGCGAAAGCCGCTCCCGGCCGCATTGAACAGCATCCGGATGGGAACGGCACTACCCGAGGTTCGTCACCACCACTCCCTGACGGTCGTGGCTCAGAACGCTTCTGCTGATTTGACGGCACTTACTGAGCCGCGCGCGTCAGCAAGCGGTTCGAAATCCTGTCGGTGACGAACTTCGCCTACCCTGAAAATATGCGTCCGATCGTACTGCTTTCCCTCACCGCTTTCACCTGTTTACGCGCAGAGGTACACACCCTGACGCTCCGGCAGGTTGTGGAACGTGCGCTCTTGCAGAACCCCGAATTGGCGATGGCCAGGCTCGACGAGCTGAAAGCATCCGAGGGGGTGCGCATCGCGCGCGACCCGTTCTTCCCGAAGGTTTTCGTCGGCAGCGGCCTGGCCTACAGCAGCGGCTTCCCCATGAGCATCGACGGCTCCGCTCCATCCATAGTCGAGGCGCGCGCGATCCAGTCGATCTACAACCGGTCGAAAAGCCTGCAAGTGGCGGTGGCCAGGGAGAGCGCCCGCGGTGCGGGGTTGAGCACCGCCGCCAAGCGCGACGAGATCGCCTTCCAGACTGCCTCGCTCTATCTGGACGCGCAGCGAGCCGTGCGCAATCTCGATTCCGCCGGGCGGCAGGCGAAAAGCCTGGAAGTTGTCGCCGGGCTGGTGCGCGCGCGCGTGGGCGCGGGCCGGGAGCTCGAGATCGAGAACCGGCGCGCTGCCCTCGCCCTGGCACAGGCGCGGCAGCGGGCGCTCGTGCTCGAGACCCGGTTGGACTCCCTCGAAGGCTCCCTGGCCGTGGTCCTGGGTTTCGGTTCCGACGATCGCGTGCGCGCGACAGCCGACCCGCCCGCTGCCGTGGAGCTGCCCGCCTCGGAGGAGGCGGCCGTCGAGGAGGCGCTGGCCGGCAGCAAAGAGCTGAAGCGGCTCGAATCGGCGCTGCAGGCGAAAGCCCTCGAGGCGATGTCGGCCAGGGCCTCGCGCTATCCACAGGTCGACTTGGTAGCCCAGTACGGTCTGTTCGCAAAATTCAACAATTATGAGGATTTCTTCCGCCGGTTCCAGCGGCACAACGGCCAGCTCGGCGTCTCGTTCACCCTGCCGGTCTTCAGCGGCTCGGCTGCGGCGGCGCAGTCCTCCCAGGCGCAGCTCGAGGTCCAGCGGCTCCGCCTGCAGATCGGCTCCACCCGCGACCGCATCACCCTCGATTCCCGCCGCGCCTATCGCGAAGTGCGGCAGGCCGAGGCCGCGACTGAGGTCGCCAGGCTTGACTTGGACGTCGCGCGGGACCAGGTCTCGATTCTGCTTGCACAATCCCAGGAAGGCCGCGCCGGGCTCCGCGATCTCGAACAGGCGCGTTCGCTCGAACAGGAGAAGTGGATCGCGTTTTATGACGCGCAGCACGCCGCCGCGCGCGCGCGCTTGGAGCTGCTGCGGCAGACCGGTACGATCGTCGCCGCCCTGCGCTGATCCTCCGGCGCGGCATCCGTGCCACAACCAGCGGGCATCGTTCGTCTCGATCATCGACACGGGACGCCACGCTGGACCGGCCGCCCGCGTGACCGATGCCTGCAGGTCGTTCTTCTGATCAGCCCTCCATGCCCATCTGCGACAGCCGGTAGCGAAGCGCGTTCCGGGTAATCCCCAGAAGACGCGCGGCCTGGCTCTTGTTGCCTTCGGCTCGCTTCAGGGCTTCGCGGATGATCGCCTGCTCGTACTCGTCCAGGGTCATGCCTTCCGGGACGAAACAGCCGGAGGACGCCTCCCGCGGCCGCGCCGAGGTGTCAAGACGGATAGCGGCGGCATCGAGCACGTCGCCGCTGGCAAGCACAATACTGCGCTCCAACACGTTCTCGAGCTGGCGGACGTTGCCCGGCCAGTCGTGGGCCAGCAGCTTCTGCATGGCGGCTTCGGTAAGCCGCATCTGCCGGCCTGCGTCCTTGTTCAGCTTGCGGAGGAAATGCTCCGCCAGGAACGGCAGGTCTTCCTTGCGCGAACGCAGCGGCGGAATGTCGATGGGCACGACATTCAGCCGGTAATAGAGGTCCTCGCGAAAGGTGCCGTTTTCGAGCGCGAGACGCAGGTCCACATTGGTGGCCGCGATGACCCGCACGTCAATGTGGCGCGTCTTGTTGCTGCCCAGGCGCTCCAGCTCGCGCTCTTGCAGTACGCGCAGCAGCTTGACTTGGACGGATGCCGGCACGTCGCCGATCTCATCGAGGAACACCGTGCCGCTGTCGGCCTGCTCGAACTTGCCGGGTTTGCTGGCGACGGCGCCCGTGAAGGCGCCCTTTTCATAGCCGAACAGCTCGCTTTCCATCAGGTTTTCCGGCAGCGCGGTGCAGTTGATTTTGACAAATGGCTTTTCCCCGCGTGGGGAGTGATGGTGGATCGCGCGCGCGATCAGGTCCTTGCCGACGCCGCTCTCCCCCGCCAGCAGAACCGTCGCCCGGCTGGGCGCAACCCGTGAAATGGTGGCGAAGATCTCCTGCATCGCCGCGCTCCGGCCGATGATGTTCGCGAACTCGTAGCGCATCCCCAGCTGCTCCCGGAGCTGCCGGTTCTCATCGCGCAGTGCGCGCATCTCGATCGCCTTCTGCACCACTGCCATCAGGTGATCGAGCGAAAACGGTTTGAGCAGGAAGTCCGCGGCGCCCGCCTTCATTGCCTCGACGGCGTTCTCCACCGTGCCGAAAGCCGTCATGACCACCACCGGCACATGCGAGTTCTGGCGCCGCAGCGAGGCCAGGAACTGGAGGCCGTCCATGCCCGGCAGGCGCAGATCGGTCACGACAATGTCGGCGCGGTCGGCAAGCTGTAGCCCGGTCTCGGCCGTCCCGGCCTGGTCGACCTCGAAGCCCGCCGACTGGAGCTGCAGCTCCATCACGCGGCGCAGCTTGTCCTCATCCTCGACGATCAGGATCCGTTGCTTCATGCCACGCTCTATGCGCTCAGTCCCAGTCTAATCGGAATGGCACATTCGCCCGCGCCAGCCGTCACTGTTTGTCCGGCCGCCATGCATGGCAGGACGCCGGGCAAACACCCGCGTGCAGACCGGGCCGCGCGCGCAAGCAAGCGGTCTGCACGTCTTTTCACGTCTTCTTTGCCAGTGGTTCCGCGGCCGCGGACATGGCGGCACGTTGGGCGCGGTGCGCGCCCGAGTCCAAAAGACCCCGATCCCTACTGCGGCATCCGGCGCTTGGTGAACCGCCGGCCCTTCTCGGCCGCTTCCTGCCCGCCTGAGCCGATCATGACGCCTTCTTTGATCATCTCCTCGACGTCGGTCGGCCGGACCGTGTTCAGAAACGCCAGCTTGTTCGCCTTGCAGGCCGCGAGCACCCGGGCGCGCGCCTCCCGCATCTTCGGGTGCAGCTCGGCGTTCGCTCCATGACCGTCCGGCAGCGCGAGCGAGAGCCCCATGTCTCCAGGCCCCCATTCGGCAAAGCCGATGCCCGGCACGGCTGTCACCTTCTCGGCGTTGGCCAGCGCGTACTTGTCCTCCACCTTCAACCCGAGCAGGATTTCTCCATTCGGATTCAGCGGCCACGGATCGGCCTTTTTCGTGTACTCCTGCGCTGACACGCCCCAGATGCGCGCTGCGTAACCCTGGCTGCCGCTGCCCCGCAGTCCCTCGCCAAGCCCTTTGACCCGTTCCGCGTTCGGATACCGGCAGGCTTCGACAAAGACCCGTACCGCCTCCGGGCTGCGGGCGTGACACAGCAGAATGCCGTGGACGCCGGTCGCGAGCGTCTGCTGCACCACCCAGAAGTTCGCTTTCAGGTGGGCTTCATCGATGCCCAGCACCGGCAGCGTGACGATCACCGCGGGCGTCCGGTGGCCGCTCTTGGTGGGCCCACCCTCGCCCAGCCCGCGCATGAACTCGCGCAGCGCCGTGAAATCAAGTGCGCCGTGCTCCATTTCGTAGTTGATGTAGTCGGCCCACGTCTGCGCCATGCGCTTGCCCTCTTCGTAGCCGCCGCGGCCGCCGGTGTAATAAATCGGCTGGCCTTGTTCGAGCAGCTCGATGGCCTTGTTGATCCGCTTCGGCTTGTAGGCCGGCGCGGTCTGGGCCGCGGTGTACAGCAGAGAGCCGGCCAGCGCGATCAGTGCGGCCGCCGGGACAGTCCTGGTCATGAGTCCCTCCTTCGGGGAGTGGAAACTATGTTACCGCGGCAGCGCGAACACCAGAAGATTCGGGCCGCCGGCCATCGCCACGTACTGCACGCCGTCCACGCTGTAGCTCATGGGCGAGGCGCGCCAGCTCTGGTTCGCCTCGAACTGCCACAGCAGCCGGCCGGTCTTCGCGTCCGCCGCCGCGAACGTGCCGGCATCGTGCCCGAAAAAAACCAGGCCGCCGGCGGTCGAGAGCGCGCCGCCCCACGTGTTCGCGGGACCCTCCTGCGGCAGCTCCCAGGCGATCTTTCCCGTCTGCATGTCGATGGCGCGCAGGATCTTTCGCGGCTTCTCGTCCGGCACGTTGCGCGTGCCGCCGCCGTAGAACGACTCGCCCGGCTTCCACCACTCGTCCGATTTCGTGTAGATGCTGCATTTCTCGAGCGACATGACGTAGAACAAGCCAAGCCCCGGGTCGTACGCCGTGGACATCCAGTTGGTCGCGCCCTCCACCGCCGGGCACACGCGCACGCCCTCGGGCGTCGGATCGGTGCCCGGAATCACTCGCGGCCGGCCGTCGCGACCCACCTCGCCCGCCCACGTGAGCTTCTTCACGAACGGCGTCGCCAGCAGCAGCTCGCCCGTGCGGCGGTCGAGCACGTAGAAAAATCCGTTGCGATTCGCCTGCGCCAGCAGTTGCCGCTCGCGCCCGCCCCAGGCCGCATCCATCAGCATCGGCGTTTGCTGCGCGTCCCAGTCGTGCAGGTCGTGCGGCGTGAACTGGTAGTGCCAGCGCAATCTCCCCGTCCCGGGCTCGAGCGCGAGCACGGAATCGGAGTACAAGTTGTCGCCGCGGCGCTGGTCCCCGTTGTAGTCGGGACACGGATTGCCCGTGGTCCAGTAGAGCAGGTTCAGCTTCGGATCGTACGTCCCTGTCATCCACGTGGTGGCGCATCCGTGCTCGATCGCCCTCCCCGCCCACGTCTTCGCGAGCGGCTCGCCCGCGGCCGGCACCGTCCAGAACCGCCAGGCCTCGCGCCCTGTTGCCGCATCGTACGCCGCCACAAAGCCGCGCACTCCTTCATCGCCGCCCGAGACGCCCGAGATCACCAGATCGTTCACCACCAGCGGCGCGGCCGTGGCGCCGTAATGCTGGCGGTAATCGGCCATCTCGGTGTCCCAGCGCAGCTCGCCCGTGCGCCGGTCGAGGCACAGCAGGTGCGCGTGATCGGTCACGAGGAATACGCTGTCCCCGAGAATCGCGGCGCCGCGGTTGATCCCGCCCGCGGCATCGCCGACCAGCCCCTTCGTGCGCGGCCGCTGAAAGCGCCAGAGTACCCGCCCGTTGCGCGCGTCGAGCGCATACGCCGTGTTCACCCAGGTCGCGTACATGATCCCGTCCACCACCACCGGCGTCACTTCCAGGCGGTTGGCGTTCGGGATCGTGAACAGCCAGCGCAGCGCCAGACTCCTCACGTTTCCCGCGCGGATCTGCTCGAGCGGGCTGTGGCGGTTCCCGCTCGGATGGCCGTGATAGCTCGGCCAGTCGCCGGCCGGTGGATTCACGATGCGCGGCCATGGCACCGGCGCGCCGCCGGCCACTGCGCCGGCGGGCGTGGTTCGCGGCGCCTTCAACGTCCGAACGTAGGCAGCCAGCTCGGCCACCGCGCTCTCCGGCAGCTTGAAAGCAGGCATCCCCGGACGGCCGTTGCGGATCGCGTCCGCGATCTGCTCGCCGCTGCGCGCGGCGCCGCCGTTACGGAACAAGCTCGGCGCCCGCTGCCCGCCGGCGCCGTCGGCGCCGTGACAGCCGGCGCACTGGGCCATGAATCGCTTGCGTCCGGCCGCGGCGTCGGGCTGGGCGGAAGCGAGACAGGCCGCCGCCAGCAACAATAGGAGAAGCATGAATGGTCCAGTGTACGGCACGGCCGCAGCCGCGTTACTCGCCGCTGCCGCCGCGAGCTTCGCGGCCACAATCCACACCGATTTTGAGGGCGGTTCGGCCGGGCGCATCGACAAGGTCTCCGGCGCTCACTTCCGCGTCGCGGTCAAGGGCGAAGCCGACCAGGACAAGAGAAACCGGCAGGCGAACTGGTATTACTTCCGGGTCGACGGCGCGCTGCGCGCGGAGGAGATCGTCATTGATATGGTCGGCCTGCCCGGCGAGTACAATTACCGTCCGAACCGCGGCGCTGTCACCGGCGACACGCCGCCCTTGATCAGCTACGACCGCAAGACCTGGACCCACATCACCACCTTCGAGTACGATGCCGCCGAGCCCAGGCTGCGGCTGCGGGTCGCGCCGGCGGCGTCCACGTTCTGGATCGCGCACACGCCGCCCTATACGAACGAGGACCTCGCCAGGCTGCGGCCGGCTGTCCGGCGGCACGCGGACGCGCGCGAAGAGGTCATCGGCAAGACCGCC
>JACOTZ010000041.1 GCA_016178155.1 Acidobacteriota bacterium
GCCGCGCGCGACTGGTTCTTCAAGAATTTCAAAGGCATAGCGAGCATGCAGCAGGCGCAGGAGCTGTGCCCGCCCGGATCGGAGCAGAACGCCTACTTTCGGATGGTCACCAGCTACTGGGAGATGGTGGCATCGATGGTCGCCTCAGGTGTGCTCAACGAGGACCTTTTCTTCCAGAACGGCCGCGAGCTGCTGCTCGTCTGGGAGCGGGTGAAGGATATCGTTCCGGAAGTGCGCGCCATGTTCAAGGACCCGCGCGCGTGGCGCAACCTGGAGACGGTGGGGACGCGGTACGTCGAATTCGTGCAGCGAGAGCCAGGCGCATATGAAGCCTGGCGCGCCCTGGTCGCCGGCCGCTAGCGCATGCGGCAGCCGGCCGATCATTTCGGCGACCGCGAGCTCTCCTTGCTGTACGTCGCCAAGCGCCTCAAGGAGGCTCTCGCACTGGAAGAAGTGCTGACCGCCGCCGGAGTCGATTACCTGGTGGAGCCGGACCGTTACCGCGGCGGAATCATCTTCGTGCAGGAGCGCATCGGTGCTTTTTTCTATGTTGACCCGGAGCGGCTCGCCGGGGCGCGGGAGTTGCTGCGCTCGCGAGGGTACAAGCCCTACGCGTTGTCATAACGGGTAGACTGAAAGTAAGCATGCCGTTGATCGCCATCGTGCTTGCGGCCGCTGTCTCCGTGGTATTGACGGAGGCGCCGCTGCTGCACGTGCACGAAGCGAATCATGCAGCGCACCATCATGGACTGGGTGTCGCGCATGCGCACATGCCGCTGGCGGGGGAGCACGGCCCCGCCTTAGAATCGCCCGATCCCGACAGCGATGCGCTGTGGCTCGGCTGGTTCGACGCGGCGCGGAACGCCGCAGTTCACCTCGATGCCGAGCCAGGGCCGCTATGGCGGGCTGAACGGCCATTGGTCGCGTCCGGATGGACGCCCGCGACCGCGTGGCGCAGCCACGACCCCCCGGACCGCACCGCCCGCTCATCACGCGCTCCTCCGAAACATCCCGCCTGAGGTTCCCGCCGGACGTGTGTCCCGGCGCGTCATCCATCGTTCATCCGCATGTCTTATCACGGTCCTCGCGAAGCACACCGCAAGGGCCGCAGATACAAGGGCGCAGCGGTCGCCGCCTGCTCGAGGCGGCAGGCCGCAAGCTGCAGCAGACTTCGGATGAGAACGGCGGGTCAGATCCCGGTCCTGACGTGAGGTGTTTATGAGATTTCTGGCGGCCGCCGCGCTTACCATCTGTTTCGCGGCGGCGGAGGAGCAGTGGACGGAATCCCGATTCCTGGAAACAGTGCTACAGGGGAGCCCGGGCGCGCGCGAGCTGCGCGCCCGGCTGGAGGTGACGCGCGCGGACGCAGCGGCGCGGGGACTCTATCCGAATCCGGCGGTACGGTACAGCCGCGAGGGCGCCGGCTTCGCCGAGTTCGTCGAGGCCGAGCAGGTGCTGCCGGTCAGCGGGCGGCTACGCCTTCAGCGCCAGGCCGGCCGCGCGGCTGTTGACGCGGGCCAGGCCGGCCTCGAATCGGCACTCTGGGAACTGCGCTCCGAGGCGCGTGCGGCGTTCTACCGGCTGGTGGCGGCCCAGGAGCGCGAGGTGTCCCTGCAGGCCGCCGTTAGAGATCTCGGAGAGATCATGCGCATCCTGCGGACGCGCGAAAGCGAGGGCGAAGGCTCCCGGTATGACCGGCTGCGCGGTGAGCGCGAGGCGGCGGAAGCCCGGGCGGAACTTGCGGCCGCACGTGCGGCTGTGGCAGTGGCGGCAGGACGGCTGGCGGCGCTCGCGGGCGGCTCTGTGCGGATTGCGCGCGTCGAGGGCCCCCTCGATGCCGGTCCACTGCCGGGGGATGCCGCGGAACTGGTGCGCCGGGCGCTCGCGTCTCGCGCCGAGCTGCGTGCGGCCCGCAGACAGGTGGAGCAGCTCGGGCTGGAGCGCCGCGCGGCCGAGCGCCTGCGCTACCCCGAGGTCTCGCTCACGGCGGGACTGAAGCGCGGGCAGGTAGGACAGCGGACCGAGACCGGCGGCGCCGCCGGCGTCACCCTCGTGCTTCCTTTGTTCAATACGGGACGCGCCGAGGTCAGGCGGTTCACGGCCGAGCAGGAGCGCACGCGGGCAGCGGCCGCGCGCATCGAGCAGCAGATCCGAAACGAGGTGGAAACCGGCTGGCGCCAGGCCGCCATACTTCGCGAAGCACTCGAGCAGTACCGTCGCGAGCTGGGGGAAACGGCGGTGGACCTGCACAGAATCGCCCGCGTGGCCTACGAGGAGGGAGAGGCCGGGATTCTCGAGCTGCTCGACGCACAACGCGTCTCGCGCCAGGCGCGCCTGCGGATGATCGATCTGCTGGCAGAGTGGAAGCTGGCGCGCATCGAGCTGGATCGCGCGGTCGGTGAGGAGGTGCATCCTTGAAGAACGCATGCGTGCTGGCCGCCGCCCTCGCATTCCTGGGTTGCGGTAAGAAAGTGGAGACAAAGGATGCCGTCGACCCCGGGCAGCCGGTGGTATCCGACACGCGATGGTCTCAGAAGACGGAGCTGTTTATTGAGTATCCTCCGCTTGTGGCCGGACAAACGTCGCGGTTCGCGATCCACGTAACGCGGCTCGATACTTTCAAACCGTTGCCGGCCGGGAAAGTCGAGGTACAACTCGGCAGCCGAATTTTCGCCGCGAGCCAGTCGGGGCCCGGCATTTTTGGCGCCGATGTGAGGCCGGAGTCAGCCGGGCGCTATGTGCTCACGCTGCGCGTTTCTGGCGGCGGCCTCTCCGACACGCATGATCTCGGCGAGGCAGTCGTGCATGCGACCGCCAGGCAGCACGCGGGCGAAGGCGGCCACGAGGGGGAGATCGCCTTCCTGAAGGAGCAGCAGTGGACGCTCGAATTCGCGACCGAGGTCGCACGCGAGCGCCGCATGCGCGACAGTCTGACCGTTCCCGCCCAGGTGCTGCCGCGCACCGGCGGCGTGGCCGAGGTGACCGTGCCTTTCGAGGGCCGGCTGGTGGCTTACTCCATGCCCGGACTGGGAGCCGGCGTGCGCAAGGGCCAAGTGCTGGCGCAGCTGCTGCCTCCGGTGGAGCGGCCGGCGGGGCGCATTTCTTTGGAGCTGGCCCGTACCGAGGCGGATACCGCGCTGCAGCTCGCGCGCCGCGACCGCGCGCGGGCGGAGCGGCTGGTGTCGGCGGGCGCGGCGCCCGTGCGCCGGCGCGACGAAGCCCGTGCCGCCGAGCGCACCGCCGAAGCGCGTCTGGCCGCGGCACAGACCCAACTCGCGCAATACGACGCTAACCGCGACGCCGCGGAGGAGCCGGAGAATGGACGCACGTTCGCGCTGCGCGCCCCCATTGCCGGTGTGATCGCCGAGACGCGGGCCACCTCGGGCGCGAACGTCAAGGCCGGCGACATGCTGTTTCGCATCGTGGACACCGCGACCGTGTACATCGCCGGCAACGTTGCTGAAGCCGATTTGCCGCGGCTGCGGCAGCTCAGCGGCGCGGAGCTGCGCATTCCCGGGACGGAGGCAGGCATGCCCGCCGGGCGCCTGGTCTCCGTTGGACGCCTGGTGGATCCGCATACGCGCACGGTGGCCGTCGTGTACGAGACAGGCAATCGCGCGGGGCGTCTCGCCATCGGGCAGGCGCTTTCGCTGCGCTTGTTCACGACTGCGCTGCGGACGGCTCCGGCGGTGCCCGAGAGCGCCGTCGTCGATGACTCCGGCCGGCCGATCGTCTACTTACAAGTTGCGGGAGAGAGCTTTGCACGCCGCCCGGTGCAGCTCGGGCATCGGGAAGGAGGATATGTGCAGATCCTCGAGGGCGTGACGGCAGGCGAGCGCGTAGTCACGCGCGGCGCGAACCTGATCCGCCTGGCCTCGCTATCCCCGCGGGCGCCCGGGGGCGGCCACGTCCACTAGGAGAGCCGATGATCGATCACCTGATTCACTGGTCGCTGCGCAATCGCGCCGTAGTCATCTTCATGGCCGCAGCCTTGCTTGCCTGGGGCGGGTACGCGCTGCGCGACATGCCGCTCGACGTGCTGCCCGACCTGGGCGCGCCCACCGTCACCATCGTGGTCGAAGCGCCGGGCATGGCGCCCGTGGAAGTGGAGTCGCTCGTCACCTTTCCGATCGAATCCGCGATGAACGGCGCGACCGGGGTCCGGCGCGTGCGCTCGGCTACAGCCGTGGGCGTGGCCGTGGTGTGGGTCGAGTTCGAATGGGGCGAAGATATCCACCGCGCGCGGCAGATTGTCGCGGAGAAGCTGAATACGGCGGCCGTGTCCCTGCCTGCGGGTGTGCGCCAGCCGTTCCTGGCGCCGGTCTCGTCCATCATGGGGGAGATCCTGTTCCTCGCGCTCGAATCGGACCGCCACACGCCGCTCGAGCTCCGCACGATAGCTGAAACGCTGCTCCGGCGGCGGCTGCTCGCTGTTCCCGGCGTCTCGCAAGTGATCCCGACCGGCGGTGAGCAGAAGCAATACCAGGTGCTGGTGGAGCCGTATCGCTTGCGCGAGTATGACGTTACGTTGGCTCAGGTGGAGGATGCGCTGCGGCGGGCCAACCGCAATTCGTCCGCGGGCTTCCGCGTGAGCGGCGGACAGGAATACCTCATCCAAGGCGTGGGCCGGGTATCGTCGGCGGATGAGATCGGCCAGATCGTGGTGGCGACGCACGAGACGCGGCCGATCCTCGTGCGCGACCTGGCTGAGGTACGTATCGGTGAGGCGCTGAAGCGCGGCGAGGGCTCACATAACGCGCGTCCGGCGGTGATCCTGGGGATCCAGAAGCAGCCCGGCGCGAACACGCTGGAGCTGACGCGCCGCCTCGATGCCACGCTCGACGAGATGCAGCGGACTCTGCCCGCCGGCATGAAAATCGATCGCCGCGTGATGCGGCAGGCCGATTTTATCGAGCGCGCGGTCGACAACCTGGTGCGCGCCTTGCGCGATGGCGCTGTGCTGGTCGTGGTGGTGGTCGTGATTTTCCTGATGAATGCCCGCGCGGCCGTCATTACGCTGGCGGCGCTGCCGCTGTCGCTGCTCACGGCGGTGGTGGCGATGAAGGAGTTCGGGCTCAGCATCAACAGTATGACGCTCGGGGGTCTGGCGATCGCGGTCGGAGAGCTGGTCGACGACGCCATTATCGATGTGGAAAACGTTGTGCGCCGGCTGCGGGAGAATGCCCATCAGCCGGCCGGCGATGTCCAACCCGGGCTCGAGGTGATCTACCGCGCGAGCACCGAGATTCGCGGCTCGATCGTGTTTGCGACGCTGATCGTTGTCATCGTGTTCACCCCGCTGTTCCTGCTCGGCAGCGTCGAGGGCCGACTGCTGCGGCCGCTGGGATTCGCCTATATCGTGGCGCTCGCAGCTTCGCTGCTGGTAGCGCTGACGGTGACGCCGGCGCTGTGCTCGGTGCTGCTGCCGAACGCGCGAAGCATCATCGGGCACCGGGAATCCTGGGTGATGCGGCGGCTGAAAGCCGCCTACCGGCCGACCGTCGAATGGGCGCTGAACCACTCGGGCGCGGTCATGGCCTTATCGGCGCTGCTGTTGATCGGCGCGCTGGCGATGTTCCCGTTCATGGGACGGTCGTTTCTGCCCGAGTTCAACGAAGGCATGCTCACCATCGGCTCGGTCACTCTGCCGGGGACAAGCCTGGAGCAGTCGGACCAGCTTGGCCGGGCGCTCGAGCGTCTGTTGCTGACCGTGCCCGAGGTAGCCTCGGTGGGCCGGCGCACGGGCCGCGCCGAGCTGGATGAGCACGTGCAAGGCGTGGAGGCCTCGGAGCTGGATGTCATGCTGCGCCCGGGGGGCAGGCCGAAGGAGGTGGTGCTCGCGGACGTACGGGCCAAGGCAAAGCTCTTGCCCGGAACCATCATCACCGTCGGGCAGCCGATCTCACATCGCATCGACCACATGCTTTCCGGCTCGCGCGCCAGCATCGCGGTCAAAATTTTCGGCGATGATCTGGGCGTTCTCCGGACGCTCGGCACGCGCGTGCAGCAAGCGATGGCGACAGTGCCCGGGGTGGTTGACCTTTCAGTCGAGCAACAGACCGACATTCCCACTGTCCGGGTGAGGATCGACCAGGCGGCGGCGGCGCGCTTCGGACTCCCGGCGGGCGAGGTGACCGACATTATTCAGACGGCATACACCGGCAAGGAAGTAAGCCGTGTGCTCGAGGGGCAGTTCAGTTTTCCGCTGATCGTGCGCTATCGCCTGCAGCGCCCGGCCGAACTGCGGGAGATCGCGCAAACCTCCATCGATACGCCACCGGGCGCGAAGGTGCCGCTGGCGGCAGTCGCGCACATTGCCGAGGACCGCGGACCAAACTTCATCATGCGCGAGGGCGTGCAGCGAAAGCTGACGGTTTCGTGTAACGTCGCGGGGCGTGATCTGCGCGGCGCGGTCTCGGACATCCAAAACGCCATCTCGAGATCGGGAGCGCTGCCGCCGGGTTACCGGATAGAGTACGGCGGCCAATTTGAAAGCGAAGCGCAAGCGTCGCGCCAACTGCTGCTACTCGGCGTGGGCGTGATCGCAGCCATCCTGATCATCCTGACCAGCGCCTTCGGCTCGCTGCGCGATGCTCTGATCATCATGGTGAACCTGCCGCTCGCGCTGGTGGGCGGCGTCGCCGGTGTGTTTCTCGCCGGCGGCATACTGTCGGTGGCCTCGACGATCGGTTTTATCACGCTCTTCGGCATCGCCACGCGGAACGGCATCATGCTGATCTCGCACGTCCGGCACCTGCTCGAAGCCGAGCACGAAACCGACCTCCGGGCCGCGATCGTGCGCGGCGCGACCGAGCGCGTCTCACCGATCTTCATGACCGCGATGGCGGCGGGCCTGGCACTGGCGCCCATCGCAATGGGTGTGGGCCGGCCCGGAAGCGAGATCCAGGCGCCCATGGCGATGGTGATCCTCGCCGGACTGGCGACCTCGACGGCGCTCAACATGGTGGTTGTACCTGCCGTGTACTGGCGCTACCGGCGCACGCGGCGCACTCTTTCGGGACAGCCGGCGTGAGGTGGACTCGCACCTTTCATCGCAGCCGCCCGCAAACCTGCAACGTTGCAGTTCCGAATCAGGTCCTCACGAGCCGGGGCAGGGGGCGCAAGGCGCGGCGGCAGAAGTGCAACGGCGTAGATGCGGCGATTGGGTACGCCTTGCCAGAGCGCGGGAGGGAGGCAGCCTGCGATAACGAATTCGCCGGAGCAGGAGCCGCTTCCGAGTAGCCGCGATGGTCTTCGGGAGTTTGGGCGTCCCCCCGGCCTTCTCACGTCGGACACGGTCAGAAAACCAGTTTGAGCGCCAACTGTGCCACCCGCGGCGCTCCCGCCGACGTGATTCGCCCGAATTGCGCCGAGCTGCGGTTCGTATTCGGATTCCCCAGGTTGACGCGGTTGAACAGGTTGAAAAACTCGGCCCGGAACTGCAGGCGCGCGTCTTCGATGCCGAGCGCGATGTTCTTGATCAGCCCCGCGTCCACGGACGCGAGTCCCGGGCTGTCCATGATGTTGCGTCCCACCGTGCCGAAGGTGCCAGCCGCGTTCTGTGCAAACGCATCGATATTAAAGTAGCGCTGCACTACCTCCCCCCGCGGACGCGACGAATCAAGGAACGGATTGCCGACCAGATCCGCACGGTCCTGATTCACGCCCGTGCCGGAGTTGTCCCGGCCCGCCGTGAAGTTGATGGGCGTGCCGCTTTCGAGCGTTACGATGCCGTTCGTCTCCCAGCCGCCGAGCAGGTGGCGCACCGCCGCATGCTGTCCCGCAAACTTCGGCAGCTCCCAAATGTAGGAAGCGACGAAACGGTGCCGGATATCGAGATCGGAGCGGCCGCGCTCGTTACTGAAATCGAACGGGTTGGCGGGACCGTCGCCGTCACCCGAGGAGTCGTCGATGAGCTTGCCCCAGGTGTAATTCGCCAGAATCGACACGCCGCGCGAATAGCGCTTGTTCAGCGTGAGCTGCATGGAATGATACAGCGAGTTGCCCCGCGCACTCATGTCTGTCATCGGACCGAAAACCGGCGCGTACAGCCGCCGCGCATCCAGATTGCGGCCCGGCGCGCCGAAGATCCCGGGATTCATCTCCGCGGTCATGAACAGGTGGTTGCCTTTGCTGCCCACGTAGGCGGCGCTCAGGGCGTAACTCCCGAAGAGCTGGCGCTGCAGACTGAAATTCCATTGCTGCACGACGGCGTTGCGGAAATCAGGGTTGTACTGCTGGATCGTGTACGGCACGACGTAGCGGTAGCGCAGCTTCTCTTCCTGGGTCTTAGGGGCGCTGAAGGGGAAGGGGTTGCCGATGCCGGCATATGGATTCTGAATTCCGCCCTCGGGCCGGTTTACCGTCAGCTTGAGCGAGAACGGCTGCGCGTTCGCTATCTGGTTGTTGGCCTGCTGCCGCACCTGCGAATAGAAGATGCCGTAGCCGCCGCGGATGCTCGCCTTTCCGCTCCCCATGGGATCGATCGCGAACCCGAAGCGCGGTCCCAGGTTGCCCCAGCGGGTCTTGAGCAGCGAGCGGGTGGTGCCGGGATCGCCGGGGAACACCACGCCCCGCGGCGCGTTCGGGTATACCGTCGACTGCTCGTCCAGGCGCACCTGCGCGAACTTGTCGAGCTCGTCAATGAACGGGAACCATGGATCCCAGCGCAGGCCGAGATTCAGCGTCACGTGCTGGCTCGCCTTCCAGTCGTCCTGAAAGAAGAACCCCATCTCGGTCACCCGCGGCATGTTGCTGGTCTCCGCGATCTGCTCGTATTGTGTGGGCAGGCCGAGCAGCAGGTCGGCGACCGCGTCGCCGGTGAACGTGTTTTGGAAACGCACCCAGGGATCGCCGCGGAATAGCTCCTGGAGGTTCAAGATGGAGCGGCGGATGTCGCCGCCCAGCCTGAAGAAATGCGCGCCGCGGTTCCAGCTCACCAGGTCGGAGAATTGGAAATTCTGCCGGAAGTGGTTCAGCGGAAAGCGCGAGAAAGCGTTGAAGTAGCCGTCCACCGGCGTATGGATCGCCGCGGGCGCTTCCGCGGTAAATGTGCGCGTGAAGCCGGCGCCGAAGTCTTGCCAGGTCTTGTTGCCGGGCACGATCGAGAGCTGGCGCCGGTCGATGTCGGTGAAGGAGAACGTGAATTCGTTGATCAGTGAGGGCGAGACAATGTGCGTGTCGGTCGCCGAGGCGCTCCAGTTTTCGTAATTGATGCGCGCGAAGAAGCCCGGCAGGTTCCCGGTCGCCTCGTCGCGATCGTTGGAGTTGCGCAGCAGCCGGCCGCTGAGCTGGTTGGACGCGGAAAAACGGTGATCGACCTTCACAATGTACTGGTCGTCATCGAAGCGCTCCCCGCTGGCGTTGGTGAGCAGGCGGTTGGGCGCGTTAGGCAGCGGCACGAAGGCATCCAGGAACTTCGTGCTGGCTGCGTTGATGCGCGCCTCGGGAATGCGGTTTCCCGGAAACATTCCGCCGCGCGGGTCGCGAAGCGTGATACTGAGCGCGGAAAAGTCGCCCCGGCGCTGCTCGGCCGTGGGCACGGTCGCGGTGACCGAACCGGCGGCGGAACGCTGCGTTGTGCGCTGCCAGGAGCCGAAGAAGAATGTCCGGTTGCGCTGGATGGGGCCGCCGAAGGTGCCCCCGAACTGGTTGCGCTTGAACGGGGGAACGGAGTTCGCGAAGAAGTTGCGCGCGTTCAGCTTTTCGTTCCGGACGAATTCGAATAGCGTGCCGTGGAACTGGTTGGTGCCCGAGCGGGTGACCGCGGTCATGAACGCGCCTGCGTTGCGCCCGCGGTCGGCGCCGTAGGAATTGGTCTGGATAGCGAATTCGTCGAGCGCGTCCGGGGAAGGGAACACAGAGGGGGTGTTGAAGTACGGGTCGTGATTGTCGGCGCCGTCGAGCTGGTAGTTGTTCGCGTTGCCGCGCGAGCCGTTGATCGAAACCGTTCCGTTCTGCGCCTGGTCGGCGGAGCCGCGGCCGCCGGCGCCCGCCACGAGCTGCTGGAGCTGCAGCGGATTGCGCCCGTTCAGCGGAAGCTCCACGATGCGGCGGGAATCAACCACTTCGCGGATCGCACCCGAGCGCGTCTCGATCGGCGTGACCTCCGCGGTCACGTCGACGCTCTCGGTCACCGCGCCCACTTCGAGCGTCACCTGGATCTGGCGGTTCTCCCCGACTTGAGTATCGATGTCCTTCTGCGCGTAGGTCTTGAATCCCGGTGCTGTCGCCCGCAGCGAGTAACGCCCGTGCGCCAGCGCCGTGAACACGTAGTTCCCCGCGGCATCGCTGGTGGCGGTGCGACTGGCGCCAGTTTCTTCGTGCTGCACGGTCACCGTCGCCTGGGGCACGACGGCCCCGGAGGAATCCGACACGGTGCCGTAAATGGTGACGGTGCCTTGCGCGAAGATTAGCGACGACACAAGCAGCGTGAGGATGAAAACAGATTTCACCGCGAGACCTCCCTGTTTAACGTAATTTCAATTGTAACGCCGCGGCGGCCCGCAGGGCCTACGCCTCGCGTGTCTGCTCCACGAACCGCTCGAGAGCCATTTCGTAGATCGCCGCCTTGCCTTCGCGGTCTGTTTGGAAGTACAGGCGCTGGCTGTTTGGAGAAATGACCAGCACTACGGCGGCGGGGTCCGAGGCCCGATGCTCGCACAGCGTCATTTCGCGCTGCGTCACTCGCAGCAGCAAAAGGATGTGCGCCGAAGCCCGGTTGGCACTGGCGCCGACAAAAACCGTCGAATCGCTGTTGCGAGCAAAGCCGGCAAACTGGCTTGTGGCCGCGACCAGTTTGTCTTCGTTGGTGTCCGGCACGCAGTCCCGGAGCTGGTGCAGCTTGCCGGGGGGAAAGGAAAGGTAGTGCACCGTCCTTCCATCGGCCGACCAGAGCGCCTGCCCCAGCGGCCCGTCCGCGGTCTTCAGCGGCCGGTTCAGTGTCCCGTCATAAGCAATCAGCCACAGTTCGCCGGAACGTCTGTAAAGAAGGCCTGCCCGGCGCGGCCTGGGAATCGGGTCCGCCAGCGGAACGCCAGCTTCAATCACAGTGGAGTTGGCGCCTGTGAAGCGTGTGCGCTGGATCCGGTGCTGCTCGCCCCGCTTCTCGATGTGAAACAGCCCGTCGGTGGCGGCCCCGAAGCCCGCTGCGCGTTCCCAACCCGTGGGGACCTCATATAGCGTCCGTTCGCGCGAGCGGCCGATCCACTGCTGCTTGAGCGTGCGCCCGTCGAAAAAGCTGACGGCGTGCTCGTCGGGTGTCAGACAAAGCGTCTCGGGATCCAGCGCCGCGGCAGCGATGATCTGGCGGATCTCGCCGGTCTTCAGGTCCATCCGGAAGCCCTGCATGGAACCGGTGCGGTCCGAAGAAAACACCAAAAAACTGTTCCGCGACGACACCGCTCGCAGATGCGGCTTCGGGAGAAGGCTGGCGTGCCTGGGATCGGTCAGCCGCCGCATGTCGAATTCAGTCGCCAGGTCGCGAAGGCGCCGCATCTCGGAAGGATAGACTTCCAGCCGGGTCGCCGCACGAGCCAAAGCCGGCACGCAGCCAAAAAAAATCCGCCTGCTCCACTGCCGCTCCTGCATTTCTCACCAGAGTGAGGCGCAGCGCAAGCGCCACAGAGATCGCGGCCGGGCGGTGTACCTGAACGGCACCTCAAGGCTGCGGATCGAGTGGAGTGCCCCGCATGCCCGCTTCCGCAATGCGCGGTCGAGTTGGCAGTAATGCCGGCCGGCCATTCCTGGCAGGTAGTACTCGCTTTGCCCGCATAGCCAGCCAACACGGCACGCGTTGCCAGTCTTAAGAGGGTCGCACTTCGTGAAAACTCTCGCCACCGGTTCCTACGGCCAGCGTATCAAATACTCGGGACCGCACTCCCCACTGTGGCGCGTCGCGCGGCGGCATGCCGGCAGATTATGCTGCCCGGAGGCGCGGCGTGCGTCCCGGCGCAACACAGCGAACCGCACCAGCACTGTCACTGCGAGGGGGGAATCCGACTTTGCTGCTCCGCGACTGGATCAGTAGCTCCACGCGTCGAACCGGACCGGGCTCTTGCCATCCAGTCGCTGCCGCCAGATCACACCCTTGCGGATCTCCAGATAAGGTCCCAGCGGAGCGCGCCGCACGGTCGCATTCCAGATCTTCATGTCCGCTCCTTCGGAGTAGAAGGTGTGGCCTTTCAGAAGTATGAACTGTCCCCAGGCGCGTTGACCAGTGGTCTCGATCTCGGTGCCGCGCAACATCGGCGCAGTAGACCGCGTCGTGGCCGAAAAGGCGCGGATGCTGATCTCCGGCGGGAACGCGCCGCCGGTGCCCGACGGCTGGTACACGACGGTGTAAGTGCCGGGCGCGACGCCCGTAAACTGAAACTGGCCCTTGTCGTCGGTAACAGCTTTGGCCATCGGCTTCCCGCCACGCCCGACAAAAACGCCTGTGACAGTCGCACCGCCTTTGACCTGTGATTGCAATTGCGTGCTGGCGAGCAACGACAGGACCGCTGCCAGCGCCGGGACGAACGGACGGCTTACCGGGCTCATGCAACCTCCTCGCCCTATGCGGGCTGCGCCCAGTGCAACATGGACGGGTCTGTGGTGAGCAAAATCATACCACTGATTCGAGCTCGCAGCCAGCCGTGTTCAGGGTACATCAGCGATTTCGCAAACCCACTTCGGAGGCGCGCTAACCGCAAGCAGGGAAGACATTTTGTGCGGAAGTTCCGCGGGCCGGCCTTGTAAAGGCGGGTTTGGCCTTCGGCAGAACGGGTTTCGAGCATTGCCGGCAGGCTGA
>JACOTZ010000050.1 GCA_016178155.1 Acidobacteriota bacterium
AAATCCTTACTTCATCAACTCAACCTCAGCTTGCCGGAACGTCTCCATTCTTATCCAAAATGTAGTGCAGACTCGGCGATCGCCTGAACTGATTCCAAACGGGTTAGGCGATTTCCAGGCCCTTCCGTGACGAAGTTGGGTTAGCCCCGCCCCGCCCGCTGCCTGTGTGACGTGGAAGCGGACTGTCGAGCACGGCTCCGAGCGTCAGTCCGAGTGCCAGCGCGTGCAGCCGGTTCTTCCAGCTCACCCACAGGCAACAGGTGAGAAACGCAGGTCCGGCCCGTGTGGGGAACTATAGCTAACCGGGCGCGAGTGGTTCCGTTACGAGCACCAATGCCGCGCGGTAGCCTGCCATCGCGCAGCGTTCGCGGCCTTTGGATTCTCGGGCCGAACTCGAAATGACGCGCTGGTCGGCTGTCAGGCTGCGATTCGACAACGTGGCTGAAGTTCTCGCGATAGGCGGCGGCTTGCAAGCCGGGAATGGTCTACAAGCAGGAACGTGTCAGGCGAACGCTTCCTTCACTACCTCGCCGCCTACTATGGTGGGGCGCTCAGCACGCCCGTTGTGCAGATAAGTCACGTTGAGGTGGTTCAGCCCGAGCGCATGCAGGATGGTCGCATGGATGTCATGCACGTGCATGCGGCGTTCGACCGCGCGCAGGCCGATATCATCAGTGCGGCCGATCACGGTGCCGCCCTTGACGCCGCCACCGGCCATCCAGGTGGTGAAGCCCCAGGGATTATGATCGCGGCCGATACCTTTCTCGTTGAACGGTGTGCGGCCGAACTCGCCGCCCCATACCACCAGCACGTCGTTAAGAAGGCCGCGGGCCTTCAAATCGGTTAGAAGCCCGGCGATCGGCTTGTCGGAAACATGGCACCACTTCGAGTGATTGCCCTCGAGATCGGTGTGGGCGTCCCAGCCGCTGCCGCTGCCGCAATACAGCTCGACGAAGCGCACTCCGCGCTCCACCAGGCGGCGCGCGAGCAGGCAGTTGGTTCCGAACTTGGCGGTCGCCTCGTTGTCCATGCCATAGAGCTTCTTGGTGGCTTCGGATTCCACCGACAAGTCCACAGCCTCGGGTGCGTGCTGCTGCATGCGGTAAGCGAGCTCGTAAGCGCTGATGCGCGCCTCGAGTTCGCCGTCCTCCGGCTTGTCGGTGGAGAAACGCCGATTGAGCGCGGCCAGCAGGTCGAGCTTGCTCCTCTGCTGTTTTTCGCCGACCGTCGGCGGTGGCGTGAGGTCCAGAATCGGCGGGCCCTCGTTGCGGAGAAGCGTGCCCTGATAAACCGCGGGAAGGAAACCGGCACTCCAGTTCTTCGGGCCTCCGACGACTTCCCGTTCGTCAGTAAGGATGACGAAAGTGGGAAGGTTCTCGTTGGCGGTGCCCAACCCGTAGGTGACCCAGCCGCCGAGCGCCGGCCGCCCGGCCAGGATCGAGCCGGTGTTCATCTGGCAGACCGAACCGACGTGGTTCAGACCGTCCGCCCAGCACCCGCGGAAAACGCACAGGTCGTCGGCGTGTTTCGCGATCTCGCTGTACCAGTCCGAGATCCAAATGCCTGCTTCGCCATACTGCTTCCAGCTCCGCTTCGAGGGCATCAGGGTGTTCGACGCGGTACCCATCGCGGTAATGGGCTTGCCGTAGGAAGCCGGCATCGGCTGGCCGGCCAGCTTGTCGAGCTCAGGCTTGGGATCGAACAGGTCAATGTGGCTGGGCCCGCCCTCCATGAAGAGCCAGATGACCGCTTTCGCCGTCGGCTTGTGGTGCGGCGGCTTCGCCTTGAGCGGATTTACCGCGGTGGCGGCTTGCAGCAGTCCGTCGCGGTCGAGCAGCGAGGCCAGCGCCAGCGCGCCCAGGCCGCTGCCCGCCTTCGACAGGAACTCGCGGCGGCTTCGGGCATATCTCTTGTGCAACATGGAAGGCAGGACTCCTAATTCACGACTCACGGGTCGTACCATTCGACTCCGTCCCCGCCCCCGTCCGGGCGGGAACCTCGCGGCCAGCCGGTTTCTCTCCGGCCTGTACATCAGTTTCGATAGACGAACTCGTTCGAATTGAGCAGCATGTGACAGAAATCGACAAGCGCGGCGGCATGGACCGGATGGGCGCCCTCGGGCAGGCTCCCCGAGAGAGCCACCTTCTCGCCTTTCGCGAAACGCTCGCCGATAATCTGCTCGTGGTTCGCAAAGAAGGTCAGGATCGTGTCCTTCTCCGCGCCATCGGGGCGGCGCGAGTAAGCCAGGCGATAGGCGGTTTCGACCTGCCGATTCACGTCGTTGCCGGTCGAGGCGAGAACGCGGCGCGCGAAACCCTCCGCCCATTCCATGCTGATTTTATCGTTGAGCAGCGACAGCGCCTGGGGCGCGGTGATGGTGACGTTGCGCCGTCCGCAGGACTCGTGCGTGTCGGGCATATCAAACGCCTCGAGCAGCGGATAGCGTGCGTTGCGCCGCACAAAGATGTACACGCTGCGCCGGTTGCGCTCCTCGGCCGGCGAAACCTTCCAACCGCCGCGAGGCGTCGGCATGCCGTCGGGCAGCTCCGGCATGACGCTCGGTCCGCCCATCGCCGTGTTGAGCATCCCGGAGACGTGCAGCGCGGAATCGCGAATGACCTCGCCCTCGAGTCGCTGCCGCGGGAATTTCCAGAACAGGCGGTTGCGCCCGTCCTCTTTTGCGGACACCTCGTTGTGCGCCGAAGATTGCTGGTACGTATTCGAAGTGACGATCAGTTTGTGCAGGCGCTTGATGTCCCAGCCGGAGCGGACGAACTCGGTCGCCAGCCAGTCGAGCAGCTCCGGGTGGCTGGG
This sequence comes from Acidobacteriota bacterium, assembly GCA_016178155.1. Lineage (GTDB taxonomy): Bacteria > Acidobacteriota > Terriglobia > Bryobacterales > Bryobacteraceae > JACOTZ01. Next base: position 2,815 of record JACOTZ010000050.1, read on the forward strand.
CCGCTGCCCCATCAGGCCGAAGTCGCTGGGCGTCGCGACGATGCCCTGGCCGAAATGGTAGTGCCAGAGGCGGTTAACCGTCACGCGCGCGGTCAGCGGGTTTGAGGGATCGGTGAGCCAGGCCGCGAGCGCCGTGCGCCGCCCGGTGCTGTTCAAGCCGGGCGGCGGCGCGATCTTCGCCGGGTTGGGATCGAGCAGCGTCAGAAACCCGGGCTGGACTTCCACGGTCGGATTGCTATACACCCCGCCGCTCAGGATATGGGTGGCGGGAGCCGATGCGCTGATGTCCCGCATGCCGATGCCCATCGGGGCCTCGCCCGGATTGATGTCGTCGAATTTCTTCAGGTCGGCCTTGAGAGCCTCGTAGCGCTGTTTTTGTTCGCCTTTGAGGCGGCGCGCAGCGTCGTTATCGTCCACCACCAGGTATGGCTTGGCCTTGTAATACATCTGCCATTCGTAGGGGTTGCGCTCGGCCGGGCTTTTGCTCAGGATGGCCTGGATTTCGGCCGGGTACTTGTCAACGAATTCCTTCAGGACCTTCTGCTTGTGCGGCTCGAGCAGGGCCGCCATCTCCTCCCGGATCGGCTTTGTCTTCTCCTCCCACACTGCCAGCGCCTCGCGATGCGCTCGCGCTTTTTCGGCGGGCCACAGGGCGATCTCATCGGCGGCGGCGGTGTTGGCGAAGAACGCTTGAAGCCGATAGTAGTCGGCCTGTAGGATGGGGTCGTACTTGTGATTGTGGCAGCGTGCGCAACCGTACGTCAGCCCCATGAACGTGAGGGCGGTGGTGTCGGTGACGTCGTCCAGGATCTCCTGCCGCCGCTGCATGAGGTTGCGCGCGTTGCTCTCGTCCGGATAGTGGCGCAGGAAGGCAGTGGCAATTCGGGCATCGGGGTCGTCCGGCCAAAGCTCGTCGCCGGCGATCTGCTCCTTCACGAACCGGTCGTACGGCTTGTTGTCATTGAACGACTTGATGACGTAGTCACGGTAACGCCAGGCGTTGGGACGGGTCTCGTCGCTTTTGAACCCTTCGCTTTCGGCGTAGCGAGCCAGATCGAGCCAGTGGCGCGCCCAGCGCTCCCCGTAGCGCGGTGAGGCGAGCAGGCGGTCGACGACTTTCTCAAAAGCCTTGGGAGTGGTGTCCGCGACAAAGGCGTCCACCTCGTCCGGCGTCGGCGGTAATCCGGTGAGGTCGAATGTCACCCGCCGGAGCAAGGTGATTTTGTCGGCGGGCGGGTTCGGGCGGACCCCGCGCGACTCGAGCTTCGCCGCAATAAAGGAGTCAATCGGGTTCTTCACCCAGCCGGCCTCCTTGACTGCCGGCGGCTCAACCGTCTTGATCTTCTGAAAAGCCCAGTGCTTGGTCTGCGCGGGGGTGAAAAGTCCGCTGTTTCCGCCGGTGCTGCTGGCCATCACCGCAAGAGCACCTGTCAGAAGGAAAGCCCCGGTTACAGCCGTCTTGCCGTAGCGATTGCGTCTCACTGCTCCTGATCCCTCCGTCCGGTTGGCGGAGCCTTCCCCATCCTTGGAAAGCTCCTTCACTATCATGGGCCCGAAGCCGGGCCCAGGTCAATCCGGGAACCGTTCCCTGACCGTTCGCGAACGGTTGTAACCGGCTGAAAACACAATTCCAGCGTTTATAATTTCGCGTGAAAGAGTTTGTGCGTGGCGTGCGGGCGGGAGCAAACCCGGCGGAGCGGCTGCCGCCTCAGGGGCGCGGGCGGCACCTACAGCTCGGAAGTGTGCATTCCGAGGCCGCGACCGCAGCCACACGGGGCGGCGCGGGAGGCCATTTCCCCCACCGGGGCCCGCTCCACCGCCGGATCCGGCTCGGGGAAGGACCGCGCCGCCACGCGGAAGCGGAGGTGACTGGAAGGAAAGCGATGGGGCCAAGGCGGAGTCGTGGAGCGCGCACCTGCAGCAAGGTCGCGGTGATCGACATCTATTCGGAACCGGGCCTGTCCGAAGGGAGCCGCTTGCGCTTCGGAGGCCGTCTCGCAGGGTGTTCAGGGGTGGAAGTGTAAACCTTTTCGCAGGTTGAGGGCGCTACGTCGGGCGAAGCTGCCTGAGCCGGCGGCCCTCCTCTGACGCGGAACAGGGGCTTTCAAATTGATTGTGGGAGTTGAGGAGGGGTCAATGTTTTCTCTCATACCAGGATTTCGATTGCTCGTATCAGCGGCTCTCGGCGTTTTGCCGTTGCTGGCCCAGTCGGGGACTGCCACTTTGACAGGGAGCGTAGTGGACCAGTCCGGTGCGGTGATGGAGGGCGTCAAGGTCACCGTGCGCGACAGCGATACCGGTTTCACCCGCGAGACCGTGACGAACGAAACCGGCAACTACAGCATGCCGGGTCTCCGTCCCGGCACCTACACGATTACGTTGGAAAAGGAGGGATTCAAACGGTCCCAGCAGCCGGGTTTCCGGCTGGAGGTGGACCAGACCGCGCGGCTCGATATCCAGATGGGATTGGGACAAGTCGCTGAAACCGTTGAGGTGAAGGGCACTGCACAATTGCTGCATACCGAAAATGCCACCGTGGGTTCCGTCATTGAAAGCAAGAAAATTGTGGACCTGCCCCTGAACGGGCGCAATTTCGTGCAGCTCGCGCTGCTGGTCCCCGGAGTCAACACCGGGCAGCCGGGCGCCGGCCGTGGCGGCGGGGTCAGTATTGGCGGGGCGCGCTCAGAGCAGAACTCGTTTCAGCTCGACGGCGTGTCGAACACGGACCAGTGGGACTCCGGCATCGCGTTCCGGCCGCCTGTCGACTCCATTCAGGAATTCAAGATCGAGGTGAACAACTACTCGGCCGAATTCGGCCGGGGAGCCGGCGGGCAGATCAACGTCGTCACTAAGTCCGGCACCAACAGCCTCCATGGAACGCTTTGGGAGTTCCACCGCAACGATGCGGTGCAGGCGCGGAATTTCTTTGACCGCAACCCGGCGTTCGCCGACAGTCAGGGGCGTTTCCATGCTCCGCCCTATATTCAGAACCAGTTCGGCGCGATGGCCGGCGGACCGGTAGTGCGGAATCGCACTTTCTACTTCGGCACCTACGAGGGTTTCCGCCGCGTGCGCGGGGCTACCGGCCAGCGTTCAGTCCCCGACGCGGCGATGCGGCAGGGGGATTTCTCGGCGCAACTGGGGCCGCAGATCGGCACCGACCTGCTCGGCCGCGCCGTCTTCCGGAATCAGATCTTCGACCCGCGGACCTCGCGGCTTGTCACCAACCCGGCTAGCGGACGGCAGGTATACGTTCGCGATCCATTTCCCGGCAACCGGATTGCCGTGAACCGCTTCGACACGGTCGCGGCCAAGATCCTGCAGACCGACCTTTGGCCGATGCCGAACGCCGTCGGCAACCGCGACTCCGTGGCAACAGGCACCGGCAACCCGCGGCAGAACTGGCTCGACGGCCGGCCGAACCGCGACAATTCGGACCAGTTCATGGGGCGCATCGATCACCGCTTCACGGAGAACGATATGGCATACCTCCGGCTCGGCTGGAACGAATCGGATGGCCAGAGCCCGGGCAGCTTCGTGGGAAACGAGAGGCTGAGCGAAAGCCGCCAAATCGTCATCGGCACAACCTATACCAAGGCCATCAGCGCCACCAAGGTCAACGAGCTGAAGTTTGCCTGGACGCAGGAGACCCCGTTCTCGGGAGCGGTTCGCATTGCCGAGGGCCGCAACCTGGTGCAGGAACTCGGGATTCGCGGCCTGCCGCTCGCAGGCCCTGGCGCCCCGGTTATCGGCATTTCCGGGTTCACCAGCATTGATGACGGCGGCCAAAGTTCCCGCGAGGACAACACCTGGCAGGTCCTGGACTCGTTCTCGTTCAACACCGGCCGGCATTTCGTCAAAGTCGGCGGCGAGGTGCGGCGCATTCACCTCGATGTGTTAAACAACCCGGCGAACACCCGCGGTGAGTTCAACTTCGGCAACCCTGAGTGGAGCGGACTCGAACTTTTCCCCGGAACCGGCAACACATTCGCGAATTTCCTGCTGGGCCTGCCGCGGCAGAAATCCCGCCGTCCCGGAGACCACTCCTCGTTTCTGAGGGCGACCGAGTACGCCGGATTCATCCAGGACGATTGGAAGTTCAGCCAGAGGCTGACGCTCAACCTCGGCCTGCGCTACCAGCTTTACATCCCGCCGAAAGAGACACGCGATCACATCTCGGCAATCCGCATCGACAACTTCCCCGGCACCTTCGCCGAGGGCGGCATTTTCCTCTGCAAGGATCCTGCAAGATGCGCAAGCATCCCCACCAACCGGCTGACTACCAACATGGGGCTGACGCTGGAGGATATGCGGGTCGACCGCCTGCCGCAGGTTGTGATCGCCGGGCGCGAGGTGCCCCGGTCGCTGATGGATGTAGAAAAACACGATTTCGGACCGCGTGTCGGTATCGCCTTCCGCCTGACCGGCAGCACTGTCATCCGCACCGGGTACGGACTTTTCTTCGATACGATTCCGGCCAGCTATTTCCAGGATGCCGTCGAGAACATCCCCTTCGTCCTCGAAGACCAACAGTCACTCTCCGCGGACCAGTTCGGGCCGCCGCCCTCCGAGGCGTTCATCGGCTACCTGCTCGACACACCTCGGATGGGCTCGTTCACGCCGGGGCCCAACACCTTCGAGGTGGGGTTCAAGAACGCCTACATGCAGCACTGGAACTTCGGCATCCAGCAGCAGTTCGGAAACAGCCTGGTGGCGGAGATCGCCTACGCCGGCAGCAAAGGCACGCGCCTCAACCGGCGTGAGAACCTCAACACGCGCGAGCCCCGGTCCGCGAATGCCTTTATCGGAACCAACGTGCACAACCAGCTGCGGCGGCTGCTGCCATTCGCGGTGTTCGATAACCAGTTGATACCGCTGGACAACTGGTTCACCACTTCCAGCACGGCCTTCTCGAATTACCACGCGCTGATGGCGCGCCTGGAGAAGCGCTACTCGGGCGGTCTGACCTTCATCAACTCCTTTACGTATTCCAAGGCGATCAGCGACGCGCAGCCGTTCAGCGGCGGCAACAACGATACGGGCAATCGCATTCAGGACATATTCAACAAAAAGGCGGACAAGGCTCTGGCGGCACACGATCACCGGCTGCGGTTCGTGTCTTCGTTCGTGTGGGACCTGCCATTCGGCAGAGGCCGGCGCTTCGCTTCCGGCGCCGGCGGCGCAGTGAACCAGATCGTCGGCGGTTGGCAGGTTAACGGGATTGCGCAATTTCAGACCGGCTTTCCGATCACGGTTCGCCGCACCGGCGATCCGCTCGGAATCGGTACGGACGGCGCCGTTCGGCCGGACATGGTGTGCAGCCCGAACCTGCCTCGCGGAGAGCGCACCATTCAGCGGTATTTCCGGCAGGACTGCTTCGTCGCGCCGGCCAACCAGTTTGGCAACGCCGGGCGCTCAACGGTGGAAGGACCGGGCACTAACCTGTGGGATCTTGCGGTGCTGAAGAACTTCTTCCTGACCGAACAGGCAAGCCTGCAGTTCCGCGCCGAGTTCTTCAACGCGCTCAACCATCCCAATTGGAACGCCCCCGGTCGGGACCTCGGGGCGGGCGGATTCGGAGTAATCACCAGCGCGCAAGACCCGAGAATTATCCAATTCGGATTGAAGCTGAATTTTTAACCGGTGGCAGCCGGCCCCCAATTCTCATCACGGGCGCCGCGCTCGCACGCTACAAGGCGCGCCGGGGACGGCGCCCGCAAGGCGCACTGGATAGCGCCAATGCAGCCGCGTATAACGGAGCGGTGTACCGCAAGCCGCTGGAGATCTGATGAGAAACGCAAGCCCGGCTCCCAGCCGGCCGGGAGCCGCTGCGATTCGTCCAGCCGCCCACACGGCGAGCGCCGAATCGAGTACAATCGCCGTTCTATGTCCCCGATCTCCCGCCGTCAGATCTTCCGCGTGGCCACCGGGGCCGCGGCCGCTGCCTGGATTCCCGAACACTCGCAGGTGCTCAAGGCCATGCCCGCCGCCGAGGCCATGCTCGGCAAAGTCAAAATTCGCGACGTCGAGACCGCGACCATCCAGCTCAATTACCCGGCGCACTTGGTGAAACTCACCACGGATCAGGGCGTGTTCGGGCTGGGCGAAACCTTCAACGGCTTCGCCATGGTGGACATGGTCCACAACTTGAAGCGGTATGTGATCGGTCAGGACCCGCTGCAGGTCGATTTCCTATGGACGAAAATGATGGATGCGACCGCGGGTCACGGGTCGAACGCGGGCTATACCGCATCCGCCATCGCCGGTATCGAGACGGCGCTGTGGGACCTGGCAGGCAAGATCCTCGGCGTTCCGGTCTACACCCTGCTCGGCGGTAAGTTTCGCGACAAGCTGCTCGTGTATCACGACACAGGCGCGCCGCGGACGGCGGATCCCGCGCCGTGGGTCGCCGAGGCGCTGCGCTCGAAAGAGTACGGCTTCAAGGCCGTCAAGTTCGACCTCGATTGGGAAGGCCGCGGCCAGGGCATCGCGGGCCGTCCCTATCAGTACCGGCGCGAGGTATGGAATCGGGCGATCACGGCGACCGAGTACAAGCAGTGGTATCGGATTCTCGAGAAGATCATCGAGGCGCTCGGGCCGGGCTATGATGTGGCGGTCGATCTCCACTGGGAATACAACACCCGCGACGCGCTCCGCTTCGCGCAGGATGTGGAGCCGCTGAAGCTCTGGTTTATCGAGGATCCGACGCCCCCGGAAAACGCGGACGCCATGGCGCGGATCACGGCCCAGACCAGGACGCCTATTTGCACGGGCGAGAACCTGTACACAAGGCACGGCTTCCGGCCTTACATCGAGAAGCAGGCGTGCGATATCGTCCAACCGGACGCGCAGAAGTGCGGCGGACTGCTCGAGACCAAGCGCATCGCCGATTACGCCGACTTGTACTACATCACTTTCGCCTGCCACCATATGTGTACGCCGGTGGGAGCCACCGCGGCTGCCCACGCCTGCGCGGCGTGCCGTTCCTTCGTGGCCTTGGAGAGCGACAGCATCGAGATCCCGTGGTGGAAGGACTTGATCCGGAATAGCGGAGGCAAGTTCTATCCCGGCGGGAACTTCGCGCTGTCGAACCGGCCCGGGCTGGGCGTCGAGCTGAACGAGGAAATGTGCAAGGCGCACCTGGCGCCCGGGTCAAAATGGTTCACGAGCTGATCATGAAATCGTTAGTCCTGTTGTTCACAGCCGCGGCGGCGGCCGCGCAAACCCCCTGTAATCTGTCCGCCTATAAGGAGCAGCCGGGCCTGAAAGCATACCAGGCAAACGGCCGCCTCGAAGTCGCCTGGAGCGGAGAGCGGGGCGATCAGCTCATGGCCGCCTTTGCCATTGACCGTGGCGCGCCCGTAGTCCGGGAACTCGCCGTCAAGTCGAAGGACGGCCGCAGCACGAACCTCGGCCACAATCTGACTCCTGAGTTTTCCGTGGTTACGGGCATGCGGCGCGCCGGCCACGGAATGCCCGACGAATTACGCTGGTGGGTCTACTGGGACGCGCCCCTGAGCATCCCGGGCAGGGGCGACAATCCCAACCTTCCGCGCAAGCCTGAGGAGATCCGGCGTGCGGCGGCGGCGTTCGCAAGCCGCTCGTGCGAGGCGCGTACTGAGGGAGCGCGCCTGGAAGTCGAGTTCGATGGCGTCTCCATGGGGCTGTTCGCGGGCAAGCTGCGCTACACCGTCTACCGCGGGGCCAACCTGCTGCGCGTCGAGACCATCGCCAAAACGGAGGAGCCGTCCGTCGCCTACAAGTACACGGCAGGTTTGAAAGGCTTCAGCACGGCGGCGCTCCAGCGCGTCGCCTGGACCGACGTCGGCGGCAGCGAGCAGCACTACGAGTTCGGCGGCGAGCCCAATCGCGATCCCGTTCCGCTGCGGGCGCGCAAGAGGATCGCCGTCGCCGGGGGTAGGGCCGGCAGCGTCGCCGTTTTCCCTGCCCCGCACCAGTTCTTCTTCGCGCGCCAGCTCGAGATCAACCTGGGCTTCAATTGGTACCGCAAGGACGACGCGAAGTCGTTCTCGCTCGGCGTGCGCCACGGCGACAACCACGAGGGCTACAACCCGGTCTGGGTGGAGCGGGTGTTCGCGCTGTATAACGCGCCGCCGGGAACCTGGCAGCGCATGCCCGTGTACTTCTACCTGAGCGCCGCGCCGGCGCGCCAGACGCGCGAGGCGGCGCTCGCCTATACACATGGCGATACCTACAAACCGCTGCCCGGCTACAAGACCATGGTCACGCACTTCCACACGGCCTTCACCAAGGAGCTGACCGATTCGGGATCGCTCGACACGCTGGCGCCCTGGATCCCCGCGATGCGCGCGCTCGGCGTCAACATCGTTTATAACTGCGATTTCCATGGCGACGGGCACCCGAACGACCCCGGTTCGGTACGGCTCAAGGAGCTCGAAGCTTACTATGAGGCCTGCCGCCGGCACTCGGACCGCGACTTCCTGATCCTTCCCGGCGAGGAAGCCAATGCCTACCTCGGCGGCCACTACAACATCCTCTTTCCCAAGCCGGTGTTCTGGACGCACCGGCGCACCCCGGAGCAGCAGTTCATCGAAAAGGACGCGAAGTATGGGGCCGTATACCGTCCCTCGAACACCGCCGAAGTCTTCGAAATGCTCAAGCGCGAAGACGCCTACGTCTGGCAGACGCATCCGCGCACCAAAGGCTCGCACGGCTACCCGGACAAAATCCGCGAGACCGACTATTTCCGTAGCGATCATTGGCTCGGCGGCGGCTGGAAAGCGCTGCCGGTGGACCTGTCGGAGAAGCGCCTGTGCGAGAAGCGCTGCTTCGACGCACTCGATGACATGAATAACTGGGGCCGGCCAAAGTACCTGCTGGCCGAGGTGGACACTTACAAAAAATTCCCGGAATACGACCTCTACGGCGATTTCAACGTGAACTATGTCAAACTCGGCACGCTGCCGCCGGCGCGCGACTGGTCGCCTCTGCTGAAAGCGCTGCGCGAGGGTGATTTCTTCGTGAGCACGGGCGAGGTCCTGATCAGCAGCTTCCGGGTGAACGGGAGCTCATCGGTAACGGCGGAGGTGGAGTGGACCTTCCCGCTGGAGTTCGTCGAGGTAGTGTGGGGCGACGGCGACCGGGTGCGGCGAAAAATCGTTCCGGCGGCCGACACTGGTCCCTTCGGGTCCAGGCGATTCGAGATCCCGGTGGACCTGCGGGGCCAGAAGTGGGTCCGGTTCGCCGCCTGGGATTCGGCGGTGAACGGTGCGTTCACGCAGCCGGTGCATTTGGAGGCGGCTTCGCGGCGGGTAGCCCGATAGCCGCGCAATGGAGGACTGGATGAGACATTTTCGGGTGCTCGCGATATTCGCGCTGGTCACCGTGGCGGCGGCGCAGCAGGGCTGGTATCCGCACGAAGGCGGTCTCCTGAGGTACCGCGTGAACATCCGCTTCGGCGAGGAGCCGGACACGATGCCCGGCGGCTGGAAGTTCGGGCGGGTCTCGGCGGTGGCGACCGATGCCTCCGGCCAGGTTTACGTGTTCCAGCGCGGGCCCAAGGCCGACCCCATCGTGGTGTTCGATGCCAAGGGAAAGTATTTGCGCTCGTGGGGCAAGGGGATGTTCGGCCAGCCGCACGGTCTGCGTATCGACAAAGAAGGGTACGTCTGGGTGACCGACAACGTCGATCACCAGGTCATGAAGTTCGACCGCACAGGCAAGCTGCTGCTGACCCTCGGCATCAAAGGCAAGGCCGGCACCGACGACAAGACGTTCAACAAGCCCGCCGACATCGCCTTTTCACCCCAGGGTGAGTTATACGTAGCCGACGGGTACGGCAATTCCCGGGTTGTGAAGTTCTCGAGCGCGGGCAAATACATCACCGCCTGGGGCACGCCCGGGAGCGCGGCGGGGCAATTCCACCTGCCGCACTCCGTGGCCGTCGACTCGAAGGGTCGTGTTTACGTCAGCGACCGCGAGAACAATCGCATCCAGATCTTCGATCCCGACGGAAAGTTTCTCAAGCAGTGGACTCACCTTGGGGCAACCCAGAACATCTTCATCACGCCCGCGGACGAGATGTGGATCATCACGCACCGCAACAATATCGAGAACCGGACCTACGACACTCTCGCCGGCCGGATCATGAAAATCGATCTCCAGAGTGGCCGCATCCTGGGCGCCATGGAAAGTCCGGGACACTGGATCAACGTCAGCAAGGCGGGCGAGATCTTCATCGGCAGCCTCACGGGCAATGTATTCCGCTGGTATCCGGGGTGGCTCGACCGCTGACCTGCGCCGGGAAGCACGGCAACCGTGGAGGGTATATGAGAGCGCTGATCTTTCTTGTAGCGGCCGCGGCAAGCGCCGCCATGATAGAGCAGGTTGCGGGAGGAGGCGCCGCGCAAACCGGCAGGGCCACCGAAGTAAAGCTCGTCGAGCCTTTTGCCGTGGCCTTCGGAGTCAACGGCGACTGGTATATCTGCGAGTATAAGGGCGAGAAGATCACGAAAATCGACCGGGCAGGTCATGCATCCACGTTCGCCGGAACCAGTAGCGCGGGCTACTCGGGCGACAACGGTCCGGCGGTGAAGGCCCAGCTCAAAGATCCGCATGGCATCGTGATCTCGAACGGCCGGTACATGTATGTCGCCGATACGCTCAATCATGTGGTTCGCCGCATCGATATGAGATCGGCTACCATCACGACGGTGGCCGGAACCGGACAACCCGGCTTCTCGGGGGATGGCGGTCCGGCGGTGAAGGCACAGTTCAACGGCGCGTTCGGAATCGACGTGAACCGCGCTGGCGACCGGCTGTATGTCGCCGATCTGAACAACAAGCGCATTCGCGAGATCAACCTCCGCAAAGGAACCGTGACCACAGTCGCCGGCAACGGGTCGAGCGGAGTGCCCCAGGACGGCGCCGTCGCCCGGGAGGCCCCGCTGGTGGACCCGCGGGCCGTGGCTGTGGACTCGAAGGGAAATATTTACATCCTGGAGCGCCGCGGCAATGCTCTACGTGTCGTGAACCGGCAGGGCCGCGTCCGCACGCTCATCGCGCCCGGCCAGGTGCAGCCGGACATGAAGGGTCCCAAGCACCTGTGCGTAGACCGCGACGACAGCGTCATCATTGCGGACGCGGAGAATCACCTCGTCCGCCGCTACACCCCGGGTGACGGAAAGCTGATCACAATCGCCGGCACCGGTAATCGAGGTGACAAGATCGCGGCGGGAAATCCGCTTGAAACCGAGCTGGCGCGGCCGCACGGCGTCGCCGTGGCGCCGAACGGGGATCTGTATATCTCGGACAGCTACAACCACCGCGTATTGCGAATGCGGCGGTAGCCGGCGGCCGCCGCGATGGCGTGACCTCAGCGCCACCGGCCAGTGGTAACTCGGGCCTGCCGGCAGCGATTACCGGCTCATACTTCCGCGGCGTTACAAAGTCCTTATTCTTCGAACGTTGGAACGGTTCGACAGACCGTTCGTAACTTTGCCAGGGCGCTTGGATGGTCGTACACTGATCCGGGGTGGAGGGTGTGTCCACAGGCCGAGACAGGGATCCCGCCCGCCGTACGGCTCATGCTGGATGCGAACATTGCAGGTTCTGCGGTTCCGGCCTCACCGGCACGGGAGGCGCCTGTGCCGCACCGGAATGCGGCCTTGATTTGCTCGCCCGCATTTCTCAACCCCGGCTGTTGCCGGCCTAGGAGTGTGAAAATCGAGCTGGGCAAGGAGCGTGGGGCAGCCTAAAAATCTGCCGCACGATCGGGTGATTGATGGAGGGGTAGGGATGCGCTTGTTTCTGCTGCTGATCCCGGGGCTGGCGGCGCTCACGATGGCAGCGCCGGACAGCCCCCGGGGCGAGGATCTGTCCGGATACCCGGTCAGGGTCGAACTTTTCGAAAACCTGCCCGCGGGCTCGGAGCTCCAGCCGGCTGGCGAGCCCACCGAACACTACACGGAGCCGGCGTTCGCTTTCGTGCACACGCCGGCAAAGTTCGCGAAGAACGCGGTCCCGCTCGACCGCTCTGAGCCGTTTGTCCTGCGCGCCACCTACACGCGCCGCTTTGCGCCCGGCTCTTACAACTTTCGGCTTCGCGCCCGTGGTGCGGCGGTCCTGCTGCTGGACGGCAAAGAGGTTGCCCACACGGAGCCGCAGAAGCCGAACAAATCCGGCAACGATCCCGTTCCGCCGCCCCCCGTGCACGATGAGACGGGCCACCGCCCGCCCGCGTATCCGCACCAGGATGCCAAGGCCCTGCTCGAGCTCGCCGGCGAGCATACCTTCACGCTGGTGGCCGTGATTGGCGGTAAGGGTCTGTACCCCACACCGGGCGAGCTTGCGGTCAGCTTCGGCCGGCCGGGCGCAATCGAGCGGCTGCTCGGACCCGGCGGCGCGCCGCGGTTGACCGACGCTGATTGGGAGAAGTGTGCCGCCGCTTCCCTCCGGCGCCACCGCGGCGCCACCGCGGCGCCGACGCGGCCCGCCGGCGCGCTGTGAGCCAGGAGGCGGTCGCCGCCTGGCGCGAGCGCCACCAGAAGGTCCGCGAGCTGTTGCGGAACACACCCGCGCCCGTCCCGCCGCAAACTCACATGCCGGTCTACAACGACGTGGACCGGTTCATTGGCGCGAGGCTGGAGGCGGAGCAGGCCCGGCCGACAGCGCTCACCTCCGATTTGGAGTTCCTGCGGCGGGTGACCCTGGACACGACCGGTGTCATCCCCACGCCTGCCCAGATTCGCGTCTTTCTGGCCGATCCGCCGGCCGTGCGCCGCAAGAAGGCAATCGACCGGCTGCTTGCCAGCCCGGGCTGGGCCGACCACTGGGTCGCCTACTGGCAGGACGTGCTGGCGGAAAATCCAGGCATCCTCAAACCCGATCTGAACAACACCGGCCCGTTCCGCTGGTGGCTTTACCAGTCCTTCGCGGACAATCTTCCCTTCGACCGGCTGGTCACCGAGCTGATCGAAATGGAGGGCAGCATCCATCAGGGCGGCCCGGCCGCGTTCTCGCAGGCGACCTTGACCGACGCCCCCATGGCGGCGAAGGCCGACATCGTCGCGCGCGCTTTTCTCGGGCAGAAGCTGCAGTGCGCCCGCTGCCATGACGCGCCCTTCCATCCGTTCAAACAGCGCGACCTGTTTAGCCTGGCTGCCATGCTGAACGGCAGGGAGGTAAAGCTGCCGGCCACCAGCACGGTAGCCATGGTCGAGGGCGGGCGCAAACCCATGGTTACGGTAGCGCTCAAGCCAGGCGAAGTCATCACGCCGCGATGGCCCTTCGCGAACCTCGCCGCGCATGCCGATACCGGGTTGCCGCCGGCTTCGGGCGCGCTCCCGACGCGCCGTGAAGTGGCGGCGTATATCGTTGGCCCGGAGAATGAGCGCTTTCCTCGGGTGATCGCCAACCGCGTGTGGAAACGCTACCTGGGCGTGGGACTGGTGGAGCCGGCGGACGACTGGTCGCACGCCAGGCCCTCGCACCCCGAGCTCCTCGAATATCTCGCGCGCGCATTCGTCACGAGCGGTTACGACCTCAAGCACCTGGCACGCCTGGTCCTGTCCTCGCATGTCTACCAGCGCCGGCCCGTGGGTTTCACCGCCGAGCAGAACAGCGCCGCCGTGCGGTTGTTCACCGGACCGGTGCGCCGCAACATGACGGCCGAACAGTTGGTCGATTCGCTCCATCTGGCCGCCGGGAAAAACTTCGATAGCGAAGAGATGAACCTCAACCCCGCGGGCGACCGGCCCGCGCGGCAATTCCTGAACATGGGCCGGCCGAAACGATCCTGGCAGATGACCGCCCTGTCGAACGAGCGCGACCGCCCGGCGCTGGCGCTGCCGATCGCTCAATCGATCGTGGATGTGCTCAGCGCCTACGGCTGGCGGCAGTCGCGCCAAGACCCGGCCACCACGCGCGACGATGCCGCCTCGCCCATGCAAACTTTGATCCTCGCCAACGGGGTGCTGGGCACGCGCATGGCGCGGCTCTCCGACGATAGCGCCTTTACCAGGCTGGCGCTTGAGGACATACCGCTCCAACGGCTCCTCGAGGAGACGTTCCTGCGCGTGCTGTCACGGCCCCCTGGCGTCGAGGAAACGCGTATGCTCACCGGTCTGCTCCAGCCGTACTATCCCGGCCGGCGCGTCAAAGGCGCGAAGATCGTCACTACCGGGCGCAAGACCGATACCCGTGTGTCCTGGTCGAACCACTTGAGCGCGGAGGCCACCCTCATCCGCCTCGAAGAGGAGAAGCGCCTGCGGATGGGCGACGAGCCGACAAAGCGGCTGGCGCCCGAATTCCGCGAGCATTTCGAGGATGTGCTCTGGGCGATGATCAATTCGCCGGAATTTGTCATGGTGCCGTAAGCGGAGAGATATCCATGAATCTCACTCGACGTGATTTGCTGAAGACCGCGGCCGCCGCCGCGGCTTCACCGCTCGCCGCCTCCACCGCGGCGGCCTTTCCCAAGGGCAGCGCCGACGCGTGCATTTTCCTGTGGCTCGGAGGCGGCGCCGCCCACATTGATACGTTCGATCCAAAGCGCTGCGGCGACGGCAAGAAGATGCCCGGCTCCTACTACGGCGCCATCAGCACCGCCATCCGCGGGGAGCAGGTTTGCGAGCATCTCAAGCGCACCGCGCCGCTGCTCGACCGCTGCGTCATCGTGCGATCGCTCACGCACAAAATCAGCGGCGAGCACGCCGCGGCGGCCAACCTGGTCCACACCGGCAGGCTGCCGAGCGGGACCATTCAGTACCCGTCCATCGGCTCCGTCGTGTCCCACCAGCTCCGGACGAAGTCGGACGAAGTGCCCGCCTACGTAGTGATGGGATATCCGAACATCACCCGGGACCCGGGTTTCCTCGGCGCCAGGCACGGCTATGTCTACCTCACCCAGGTGGAGACCGGTCCCAACGGGTTCATGCGGCCGCCCGATGTCGGCGCCGCACGCCAGGACAGGCGCGAGACGCTCCTCGGGCGCATGCAGGACACCTTCCTGAAACGCAACCCCGGTGATGACGTGGTGAAAAGCCAGGCGGCGGTGAGCCGGCTCGGCTTCCGCATGGCCGGTTCCCGCTTCGTGAACGTGTTCGACCTGCGGAAGGAGCCGAAATCTCTGCGCGAGTCCTATGGGGGCGAGTTCGGGCAGCGCTGTCTTTTGGCCCGCAGGCTCATACAGGCCGGCGTGCGTTTCGTCGAGGTGTCCTTCAACCTCAATTTCCTCAACGGCACCGGCTGGGACACGCACAACGAGGGCCAGCTCAAACAGCATCTCCTGATCCAGGACCTCGATCAGGCGCTGGCAGCGCTCCTCGTCGACCTCGAGCGCAGCCGGCTCCTCGACAGGACTCTGGTTGTCTTGACGACCGAATTCGGCCGCCCGCCGGAATTCGACGGCGGGGGCGGACGCGGCCACCAGTCGGTCGCATTTTCCAGCCTGCTCGCCGGGGCCGGGCTGCGCACCGGGCCGCGTCGTGGGCGCAACCGATGAGCTCGGCAAGAAAGTCGTCGAGCGGCCGGTCTCCATCCCCGATTTCCACGCCACCATTCATTGCGCATTGGGCATTGATCCTGGCAAGAACCTGTACGCCGGTGAGCGCCCCGTCCCGATTACCGACCACGGCAAGCCCATCACTGAGGTGTTTGCGCAATCGTGACCTGGATCTTTTGGGGCGCGGCGCCGCCGCCCAGGCGCCACGCTATCCGGGATA